>DDJH01000105.1:1271-4683 GCA_002338895.1 Lentisphaeria bacterium UBA1829 | reverse complement strand
AAAAATTTCCGCCGGGAAAATCTCCTTGAAATCCGCCCGGAGAGGTTCTATACTTATACGGGGGAAAGGCGGTACGCCTTTGAAATTCTGCAAGAGGGGGGAAAATTCGAATGAGAAATATGCTGACGGGAATCGCTGTTCTGGCGATTTTTTGCGGAACGATCCAGCTTGGTGCGGCGGAAGAAAAAAAAGGAACCCGGACTCTCCGGTTCGTTCAGGATGACGCGCAGGATTACATGGTGTCCAAAATCTATACGCTGAAATATGTTCAGTCGAACGACATCATGCCGTTTGTCACCTCCATCGTCAAGCGCTATAACATGAACTCGGTGGTCAACTGCATTGAGTACGGGAACAACAATCTGCAGTACCTGACCGTCACCTGTCCGGTGAAAATGATGCCGTATGTGGACGATTTCATCGAAAAAGTCGACCGGAAGATCGAAATCGACGGCCACGTCCCGGGCGAGATCATCAGGGGCACCGGCATCACCCGGGCGGTCTACCGGCCGAAATACCGCTCCGGACAGGATCTTGTCAATGTGATCGTCAACGCGGTCATCAACGAGGGGCCGTTCGGCTCCGTCTACGGCTACGACAAGAACTCCAACCAGATCTACTGGAAGGACAACAGCACCAACTCCGAATTCATGTTCCAGTTTCTCTCCTGGCTGGACCGTCCCGCCTCGCAGATCCATCTGCATTTCGACGTTCACGAGATCCGGGAAAGCACACTCCGCGATATCGGCATCGAGTATCTGGCCTGGAAAAACGGTCCCGGTCTGAATCTGTTTCAGACCGCCTGGGATGCGTTCGGCATCTCGTCCGGCGGAACGGCGGCGCTGCAGGCGGCCACCGGCCCGATCGGCGGATTCTTCTTCGCGCCGCAGTTCGATGCAAGTTTTCTCCGCTTCCTTCAGCAGAGCGGAAAGGCGGAGGTCCGGAATTCCGCGGATCTGACGGTCTCCAACTCCGATTCCCGAACCTATCAGCTGCTGTTCAATCCGCAGTTTCAGAACATCACAAAGTCGGACAATGACCGGACCAGTGTCGGTCCGAGTGCGATCAGTTCTCTTCCGGAGGGGATGAGCCAGCTGTGTCTGAGCGTCATCCAGCCGATCGTCTGTCTTCACGCGAGCGGCGGAGAGGTGGATTTCGAGATTCCGCCCTACAAGCCCGGCATGAATGCCGGAGCGCCCGGCGTGCTCTTTTTCGGCTACGATCTTCAGGCCGGCAACGTCGTGGAGCGCAACACCTACGGCAATGAACTGATCGAGACCAGTCAGTTCACGGGAAATATGACTCTGGAACTCAACCGGGAGAAGATTCTGGCCTCCTGGGACAAAACGGAGAAGGTGGAACAGACCATCGGAGTTCCCTTTCTCTGCGAGATTCCGATTCTGAAATATCTGTTCAGCACCACAACGACCGAAACGGTGAAGACGCGCGTCTACCTGACCGTCCGGGCGGAGCTGCTCAACACGGGGATCCCGAGCGCGGGAATCGGGAAGCTCCGGAAACTGAAATAAATCATTCCGCATTTTCTGAAAACGGATCTTCAAAGAGGGGGAGAATTGATATGAAATTCCGGCATCTTATTCCACTTTTTTTTCTGAGCGGAGTGTTTCCGCTTCTTCCGGCGGCGGATCAGGCTCTTCCGGCGGCGACGCCGCGCGATTCCAATTTCAACAATACGGGAGGATACGACAGTTCCCGGGTCGAAGCACGTCTGGTCGTCCAGGTCAAGGATGACACCGACACGGTGCATTTCATCCGCGACAACAACGATCCGCGCGTCGTCACCAAAACCTACCTTCTCAAACATGTCGACGCCTACGAGTTCCGCGACTACATCCGGCAGATGGTGCAAGCCAAACGGGTCGGCAACACCAGTCTCCAGCAGGTCTATCCGGGCAACACGGACTCGATGCCGTATCAGGCGACGACCAGTTCCCCCGGCGCCGCTCCGGTCAACGCCCAGCCCACCTACAATCCCGCCGTTCAGCTCGGCAGCAACACCGCGGTCGAGTGTCTGAAATATGTCGACGGCACCGGCCTTCTGATCATCAGCGCCGAAGAGTACCGTTTTCAGAATCATGAGAACGGCATGGGCTTCGACGCCCTTGTCGAATTCCTCGACAGACCCCAGATGGGAGCCAATTACGGATCGCAGACTTTTATTTATATTCCGAAATTTGTTCCGGCGGTCAATCTGATGCCGCTGATTCAGAATGTCGGCATGAACGTCACCGACGTCACCGAAATCTGGCAGGGACAGGATCTGGTCGCCTACGATCCCGATCTCAACTGGCTCATCTTCGACGTGATGAACTATTCCATGCCAAACATTGAATCCATGCTCCGGAAATACGATGTCCCCATCCCGCAGGTCCGCCTGAAAATCTCCGTCTACGAAATCACCAGCGAAAACGACGACAAGATGGGCATTGATTTTCAGGCGTGGAAAAACATTCAGGGCGTCGATCTCTTCTCCGTCGGCGGACGCTACCGCGACAACTGGGCCGCCGCGTACGGCGGCGCCATGGGGCAGACCGGCTCCGAACGCACCGCGTTTTATAATTTCAACCCCAAATGGAACACCCGGTATATTGATTTTCTTGCCAGCATCGGCAAGGCGGAAGTCGTCTGCACCGGGGAACTCTGCATCCGGAACAACACGCCGGCCACTCTGGAGCGGAAAACCCAGCTGTTTTATATCGACACCTCCACCCCGGCCGCATCGGGATCCATCGACGATCTCGGTCCCGCCGAACTGCTCTCCGCTCTGATCGGAAAGGTCGAACAGTCCGCAGGAGAGATCCCCGTCGGACGGGGAAATCTTCAGCAGACCGAAAAATTCACCAATTTCGGGTTCTCGATGAAGATTGAAAATGCGTCCGTCAATCTGGACGAAACCCGCTTCCGGATCTCCCTGAGCAACAGCAGTCTTCTCGGATTCGAATCCAACGGAACCCCGCGGATCTCCTCCAACAGCGTCGTCACGCAGGAGGTCAGTCTGCCGAACGGAACCAGCAGTTTCATCATCGGCGGACTGAAAAAGCAGGAGGAGGTCAAGTCCGCAACGGGAGTTCCTTATTTGATGGATATTCCGTATCTGGGGTATCTGTTCTCCAGCGTTTCCACCTCAATTAAGCATTCCGAGCTGGTCGTCGTCGCCCAGTGTGAGTGGGATGCGCCCGCAGATGCTCCCGATCTTCCCGCAAAGAGCAAGGCGTACAAGTTACATGCCTCTTCCGGGAATTCCGTCTCCGGCGCTCTCGGCGGGCAATAAGTTTTTTTGTTCATGGAAGGATGGGGGAAAATGGAGTGGGGAAAAGGGGAGATGAATCGTATGAATGAAGTGGACGGCATGGATGGCATGGATGGTATGGATGGTGTGGATGGTGTGGAT
>DDJH01000105.1:0-1178 GCA_002338895.1 Lentisphaeria bacterium UBA1829 | reverse complement strand
ACAAGGACAGTGTCCTTGACCCGAGAAAAATGCTGTCGCATTTTTCCGTACTGGAAGGGGTTGTTTTGTTTGTGCGGGTTGATTGGGGGGCTGTTGTTTGGTGCCTGTCGGTCGGTGGAGGTTTCCGAGGGAGATCGGCAGCGTACCGAGTCCGTTCGTCTCGGAGAAACGATTCTGGAGGCTGTGCGGAACAAGGATTCGGAAAAGTTTCTCTCGCAGCTTCCTCCGCAGTTTCGAAACCGGAAGGCGGAGCAGGATTTTCTGCGGTCCCGGGAGGATTTTCTGCGGTCGTTCGGGGAGATTCGGGATTTCCGGCTGATTGCGGAGCCCGAAACTCCGGAAGCTCTCTGTTTTGTCTGGCTGGTTCGTGTCGTCCGTCGGAGCGGGGATGGTCCGGTCGTGGAGCGGGATCTGCTGTTCCGGCTTCTCACGCTTCCTTCGGAATCCGGCGTCGGGGTTCTGAGTTACAGTTTTCTTTGATTCTGGAGTGATTTTCTTCATAAAAATTCCTGCTTTCTTCATAGGATCCGGCTTGCAAGCGGGGGGAGGATATTCTATACTTTCCTCAGACGCATGAAAGGATGCGGAAACCAGAAAAACTGCAAGGAGAAGATCATGGGAAAATTCGGAAGCGGCGATACGAGCTGGTTTGTCCGGGAACGGTTCGGCATGTTCATTCACTGGGGTCTCTACTCCATGCCGGCACGGCATGAGTGGGTCCGTCACAACGAGAAGATCACCAATGAAGAGTATCAGAAGTATTTTGAGCACTTCAATCCCGATCTGTTCAATCCGAAGGAGTGGGCGAAGGCCGCCCGGGAAGCCGGAATGCGTTACTTTGTCATCACCACGAAGCACCATGAAGGGTTCTGCATGTGGGATTCGAAGTACACGGATTACAAGGTGACCAACACGCCGTGTGGACGGGATCTGCTGCGGGAAGTGGTCGATGCGTTCCGGGCGGAGGGAATCCACGTCGGGTTCTACTATTCGCTGATCGACTGGCATCATCCCGATTTCATCATCGACAACCGGATCGGTCCCTATCGCGAACTCTCCGAAGAGGAACGCAAGAAAATGAATGAGGGACGCGATATGAAGCGCTATGCGCAATATATGCGCAACCAGGTCCGCGAACTCCTGACCGAATACGGCAAAATCGACATTCTCTGGTTCGA
>DDJH01000068.1:187-8590 GCA_002338895.1 Lentisphaeria bacterium UBA1829 | reverse complement strand
GGGCTCTCCCGGCCGACGTAATCCTTCAGAAGGTGATTCATCTCCTTCTGAAACGCGGGGTCGTTCCGCGCCTCGAGGAAGGCCTTCTCCAGCTCTGTGAGCGGAGTCATCAGCGTTTCGGCGACGTACTGGCCGCCATACATTCCGTAACGGGATGTCGTTTTCATTTTCTGTCTCCTTGATATTGATGATATTTGTTCATGAACTGATTCAGTTTCAGAATGTTTTTCCGTCCCGGGAAATTCTCCAGGGAGCTGTTGACGTCGAGAATGTCCGCGCCGCTGCGGAGCGCCTCCGACAGATTCTCTTCGGAGATTCCCCCGGCGAGGATCCACCGTTTCCCGGTCTGCCGGATCCGCCGGACCAGTTCCCCGTCCGCCCGGTTTCCGCTTCCGGGCCGGGAGGAATCCGCGAGGAAGGCGTCCGCCGGATAATCCGGTTCGAAGGTCTCCGAAACGGCCTTCCAGACTTCGTAATCCTTCCGGAGGGAGTCGGCGAGCGCCGCGCTTTCCGAACCGTGAAGTTGAATGACATCGAGCTTCAGCTGTTCCGCGATCCGGCGGATGACCTCCTCGGTTTCGTTGACGAACACGCCGACGAACCGGACGTTTTTCCGCCGGACGGATCTGCGGATCCACACCGCCTCCTCCACCGTCACCGCCCGGGGACTGCCCGGGACAAAGATCAGACCGAGATAATCCACCCCGGCCTCCGCGGCGGCATTCGCAAAATACGGAGAATTGATTCCACAGATTTTAAGTGCGGCATTCATGCGAGGAGCTCCTTGAGTTTTTCTCCGGGCGAGAGGGCGCGCATCAGCGTTTCCCCGATCAGGAACCCGTCCGCCCCCTCCTCCCGGAAGCGGCGGATGTCGGAAGCGGACCGGATGCCGCTTTCCGCAATCCGGATCAGACCGGACGGGATCTCGCCGACCAGATTCAGCAACCGTTCCACGGAAACCGAGAAATCGCTCAGGTCCCGTGCATTGATTCCGATGATCGTCCCTCCCCCTTCCGCCAGCATCTCCACTTCGGATTTGGAATGGGCCTCGCAGAGCACCGCAAGTCCGAGCGACCGGGCGAATCGGTGCAGAGCGGCGAAGCGTTGTTTGTCGAGAGCCGCCGCGATCAGCAGCACGGCGTCCGCCCCGGCCGCGCGCGCCTCCAGAATCTGATACTCCGTCGTGATGAAATCCTTGCGCAGCAGGGGCAGTTCCACGTGTTTGCGCACCTCCTCCAGGAAGTGGAGCGATCCCAGGAAACAGTTTGGCTCCGTCAGCACCGAAAGAGCCGCCGCGCCGGCCTTTTCCAGCTCGACCGCCAGTTCCACCGGGCGGAAATCCTCCCGGATCATCCCTTTCGACGGCGACGCCTTTTTCAGTTCCGCGATCACCGCCCTCCCCTTTTTCTCCCGAAGAGCCCCTGCAAAATCCCGGCAGGGCGGCAGTTCCGCGATCCGCGCTTCGAGTTCGGCTTCCGAACATTTCTTCGGCGCCTCCGCCCGGCTCCGGACCAGTTTTTCCAATATGGATTCCTCTTTCATTTGCTGGCCTCCACAAGCAGTTCCAATTTTTTCAGAGCGGCTCCGGAATCGATGGACCGGGCCGCTTTTTCGATCCCCTCCCGGATGTTCTTTGCGGCATCCGCGGCATAGATGGCGGCGCCGGCATTGAGAAGGACAACCGCCCGTTTTCCGCCGCGTTCCTCTCCGCGCAGAATATCGAGTGTGATCTGAGCGTTCTCCGCCGGGGATCCGCCCTGAACGGAAGAGAGGGGGTAGACCTCGTCGGTCACCATTTCCGGGAAGAACTCATAGGTTTTGATGGTGCCGTCCTTGAGTTCGCAGATCCGGGTGGGCGATTCGGGGCTGATCTCGTCGAGACCGTCCGATCCGTGCACGATCAAAGCGTGGCTGCTGCCGAGCGTCTTCAGGACCGATGCGAACATCTCCGTATACTCCGGAGCGAACACGCCGATCAGATGATTCCGGGCTCCGGCCGGGTTGGTCAGCGGACCGAGCAGATTGAAGATGGTGCGCATCTTCAGCGCATTGCGGACCGGAGCGGCATAGCGCATTGCCGGATGCATCTTCTGGGCGAAGAGGAATCCGATGCCGTTCTCCTGAATGCAGCACTCCATGACGGAGGGTTCAACGTCGAGATTGAATCCGAGTTCCGCCAGGACGTCCGCCGAACCGGATTTTCCGCTGACTGCGCGGTTTCCGTGTTTGGCGATCGTCACGCCGGCTCCGGCCGCGACGAAACAGGCGGTGGTGGAGATGTTGAATGTCCCCGCCGCGTCTCCGCCGGTGCCGACGATGTCGAGAACATTGCTCATTCCGGTGTCGATGAAGGAGGCCTTCCGGCGCATGGCGCGGGCGGCTCCGGCGATTTCGGAGCTTGTCTCCCCCTTCAGCCGCATCGCGGTCAGGAGAGAGGCGATCTGAATGGGATCGCATGTTCCCTCCATGATGCGGGAGAAGCATTCGAAGCTCTCCGCCTCCTCCAGATCGCGCCGCTGCATCAGTGTGGCGATATAAGGTCTGAGCATGTTATTTTCTCCCTTCCCTGAAATGTGCGGCGAGTTTCAGGAAGTTGGCGAGCTGCCGTTTGCCGCTGACGGTGGCGATTGACTCGGGATGGTACTGAATGGATTCGATCGGATATTCGCGATGGCGCAGAGCCATGATTTCGCCGTCGTCGCTCCGGCCCGAGATCTCCAGGCACGCGGGCAGAGAGGCGGCTTCGACGGCGAGCGAATGGTAGCGCATCGCCTTGAAATTCTGGGGGATTCCTTCGAAGAGCCCTTTTCCGTCGTGCGTCACGGGACTGGTCTTTCCATGCATCAAGTTCTTTGCATGCACCACCTTTCCGCCGAACACCTCGCCGATCGCCTGATGACCGAGGCAGACCCCGAGAATCGGAATCTTTCCGGCGAAGTACCGGATTGCGTCCATGGAGATTCCGGCGGAGGAGGGCCGTCCGGGTCCGGGCGAGATCACCAGTGCCTCCGGATTCAGCGACGCAATCTCCTCCAGCGACGTCTCATCATTCCGGCGCACCGTCACATCCGCCTCCAGCATCTCCAGATACTGAACAAGATTATATGTAAACGAGTCGTAATTGTCAATCATGAAAATCATTTTCTTTCTCTCCTTTCTCAGTCGATTCGCGCCGCGAGTTCCGCAGCCTTGAATACCGCCCTGGACTTGTTGAGTGTTTCCTGATACTCTTCCGCCGGGACGGAATCGGCCACGATTCCCGCTCCCGCCCGCATGATGAGCTTCTTTCCCTCCAGAATCATGGTCCGGATCACGATGGCGAAATCCATATTTCCCGAGTAGCTGAAATATCCGGCCGCGCCGCCGTAGATGCCGCGCGGAGAGTGTTCGTATTCGGCGATCAGCTGCATGGCCCGGATCTTCGGCGCGCCGGAGAGAGTTCCGGCGGGGAAAGCCGAGCGGAAGAGATCGAAGCAGTCGCACCCCTCCTTGAGTTCCGCCTCCACATGGGAGACCATGTGCATCACATGGGAGTAGCGTTCGACGGTCATGAACTCCTTGACCTGGACGGCGCCTCTGGCGGCGACCCGTCCGATGTCGTTGCGTCCGAGATCGACCAGCATGATATGTTCGGCGCGCTCCTTTTCGCTGTCGAGCATATCGGCGGCGAGTTTGAGATCGTCCTGTTCATTTTTCCCTCTCGGACGGGTTCCGGCGATCGGACGGACCGAAGCCGTGCGTCCGGTGAGTTTCACCAGTTCTTCCGGAGAGGCCCCGATCAGGGTCCGCCCCCCGAACTTGGTGAAGAAGGTGTACGGCGACGGATTGATCAGACGCAGCGCCCGATAGAGATGCAACGCATCGGTCGGAGCCTCCGCCGTGAATTTCTGAGAGAGCACGATCTGGATGCACTCGCCGTCGCGAATGGCCTGCTTTGCCTGTTCGACCATCTCGCAGAACTCCGCGCACGACATTTCGGACTCGAACGGTTTTGCCTTTTTCTCCTTTTCATCCTCCTCCGACGCTTCCGGAAGAGGATGAGCGCCCTTCAGGCGTTCATGAAGTTTTTCGATCCTCCGGATGGCGTCGTCGTACGACTCCCGCAGCGGCACATCCGCCGACGGCCGTGCGCAGACCGATACGATAATCGTATGCCGCACATTGTCGAATGCGATCATCTCATCCGTGAGCATGAAGCAGAGAAGCGGCGTCCCCTCCTCGAACTCCAGCTTGACTGACGGTTCAAACTTGCGGACCGCATCGTACGACACATATCCGATCGCCCCACCCGTCAGCGGCGGCAGATCCGCGCTTTCCACCAGACGGCTCTCCGCGAGAATTTTCTTCAGCACCGTCAGTCCATCCGCCCCGGGCAGCTCCGTGCGTCCCTTCACGCGGTCGTCGATCACCACCCGGTCCGGGAACTCCATCAGCGTCGCATGGGGGTTCACGCCGATGAAGGAGTACCGCGCCCAGCGTTCGGAACCCTCCACGGACTCCAGCAGGAAAACCTCCTCATCGTCCTTGAATTTGTTCAGAACCGACACCGGCGTCTCCATATCCGCAAGATACTCCCGGTACACCGGCACCACCGCACCTTTTCCGCAGCGTTCCGTGAACGTCTTGAAATCCAGTTCCTTCAGCATTTTCAACTCCCATGTTTGTTCTATTTGCTGCCTGATTTTGATTTTTGAAACAAAAAAAAACGGCGGATTGAGAAACTCTTTCAAGTTCGTCAATCCGCCGTTTCAGAAACGACTGATTTACTTACAATGTTTTAAAACGCATCAGTCGCCGCAGATTGACTTCCGCGACGCCACCAACCCTGAACGGGAATGCTGTAAATGATGCTCTTCATTGTGTTAAAATCCTTTTTCTATGAACGCGTAATTTACCTGCACATTTTTAAAATGCAAGCGTCCGTTTGAAAAAAAATCATTTTTTTCTCTGAGACAGAAAAGAACGCCGTCCGTCCCCTGTCGGAGATCGGACGGCGCACGATCAAATGAACTCGTTTTCGGAAAAGCGCTTATTTCTTCTTTTCGTCCACGATCGCGGCCTGGGCCGCGGCAAGACGGGCCAGCGGGACCCGGAACGGACTGCACGAAACATAGGAAAGACCGATGCTGTTGCAGAACTCCACGGATTTTGCCTCTCCGCCCTGTTCTCCGCAGATTCCGATCTTCAGCTCGGGACGGACGGAGCGTCCGGCGTCCACCGCATGTTCGATCAGGAGTCCGACTCCGTCGCGGTCAATGGTCTGGAACGGATCGGCCGGGAGGATTTTCTTTTCCAGATACGCTCCGAGGAATCCGCCGATGTCATCGCGGCTGAATCCGAACGTCATCTGCGTCAGATCGTTGGTTCCGAAGGAGAAGAAATCCGCCTCCTCGGCCATCTTGTCCGCGAGCAGAGCGGCGCGCGGAATTTCGATCATCGTGCCGACCAGATAGTCCAGCTTTTTGAGCTTGAACTTGGCTTTGACCTCTTCCGCGACGCGGGTGACGATCGCCTTTTGATCCCGCAGTTCGAGGGAGTCGCAGGTCACGGGAATCATGATTTCGGGCTTGCACTCCGCGCCGGACTTCAGCAGTTCGGCGGCGCACTCGAAAATGGCGCGCACCTGGGTCTCCGTAATTTCCGGATAGGTGATGCCGAGACGAACTCCGCGGTGTCCCATCATCGGATTGGATTCATGCAGCGCATCGGCGCGTTTCTGCACCTCGGCGGCGGAGATCTTCAAACTCTTTGCCAGTTCCCGGATCTTGTCCGCGCTCTGCGGCACGAACTCATGCAGCGGCGGATCCATCAGACGGATTGTGACCGGATAGCCCTTCATCGCCGTCAGAGTCGCCTTGATATCCTTTTTGATATAGGGGAAAAGCTCCTTCAGGGCCGCGATGCGTTCCGCCTCTCCCGAGCAGAGAATCATCTTCCGCAGCGCGAACAGCGGCTTTTCGCAGTTCTTTCCGTAGAACATGTGCTCGATCCGGAAAAGCCCGATTCCCTCCGCGCCGAACGAGCGGGCGACCGTCGCATCCTCGGCGGTATCCGCATTGGTCCGGACGCCGAGTTTGCGGAACTTGTCCACCAGCGCCATGAACTTCTGGAAGCGCGGATTCTTTCCGGAATCCATGGTCGCCACCTTGCCGGCGTAGACGTATCCGCGGCTTCCGTTCAGACTCAGGATATCGCCTTCCTTGAAGGTTTTCTTTCCGATCTTCAGCGTTTTGGCGGACTCGGAGATATTGAGATCCCCTGCCCCCACAATGCAGCACTTGCCCCATCCGCGGCAGACGAGCGCCGCATGACTGGTCATTCCGCCCCGCGCGGTGAGAATTCCGCTGGCGGCGCGCATGCCTTCCACATCTTCCGGATTGGTCTCTTCCCGCACCAGGATGCAGGGGACTTTCCTTGCCGCAAGCTCCATCGCCTTTTCCGAGCTGAAAACGATCTGTCCGACGGCTCCGCCCGGTCCCGCGGGCAGTCCCTTGACGATCACTTCCGCCTTCTTCTCGGCTTTCGGATCCAGAATCGGGTGCAGCAGTTCATCCAGCTGGGCGGGAGAAAGACGCATCACGGCCTCTTTTTCTCCGATGAGTTTCTCATCCAGCATATCCATCGCCATGTTCAGAGCGGCCGTCCCGGTGCGTTTGCCGACGCGGCACTGAAGCATATAGAGCTTCTTCTCCTGAATGGTGAATTCGATATCCAGCATATCGTGATAGTGTTTCTCCAGCTTGTTCCGGATCTCGAAGAGCTGTTTGTAGATCGCGGGCAGGAGTTCCTGCATCGAAGGAAGGTTCTTGTTGCGCTCGTTCTTTGTTTCGTTGTTCAGCGGGTTCGGCGTACGGGTACCTGCCACGACGTCCTCGCCCTGCGCGTTGACCAGCCATTCCCCGTAGAACTTGTTGCTTCCGGTGGCGGGGTCGCGGGTGAACGCAACGCCGGTTGCGGAGGTGTCTCCCATATTTCCGAACACCATCGACTGCACGTTGACGGCGGTTCCCCAGTCGTCCGGAATCCCTTCAATCCGGCGATACGAAACAGCCTTCTTTCCGTTCCAGCTCTTGAACACGGCGAGAATCGCTCCCTGGAGCTGGCTCATTGCGTCGTCCGGGAACTCTTTTCCGAGAACTTTTTTAACCGTTTTCTTGAAATCCGTGCACAGTTTTTTCAGATCCGCCACGGTCAGATCGGTATCGGATTTGTATTTCTTTGTCTTTTTGAGAGCTTCCAGCTGCTCATCCAGAAGTTTGCGGATTCCCTTTCCGTCCTCCGGTTCGATTCCTTCGGCCTTTTCCATCACCACGTCGGAATACATCATGATGAGGCGGCGGTAGGCGTCGTAGACAAATCGTTCGTTTTTGGTCTTTTTAATCAGTCCGGGAATGGTTTTGGAGGAGAGACCGACGTTCAGCACGGTCTCCATCATCCCGGGCATGGACGAACGCGCACCGGACCGGCAGGAGACCAGCAGCGGATTGCTTTCCGCGCCGAATTTCATTCCCATCGTCTCTTCCACGCGTTTCAATGCGGCGAGCACCTCATTTTCGAGCGATTCCGGGAGCGCGCCCGAGCGGAAATAATCCACGCAGCACTCTGTTGTGATCGTGAATCCGGCGGGAACCGGCAGATTCAAATTGGCCATTTCAGCCAGATTTGCTCCTTTTCCGCCGAGCAGATTTTTCATATCGGCTTTTCCCTCGGAGATTCCCCGTCCGAACAAATAGACATATTTCTTAGCACTCTTCTCCGGAGCCGCCTTTTTGACGGAAACCGATTTCTTTGCCGCGGCTTTTTTGACCGGACTTGACTTCTTCGCGGCCGCCTTCACGGCAGGAGCCTTCTTCACTTCTGCGGCCTTCTTCACCGGCGCCGCCTTCTTCACAGCGGCGGTCCCCTTCTTCACAACTGCCTCTTTCTTCACGACAACTTCCTTTTTCGCCGGGGCTGGCTTTTTTGCGGCGACAGATTCCTTCTTCCCAGGAGCGGCCTTTTTCTCTGCGGCCGCCTTCACGACGGTTTTTACATTTTTTGCTGATACGGATTTCGCTGTTTTCGGAGCGGCATCACTTGATTTTCGTCTTTGTGCCATACGAGACTCCCTTTCTCTTCTCTTTGCTGGTTATACCTGCCGCGGCGCATCAGCCCCTCGCACAGCGGCAGAAACAAAAACGGGAAAACAGAACCTGTTTTCCCGTATTAAAAAGATTCAAATGCTTCCACGATTTTCTTCTGTTCCGGATGTGTGTCGAAATCGATCATGACAAAGCAGCCGTTCAACAGAGCCTTGAATTTTTTTCCATTGATATACAGCACGCCGGAATCCTCGACGAGGCGGTAGCGGTGATTCTGTTTTTTCCGTTCCTGATTATACTTGTAAATTCCGATTTCGCGCGG
>DDJH01000068.1:0-177 GCA_002338895.1 Lentisphaeria bacterium UBA1829 | reverse complement strand
CGATTTTGAATGCGTACCCGGATTCCGCCTGGGCGAGGTAATAGGCCAGAGGGGTAACCGAATCGACCTTGATTCCGCAGTTTGCAAAATGGGTGATCAGTTCAGGATACGTTTTTTCATAATTTTCATTCACATGAGAGCATGCGGTCAGAAAAGAGAGCAGGACCGTGCGGATGG
>DDJH01000263.1:8492-8838 GCA_002338895.1 Lentisphaeria bacterium UBA1829 | reverse complement strand
ATATCTACGCATTCCACCGCTACACCTGGAATTCCAATTTCCTCTCCGATACTCTAGTTCAACAGTCTCCAACGCAGTTCCGGAGTTGAGCTCCGGTATTTCACGTCAGACTTATCAAACCACCTGCGGACCCTTTACGCCCAATGAATCCGAACAACGCTCGCCACCTACGTATTACCGCGGCTGCTGGCACGTAGTTAGCCGNNAGGTACCGTCATTTGTTTCGTCCCTCTTGACAGCGGTTTACAATCCGAAAACCTTCATCCCGCACGCGGCATTGCTGGGTCAGGGTTGCCCCCATTGCCCAAAATTCTCGACTGCAGCCTCCCGTAGGAGTCTGGGCAGT
>DDJH01000263.1:0-8474 GCA_002338895.1 Lentisphaeria bacterium UBA1829 | reverse complement strand
GCCTTGGTGGGCCGTTACCTCACCAACTAGCTAATGGGACGCGAGCCCCTCCTCAAGCGACCTTGCGGCCTTCAACCTTTCAGAGATGCCTCCAAAAGGTCACATTCGGTATTAATTCCCGTTTCCAGAAGCTATTCCCAACTTGAGGGTAGGTTACTCACGCGTTCCTCACCCTTGCGCCACTGTGCATTGCTGCACCGTTCGACTTGCATGCCTAATCCATGCCGCCAGCGTTCGTTCTGAGCCAGGATCAAACTCTCCGTACAAAATTCCTTTTGTAACAGACTTGAGTTTGTCTGTGCTTTTTTCTCTTTGTTTTGAACCAGTCTCTCAACCGGTTCTCCTAGTCAAAACTCCAGGGAGTCTGCTTCTCCCAGTGAATTTGACTCGGGCCATTCGCACTATTCAATTTTTCAAGGAACACCGGAACTTTTCCAAGTCCCGATTTTCTATTTTCAATCACTCGGATCAAGCCGAGCAACGAGTTCTTAATTTAGCACGGTTTTTTGTTTTGTCAAGCACTGTTCTTTCTTTTTTTCGATTTTTTTTCGAACCCCGGAGTTTTCCGCTTTCGGCGGACTTTCCGGAAAGGAGATCAGAAACGCTTGTTTCGGACCAGAAAAGAAAGTTCTCAACGCAACCGTACAACTTGAAAGATCATCGCCATTTTTGAGGCGCATGAGGCTTAATATATCACACTTCCCCAACTTGTCAAATCAAAAACAAACTTTTTTCAATAAAAACCGCAAAAAAGCCCTTTTTGCTCCTGAAACAGTGCGGAAAGGATACAGAAGGATCCCAAAAACTTCCTTGAAAAAACAACTTGCGGCTGTAAAGTATCTTTCTTCAAAGAAAACAGGAAAATCCATATCAACCATTCTTCTGACCGTATACGATGCAAAATCCGAATGACAAATATCATATCGATATGTGCAGAGGTCCCCTTTTTGGAGAAATCGTACTGTTCTCCGTGCCGCTCTTTCTTTCCGGGATTCTGCAGCTGCTGTTCAGTGCGGCGGATCTGATCGTAATCGGTCATTTCGCGCCGCCGGATGCAATGGCGGCNNNNGTCGGAGCAACAACGTTTATTACGGCACTGATCGTCAACGTGTTCATCGGACTTTCCATCGGAACAAACGTGCTGGTGGCAAACTCTATCGGAGCGGACAACCGGAAGAATATCCGAAGGGCGACCCATACGGCAATCGCGGTTTCCCTGATCGGCGGAGTCGTTCTCGGAATCGTCGGACTGCTGGTCTCAAAACCCATGCTCGAACTGACGGAAACTCCGCCCGAAATCCTTCATAAATCCTGCGTCTATCTCTGGATCTACTGCTGCGGAATCCCGTTTATTCTGCTGTACAACTTCGGAAGTGCAATTCTCCGCGCGGCAGGAGATACGAGAAGACCGCTCTATTATCTGGTGCTCGCGGGAATTGTCAATGTGGTGCTGAATCTGATTTTCGTGCTGGTTTTCCGGATGGAGGTGGCGGGGGTCGCACTGGCGACCATCCTCTCGCAGGCCGTCTCGGCATTCCTCGTGATCCGGAATCTGACCCGGGCGCGCGACGCATGCCGCCTGAAATTCCGAAATCTGCGCATCGACGGAACCATTCTCGGAAGCATGCTCTGGATCGGTCTCCCCGCCGGGTTGCAGGGAGCATTTTTCTCCATTTCCAACCTCATCATCCAGTCCTCCATCAACTCGTTCGGTCCGATCGCGATGGCAGGCAGCACCGCGGCGCTCAGTCTCGAAGGAATCGTCTATGTCGGGTCCTACTCCTATCATCAGACCATCATCAGTTTCGCCAGTCAGAATCTGGGAGGAAAAAAATTCAGCAGAATCCGCAAAAGCATCTTCTACTGCATGGGCTGTTCCATCGCCATCAATCTGATCATGGGATTCGGATTCTACTGGTTCGGGCACACGCTTCTCGCAATCTACAACCCCAATGAAGAGGTGATCGCATGGGGACTGCTGAGAATGAAAATTCTCTTCACAACTTATTTCCTCTGCGCCATCATGGATGTGGTCAGCGGGGCGCTGCGCGGACTCGGTCACTCCATTCAATCGGCGGTCGTCACGATGATGGGGGTCTGCGTCCTCCGCGTGCTGTGGGTCTGTTTTGTGTTCCCGCTCGATCGGACCATGGAAAATCTGATGCTCTCGTATCCCGTCTCCTGGGCGTTGACCGCCGCGGTCAACGGGTATCTCCTTTACCGGGTCTGCCGGAAACTCTTCGCGACATCCGGCCGCCATTACATCAATCTCCCGCTCGCGGAGTCCTCGCTCCGCTGAGCAAACATTCATACACACAAAAAAAGAAAGGAAAAAACGGATGAAAATTCTTCTCTGCACAGCTCTCCTCTGCGCCTCGCTGGCCTCCGGTTTCGCGGACGCCCCCGCCGCACCGGCCGAACCGCAGGCGCCCATGCGACTCTGGGAGGGGGATGCTCCCTTCGCAAAGGGAAAACAGCCGCACGATATCCCGACCCTTCAGGCTTATTTTCCGAAACAGGGGAAAAAGCCCGTTCCCGCAATTCTGATCTGCCCCGGAGGCGGATACGGCGGTCTTGCAACCGGTCATGAAGGACGTGATTACGCGCTCTTCTTCAATCAGAACGGCATCGCCGGATTCGTCCTGCGCTACCGTCTCGGCTCCAAGGGATACCGTCATCCTGTGATGCTCACCGACGCGGCCCGCGCGCTCCGGATCATCCGCAGCAACGCGGAAAAGTGGGGCATCGACCCCAAACGAATCGGCGTGATCGGGTCCTCCGCCGGCGGACATCTCGCCGCAACGCTTCTGACCCGGTTCGATAACGGAAATCCGAACGCCGCCGATCCTGTCGACCGCGTCAGCTCCCGTCCGGACTTCGGCATTCTCTGCTACCCGGTCATCACCATGGAAAAAGGTGTCACGCACTGGGGATCCCGCATCAACCTTCTCGGGAAAGACGCCGGTCCGGAACTCGTGAAAGAGCTCTCCGCCGAACTCCAGGTGAAACCGGATACTCCCCCGTGCTTTCTCTGGCACACCGCCGCCGATCGCGGTGTCCTGCCCGAAAACAGCATCCGCTTCGCCCGCGCCCTCGCCGCAAAGAAAATCCCCTTCGATCTCCATATCTATCAGAACGGCGGACACGGAATCGGACTCCGCGCGAAATATCCGTTCCAGAACGCGCATCCGTGGTCCAGAGACCTCGTCTTCTGGATGAAGGAAAATAAGATCATTCGATAAAAAGAAACTGCAGGAAAACCCGGGAAAACCCCGGGTTTCCTCTTACCAGTGACGGATCGGCAGTCCGAGAATCTCCGAAATCCGGTCCCGCAACGGGATCACCGGCATCGAGGAAAGAATCCGGTTGCGCGTCAGGCCGAGCGCAAGATGAGTCCGGCGATCCGCAAACCCTTCCGATCCGGCCGCTCCGCCATGACCGAACAGCGATCCGAGATCCTCTTCCGGACCGCTCAGAGCCCAGCCAAGACCGAAGCGGGACCATTCTCCGGGACGCGGCGGATCATCCTCGGCCCGCCGCAGCCGAGTTGCAAACGACACCGTCTCCGGCTTCAGCAGACGGACCCCGTCCACCTCCGCAATCAGCGCCGCGTAATGCCGGGCAATCGCCTCCGCATTCGCCACTCCGTTCGCCGACGGAATGCAGGCGCGGCGAATCACCGGATCATGCATGAAATCCGTATGCCAGGTATGTGTCTCCGGAACGGCGGAAAGATCGATCGGAACAAACCGCTCCTCCGCCTCCGGCGTTGTTCCGAAAAACAGTGAATGCTCCAGGTGCAGCGGTTTGATCACCTCCTGCCGGAGAATCTCCTGAAACGACCGTCCATCCGCCCGATGCGCGATTTCGCCCAGCAGCCATGCGTATGTGATCGGATGATAGCGGCAGATTGTTCCGGGGGTCCATTTCGGTGTGGCATGCGCCATCCGGTCGGCCATTTTCCCCCAGTCCGCCAGATCCGACTGGCTTTCGCACGGGGGAAGATCAAACAGCGCTCCCCGATGGGTCAGAATATGCCAGACAAGCATCTCTTCCTTGCCGTTGCAGCCGAATTCGGGCCAGAGATCGGCGATCCGGGTGTCGTATGCAACCTTTCCCTGCTCCACCAGACGATGAAACGCCGTCGCCATCACCCCTTTTCCCACGGAGAAAATCGGGAACAGCGCATCGTTTCTGATCGGGATCCGGCGGTCCGGCGCGGTAAATCCGGCACACAGATCCACCACCCGTTCCCCGTCCTCATACACCACAAGCTGACAGCCGCACTCCTCCCCCGATGCGACCGCCTCCTCCATCACGTTCCGAAGTCGATCCGTCCGTTCCTTCCAGTTCCGAATCATCTTCTCCGACTCCTCAGAATTTCACCGCTGTATACCCCTTGCGATGCGGCGTGGATTTGACCCATTCCGGTTTCGGCAGCTTCTCCCGGTCCTCCAGATACACCTTGGTCGGCAGCACGAGCAGCACACCGCCCTTCCCCCGCATCCGGCGGATCAGTTCATTGGTCTTTTCCCGATCCAGCAGCCGCCGTTCCTTCATCGCCGGATCGTACTCCAGTCCCCAGCGGATCTCGCCGGGCGCGCGGTACATATAGACATCACTTCTCTTGAACACCCAGTTCACATCCTGGAACGGATAACGGAAGGAGAGAAGTTTCGTTTCCGGCGTGATCCGGTCCCTGACGCTCTCCAGAAGTCCCGACGCCGAACGCCGCAGCACCAGAAGGTCCGGCAGTGCAAAATGCATCACAAACAGGAGCGGACACAACCCGACAAAGAAAAATCCCAGCTTCATCCACGGATTCTTCTTCTCCTGCACCGCAAACACCAGCGACACCATCAGAATAATTCCCGTCAACGTGAAAGTCACCCATTTCCACCCCTCCCCCTTCGCAAACAGCGCCCATTTCACTCCGCTGAGCTGCACCGACACCAGTCCGACCGCCGCCAGAGCCAGCGCCCCCGCAAACACCAGCAGCAGCACATCCAGCAGCTTTTCATCCCTCTTCTCCACCACGGTCCGATACAATCCGATCGCCAGCAGAACCGCCAGCGGCGCAAAACACGGCAGAATATACGTCGCCAGCTTCCCCGACGACAGCGACAGAAACACAAACGGCAGCGCAAACCAGCACACCAGATACCGGATGAAATCCTCCTTCCAGTTCTCCCGGACAAACCCCTTCACCGCCGAAGGCGTCAGAAACAGCAGCCACCCGAGTCCTCCCAGCAGCACCGGAATGAAAAACCAGAACGGCTCCGGATGCTGTTCCTTCTCCAGGAACCGTTTGATATGCTCGTCATAAATAAAATATTCCCAGTAGGCCGGCTGATCCAGATGGATCAGAATCGCCCACGGCAGCACCACCAGCAGAACCCCAATCAGCGGGATCCATGGCAGAGTGATCATCTCCTTCCAGCGGCGGGTCCAGAGCAGCCAGGCGAAAATCGAAAGACCGGGCAGCACAAACGCGAGGAACCCCTTTGTCAGGAACGCGAGCCCCGCCGCCAGCCCGAACAGGAAAAGATATCCCGCGCGCTCCAATTTCTCCGTCTGCGCCGCATAGTAGAAGAAGACCATTGCAATCGTCAGGAATGCCGAGAAGATCGGATCCAGCGTCGCCGCGATTCCGAGCGCGAAGACCAGCGGCGTCAGCAAAAAGACGGTCGAAGCCAGCAGTCCGACCTTCTCCCCTCCCCCCGAAAACCGGCGGGTCAGGAAAAAGAGCGCCAGTGCACTCAGCAGCGTGGCCAGCACGCATGGAAGACGGATCGCAAACGCATGTTCCCCGAACAGCAGCTGCGACACGGCAAACGCCCAGTATCCGAACACCGGCTTCTCAAAATACAGCACGCCGTTCAGACGCGGCGTGACCCAGTCTCCGGATGCGATCATCTCCCGGCCGATCTCGGCATATCGAGTCTCATCCGGCGAGAACATCACCCGGACATTCAGCGGGATCAAATAAAGCAGAATCGTCAGAACAATCAGCAGCAGAAGGGCTTTTTTCATCTTGTCAAAATCCTTGTCTTATCCATATTTTCATTGATTTTTGATGGATAAAATGCTCTCAAAACCGCAAATTTCAAGAAAGATGACGAAATTATCAGAAAAAACTTTCCCCTCTGCGCCCCGGAATCCGACGGGATTTCACTCCTCTTCGATCTCTTCCATCAGCGCGGCGATTCTCTTCTCCAGCTCCTGCGGGACCGGCGAATGCGGCGCCAGAAGCGTGTTCCGGCAGATTCCCCGGATCTGGAGTCCGATTTTCAGCGCTTCCGCCACAGCGGAGGAGCCGCGCGGACAATGGTAGAGTTTCTGAATCCGGACAATCTTCTCCTGACAGCGTCTGATTTTTTCAAGCTCCCCGTTCCGGGCCGCCTTCCAGCAGTTCACAAAGATTCCGGGGTACAGATTCGATCCGCTGTTCACCCCTCCCGCCGCGCCGAACAGCACCGACTCGGCCATCAGCGTATCGGGTCCGGCAAACAGGGAGAAATCCGGACGATCCTTCAACGCAAAGATCACCTCATGGAACGCATTCATATTCCCGGAGGAGTCCTTGTACCCCGCAATTCCGGGGATCTCCGCCAGACGCAGGATCTGGGAAACACTCAGGTCCGTCTTGACCATCGACGGCATGTTGTACACAAAAATCGGCAGCGGCACCTCCGAGGCCACCCGGCGGTAGAACGCAAGAATCTCCTCCTCCGTCAGCGGCACATAGCAGGGGGGCGGCAGGACCACGAGATCCGCACCGATCCGCGCTGCGGCCTGTCCCAGCGCGATCGACTCCTCCGGCGATGCGGAGGCGATCCCGGCCAGCACCGGGATCCGTCCGCCGGCAGACCGGCAGACCGCCCGGCAGACCTCCTTCTGCTGTTCCGGCAGGAGCATCGGTCCCTCTCCGGTTGTTCCGAGCGGGAAGAGCCCCGCCACGCCTCCCGCGATCAGATGTTCCGTCAGACGCCCGATGCNNGGATGCCTTCGACATCCACTTTTCCATCCGCCGTCAGCGGCGTGACCATCGGCGTGACAATTCCTTCCAGACGTTTCATTCTTCCCTTCCTCCTTTTAATGCCAGTTCCCGGAAACGGCGGACCCTGTGCAGTGTAATCAGATCCGTATCATGGGAATTTTTTGCCTCGCGGTCCCCGGAGCGGCTGACGACCAGGAGATCCTCTCCGTCGATCACCAGCGAGGCGTAGTGCCGGGAGCAGAGACGGCTCTCCCCCACGGCGACAAATCCCGCCAACTGCCAGTCGAACAAATTGTCTGAGCAGTAAAGTCCCAATGCGCGCCGTTCCCGGTTGGAGGGCGGCCCGTACGCCGTCGAGATCTCCACATGACTGGCGGTCATCCAGTAGAATTGATCCTGTTCATCGTAGACAATGTGGAATTTCATGTGTCCTCCCGGGAACGGGAAGAAAATCACGGGGGAACCGTCCGGACGCTTCCAGGTGTCGAGCGTCAGAGTTCCGTCGTCGTTCTCCCGTCCGACCAGCATGGCCGCGTAGTGCTCGCACCCGTTGACGCGCAGGAACAGCAGAACGGAACGGTCCTCCGGATCATAAAAACGGCTTTTCGGATCGTGGACACGGACCACGCTGGACTCCAGCCAGCAGTCCGCTTCGAACTGAATCGGCGTGCGGTTGATGAATTTTGCCGTCTGTTCGAAGGTCACCAGATTGGAAAAGCGCCAGGAGGAGCGCCTCGTAAGATCGTCGTTTTCATCGGCGGACATCAGAAGCGGATCGCCGCCGGCCCAGTGGTCCACATCTGGTTTGATTTCCATCGAGAGCCAGATCCGCCCATGGTGACGGTCAATGCTTCCGCCGCTCTGATGCCAGCGGAGACCGGGATCAAGAACAGCGGGAGCGCTCCAGGAGTCGCCGTTGTCGTCGCTCCGTGCGATCAGCATCCGTCCCGAGTGACCGAGAATGTACAGGGATTTTCCCGCCTGGAACACACGGGCGTGCAACATGGGAAGTCTTGCACAGAGAGTCCACGTCTCTCCGTGATCGTCCGAGCGGAAGATCAGGCACTGGTTGGACCCGTAGTCGCCATGATCCGATTTCGGCCCCGACACTTCGCCGAGACGCGGACCGGCGATGTCGCACGAGGCGATCAGCCGGTCTCCGAATCCGTGGCAGATCCACGGCGTATAGCAGTAAATCCCGTCCGGGGCGGGAGAGCGAAATAAAATCCGTTCATCCGCAATCATCTTCATACCCATTCTCTCCTGTTCAGTCCGCTGTCGATCCCCCGGCGCACCTTCCCCGGGTCCCCGCAAAAGTTTACCACAAAAAAGACCCGATGACAAGAAAAAACAAAAAAATCCATGAATTTATTTTTGAAATATTCAGAAATAACACTATTTTATTTCATCTCCATACGGAAAAATGCACCGGCATTTTTCCCGGGTCAAGGACAGAGTGTCCTTGCTCGTCAGT
>DDJH01000254.1:13980-24608 GCA_002338895.1 Lentisphaeria bacterium UBA1829 | reverse complement strand
TTGCTGGTGTAAAGATAGACCTTTCCGCACCCGCCGGTCGCCACCGTGACGGTATCGGCCACGATGGTTTTGACGAATCCGGTATTGATATCCAGCACATAGGCTCCGAGGCAGTGGTTCTCCCCCATCCATCCGAGTCTCCAGGACGTGATCAGGTCGATGGCCGAATGATCCTCCAGAATCTCGATTTTCGGATTGGCGCGGGCGGCGGCGATCAGGGTGTTGTGGACCTCTTCACCGGTGATGTCTCCCGCATGGATGACGCGGCGTTTATGGTGCCCGCCCTCCCGGCCGAGATGGAATTCATCCTTTTTATTCTCTTCATTGTTCTCGCCGATTTCGCCGCGGGTCGTGAAGTGGGTGCCGAGCTCCATGAGCCATTTGATCTTTTCGGGACCGGCTTCGACGATTCCGCGCACATTGACGGCGTTGCAGAGATGATCTCCGGCGGCCAGCGTATCGGCGATATGTTCATCGAACGAGTCGCGTTTGTCGAGAACGCAGGCGATGCCTCCCTGCGCCAGACGCGAATTGCAGATTTCCGCTTTCCCCTTGCAGACGACGCAGATGCGTCCGGGCGATTTCTCCGCCAGCATCAGAGCAGCGGAAAGACCGGCGACTCCGCCACCGATAATCAGGTGGTCATACGTGATGGTTTTATCTCTCACTTCAGGATCCTCACAGTTTGACGCAGCGGAAAAGCCGGGAACCGCGGAAGCGGTCCGTTCATCCGCGCAGTCGTTTGGGAATACTTCAACACACTCCGGGGGAACCCTCTTTCCGGGGAAAGCGGTTCTCCCGTTCCCAATCCGCCGGTCAGAGACCAACGGATGCGGTAAAATACACGCACTTCTTGCTTTTTTCTAATCATTTTGTAAAAAAGGTTGATTTTTATTCTTCCGCGCCCGGCAGCTTCCCTTTGGGAAAACGGTTTTTCCCGGAACGGAAGCGGGGGAAAAATCTTCTGAAAAAAGAGGAAAAAGAGTTGAAATTTTCCCGTTTCATGATACTGTTACGCAGAACACAGAAACGAGGGGTGAAAGATGAATTCGATTCTGCGCTTTCCCGTCTTCGCCGACCGGCCGGGGACCCTATCCATGAAACGGAGAAACGACCGCATCCGCCGCTCAAACTCAAATCCTGGAAAGAATGGGGATCTGACATGGAACTGTATCAGGCATTAACCGTTTTCGCTGTTTTGATTCTTGCATGCGCCTGCGCGAGCAAACTGTCGTCATGGATCAACATGCCGGTTCTGGTGGTGTTTCTCGGGGTCGGGATGCTCGCGGGGGAAGAGGGGATCGGGCACATCCCGTTCGACAATCCGAATTACGCCAACGTGATCGGCAGCATTGCAATGGCCTTTATTCTGTTCTCCGGAGGATTCGACACGAAATGGAATTCGGTGAAGAGCGTGGTGGGAATCGGCGGACTGCTTTCCAGTCTCGGAGTTCTGCTCACGGCGCTGTTTCTGGGGGTGTTCACGTTCTTTTTCCTGCGCTGGCAGCTGCCGGACAAACACTTTCCGCTCTCGTGGTGCCTGCTTCTGGGGTCGATCATCTCCTCGACGGACGCGGCGGCGGTGTTTTCGATTCTCCGTTCGAAGAGCGTCAGTTTGAAAGGGAAACTGCAGCCGCTGCTGGAGTTTGAATCGGGGAGCAACGATCCGATGGCGGCCTTCCTGACGGTCTTTCTGATCCCGATTGCGCTGGCGGACATGCAGAATCCCAATGCGCCGACCGATTACGGAGTGTATTTGCAGATCATCCCGAACTTCCTGACGAAAATGACGCTTGGAGTCGTTCTCGGCATCATGTGGGGAAAACTGGCGATCTGGCTGTTCAACAAGATTGATCTGGAATACGACGGGCTGTATTATGTGCTGGGCATCTCGATGGTGTTTCTGTCGTTCGGCTGTTCGGAACTGCTGAACGGGAACGGGTTCATGGCGGTCTATGTGACCGGAATGGTGATGGGGAACGGGAAATTCATCTATCACAACGGACTCGGGCGCTTCCACGACGGCATGGCGTGGCTGATGCAGGTGGTGCTGTTCACGATGCTCGGACTGCTGGCGACGCCGAGTCTGGTCTGGGAATCGCGGTATATCGGACTTGCGATTGCGGCGTTTCTGATGATCGCGGCCCGTCCGCTTGCGGTGTTTCTCTGCATGCTGGGCAGCAAGTTCAGCTGGAACGAGCGGCTTCTGGTTTCGTGGGTCGGGCTCCGCGGGGGAGCGCCCGTCATGCTGGCGACCTTCCCGTGGGTGGAGGGGCTGCCCAATCACATGATGATGTTTCACATTGTGTTCTTCATCGTGCTGACCTCGGTGATTCTGCAGGGGATGACCATCATGCCGGCGGCCTGCAAACTGAATTTGAATCTTCCGCTCCAGATTCATCCGCGTGTGCCGCTGGAGTTTGAGAACACCGGGAACATGAATGGCGATATGAAGGAGTACGAGATCATGCCGGGTTCGCCGTTTGTCGGAAAGACGCTGGCCAATCTCGGACTTCCGGTCGGCGCGCTGGTGCTGCTGATCCGCCGCGGAGGATCGTATGTGGTGCCGCACGGGAACACGGAACTGCAGCTGAACGATTCGCTGATGGTTCTGGGAACACCGGAGGTGCTGGAGGAGACGGGAAAATTCCTCGGAGTGCCCACGGAAGAGTGAAAAAGGAAGAGAGACGGAAGCCCCGGGTCCGCTCTTATTATAAAAAACGAAAAACGACAAGGAGGTAAGGAAGATGGAGGATTTTTTCAGAGATGTCTGGAGAATGATCGTTGAGAGCAACGTGCTCAATCTGGTATGGGCGATTCTGGTGCTGCTGATCGGCTGGATCGTCGCGGTGGTGNNTTCCGGGCAGACGGTGGCGCTGGTGAATCGTCTGGGACTGGACCGGAAGATCAACCGCTGTCTTCCGCAGGGCAGCGAGATTTCAGAGGCGTCGGCCTCGAAATTCATCGGGAGATTCGTGTATTATCTGATTCTTCTGCTTGCGATTCTGGGGTGTCTGACGACGCTGAATCTGACGCAGGCGGCGGAACCGATCAAGTTTTTTGTCGGTTCGCTGACAGCCTATGCGGCCAAGATCATCGGTGCGATCGCTCTGGCGTTCATCGCATGGGTCGTGGCGACGGTGCTCCGCTACGGAGCCAACACGCTGATGCGGGTGCTCCATTTCGACGAGCGGTTCGCAAAATATGTGGATGATAAAAAGGAGGAGGCTCCGCTGAGCGAGACGGTCTCCTCCATTCTCTACTGGGTGGTTCTGCTGTTCTTCCTGCCCTCGATTCTGAATGTTCTTGAGATCCGGGGGATCACGGAACCGATTCAGCAGATGTTCACGCAGATTCTCGGCTATATTCCGAATCTGATTGCGGCGGTGGCGAGTCTGTTTATCGGTCTGATTGCGGCCAAGATTGTGCGCAAGGCGGTCACGGGTCTGATTGCGGTTTCGGGGATTGATTCGCTGGCGAACAAGGCGGGGATTTCCAAGCTGTTCGGAGACAAGGGTCTGTCATCGATGATCGGGATTGTCGCGTATGTGCTGGTGGCGATTCCGGTTCTGATCTCGTCGCTGACGGCGCTGAAGATTGATTCGCTTTCGAACTCGGTGGCGGGATTCTTCGACAAGCTCCTCAATGCGACGGGGGATATTCTCGGAGCGGCGCTGCTGATTTTTGTGGCGTTCCTTGCCGGAAGTTTTGTCTCGGGGCTGGTGACGCAGATCTTTGAGAACTTCGGGTTCAATCAGCTTCTTGCCCGGCTCGGGTTTGCCTCGAAAGACGAGAAGGAGTCCAACCTTCCGTCGGTGGTGGTCGGGAAACTGACATTTCTGACGATCATCTTCCTTGCGGCGATCGCGGCGGCGGACATTCTTTCCTTTACGGAACTCTCCCGTCTGCTCCGGACCTTCATGGAGTTCGGCGGCAACATCATCGTGGGCGTCATTGTCGTCCTGATCGGCATCTGGATTTCGAACTTTGCGGTCTCCGCGATCAAGGACAAGTGCAACAGTCTGGTCACGACGGTGGTCCGGGTGGCGATCCTGATCTTCACCGGAGCCATTGCGATCCACAACATGAACATCGGCGGCCCGATCGTCCAGACGGCCTTCACGCTCCTTCTCGGTGCGATCTGTGTGGCGGCGGCGCTCGCGTTCGGACTCGGCGGACGCTCCTTTGCAGAACGCAAACTGGAGGAGTGGACCAGCCGGAAAGACAACAACTCCAAGTAACTTCTCAACCAGACAACAACCGGGAAATCCGTTCTTCCCCGCGGGAGACGGATTTCCTTTTCTTTCGGAGCAATGAATTTTTCACTCTCCATTCCCCCCTGGTTTCTTCCAGTCGTGGCCTCCGCCATCGGACTGGGTTTTTATGATGTCTGCAAGAAACACGCGGTGCGGGAGAACTCGGTGATGCCGGTTCTGTTTTTCGCCACGCTGAGCGGATCGCTCTTCTTTCTTGCAGGAGAGTTTCTGTTCGGCGACTTCCGGACGGCGGCGAGCTGTTCGACACGGGTGTTCACGCTGGTGTTTCTGAAATCCCTGCTGGTGGCGTCAAGCTGGACATGCGTCTACTATGCGATGCGGGATCTGCCGATTTCGCTTGCGGCGCCGATCCGGGCAAGTTCGCCGCTGTGGACCTTTCTGGGCGGACTGGTCCTGTTTCATGAAATTCCCACACTTGCGCAGGCGTTCGGGATGGTGCTGATCTTCGGAGGATACTACTTCTTTTCGGTGTTGGGGAAGCTGGAAGGCTTCTCGTTCCGGCGCTCGCGGAGCGTTCATCTGATTCTGCTCGGGACCCTGCTCGGGGCGGGATCGGCGCTCTACGACAAATATCTGCTCAACACGCTGCGGATTCCGCGGGACACGCTGCAGCTGTGGTTTTCCATTGATCTTGTGGTGATTCTCGGGCTGGCATGGCTGGTGCGCCGTCTGGTGTTCCGGTCGACACACCGTTTTGAGTGGCGCTGGACGATCCCGGTCACCGGGATTCTGCTGATTCTGGCGGATTATCTTTATTTTCATGCGGTCAGCATGCCGGACATTCACATTTCGATTCTCTCGCTGGTGCGGAGATGCAACTGCGTTGTCGCCTTCGGATTCGGAGTCTGGCTGTTCCACGACGCGAATGTGAAACGCAAGGCGGTGGCGCTGATCTTCATTCTGCTCGGGGTTGCGATTCTCGGACTGGCCCGCTGACCGGGTTTTCCCGACGGTAGACGATCACCAGTCCGCCGAGAGTCGTATCGCGGTACAGAGAAACGCACGTCCGGTCCGGAAGAAGCGACGGCCCCGACATCCCCGTATTCTCAAAATCGTTCTCGTGGTAGACGAACACGGTCTCCGGCGGCATCTTTCCGTATGGCTTCTCCAGCTTCCGAACCGGCGCGTAAAACGGGACCCGTCCGGAATAGACCTTCGGGAACGGCTTCTTCACATACCCCATCTCCGGCATCGTCAGCATCTGAGCCAGGGGCCATGAAACCACGACGGGATCCTCCCGAAAACGCTCCAGAAACGAACAGAGACGGCGATTCGCCGCAATCTCACTCAGATACTCCCTGCTCCGTTCCAGATACTCCCCCGACCGACGGATCCCGAACGGCANNACCGCCGTGCTCCTCCGGAATCGCGGCAGATTCAGCGCCAGAAGCAGAAAGGCGGGAAACGATGCCGCCGCCATATAGCGGGGCAGCGCGATCCGCGCCATCAGATATGCACCGACAAATCCAAGCACCGTCAGCAGAAGAGCGCATTGAAACAGAAAATCCTCCGACGGGATTTTTTTCCGTTTCCGGATCCACCGGACCGCGAACGCCCCTCCCCCCGCAAGAATCACCGAAAACAGCACGGGGAAATAGAGTTCGTAGTGAAAAAAACCTTTTTTCAGCAGGAATATCCATCCGCTCCGCCCGCCGTCGCGAACCGGACCGCCCAGATGCAGTCCGCCGCCCGCAAAATCCACATTGTGCTGAAGCAGTGCGAGAAGAAGCAGAAGACAAATTCCTCCCGCAATCAGCGGTCCGCACACTCGTTTCCGCTCCTCCTTCCGCAGCACCATCCGCAGGACGAGTCCCAGCAGAAGCGCCAGACACGCCACAGCCGCGGATCCCTTGACCAATCCCCCCAGCAGCAGAATCCCGAATGCCGCATACCATCGTTTCCGCAGAAACGCCTCCAGCGCCAGCATCACACAGAAAATCAGCGCGCACTCCTGCCCGAGCGCGGCGCTCCGCCCCGCAATCAGCGGCTCGCAGAACACCGCGATCGCCCACAGCAGAGCCGTCCCGGCGGACACGCCGTTTTTCCGCAGAATTCCGACCATCAGCGTCCCCGCCCCCGCGATGCAGGCCATGTTGAACAGATGTCCGGTCAGATGCACCCAGACCGGCGGCAGGAACGAATAAAGAACGGCATACAGCAGCGGAAGAATTCCGAAACGATACACGTCCGACCCCTCGAACGAGTGCTGTTCCGGCCGCCAGAGTTCGGAAAACGAGAAATGGTGTTTCGCCAGAAAAACCGCCTGATTGTGCAGCCCGAGGATCTCATCCCAGTGCGGCGGATTGAACCACCATCCGGCGTTGAAGAGCAGCAGGAGCAGAAAAAAAGAAAGAAACACCCGGAAGGGACTCATGCCGGCTCCGAAGAGACCGGCAGTCGCTGAAAGAATCTTCCGGGGCATGGAGATCAAAGGGATTCGGCGGATGCGCCGTCTCCGACCGAGCAGATGATCGTTTCGATCGTTTTCCCTGTTTTGAGTTTATAGGCCGCTGCGAGACGTCCGCAGTAGTTTTCCGCCTCGTCCGCGCGAACGAGATGGATGCTGATTCCGCCGAACCCGCCGCCGCTCAGACGTGCTCCGACGCAGCCGGGGATCGTATGAGCCAGCTCCACAAGGATATCCAGCTCCGGACAGCTGTTTTCGAAGCAGTCGCGGGAGCTTTCATGGCTTTCGAACCAGAGAGCGCCGAACGCTTCGACCTTCCCCTCCTCCAGCAGTTTGACGCCCTTCATCACGCGCTCATCTTCACCGACCACATGTTTTGCGCGGAGATAATCGGTGTGATCGAGCAGCATTCTGCACTCTTCGAGCATGGAGGAAGAGACATCGCGCAGGGTCCGCACCTCCGGGAATTTTCCGCGGATGGCGGCGGTTGCCCGTTCGCAGCTCTCCCTGCGCAGATTGTAATCGGACTCCACCAGATTGTGTTTGACCATGGTGTTGGCCACGACGATTTTCCATCCGGCGGGCATTGCCACAGTCTTGAGCACTTCGACGGAGCGGAAATCGCAGAGGATGAACGAATCCTTCTTCCCGTACAGGGAGCTGAACTGGTCGAGCAGTCCGGATTTGAGTCCGAGATAGACATTTTCCACAGACTGCCCCACCCGCGCCCATTCCGGCAGCGGCAGTTCGATTCCGGCGAGTTTTCCAAGCGCCATGCAGAACGCCATTTCCAGTGCGGCGGAACTGCTCATTCCGGCGGAAAGCGGAACCGTGCTTTTGAACAGCAGTTCAAACGCGGGGTACTGGATTCCTCTCCGGCGGAGTTCCACAAGAACTCCTTTCAGATAATTGGTCCAGTCTTTCGGCCGGGGGGTATCCATATCATCCAGATTGATTGTGAACTCTCCGTTGAGGGGCGGGTTGCGCAGTTTGCAGATCCGTCCCGGGATTTCGGCGATCGCCATTTCCGTCGCCTGCCCAGTTGCGCAGCTCAGGACATATCCTTCGTTGTAATCGGTATGGTTTCCGAGGATTTCGAGTCTGCCGGGAGCTCTTGAAAAAGCACTCGGTTTGCGGGAGTATGCCGCGGAGAAAGAGTCAATGACATCCTGTTTCATGCGTGTTCCGTTTCCTGTTGAGAATAAATTTTATGATTCGTCTGGGGGAAATATATTGGAATTCCGCGTCTTTTCAAACAAAAAAACGATTTTTTTTCTGAAAAGGGCAATAAAACCTTCATTCCGCCGTTTTATGGACAATGCCGCATTGCGGCATGCGGAGGAGTCGATGGAGAAACCTCTTCCGCAGAAACTCTCTCTTCTCTATTCTCCGGGCGGACTGCGAGGTGCAGTCCGCCAACTGATTTTATCCATTGAATACAAGGAACAAAAAGAGCGATCCGGAAGCCGCATTCTTCTCTCTATGTGGATTCGGAGACCTCTCTTCTGTCGGTCATTTGTCCACACTGGAGCGCTTGCCCGAGGGTGACAGCCTTTCTGTTATTCGGATTGTCTTTCGGAATTTCCGGACGGTTCCGTCATGCAGTCGGGAAAGTCGCGAAGCAGTTCCTTCTGCAATCCGGAAAAGACCGTTTCCAGATCGTCAAAGCGGAGCGACGCCTCGGCATCCAGCGGAGTCGGCTGGCGGTTGACAATCACAAGTTTTCCTCCGGCCGAGAGAGTCAGTTCCGGCAGCATTGCGGCAGGATTGGCCGTCAGACTGCTTCCCAGCACGAGCAGCAGATCCGCCCTGCGCAAATCCCGTTCCGCGCGGCTGAGCAGATCGGCATCCAACGCCTCGCCGTAGAAGACGATCCGGGGCTTGACGATTCCGCCGCAGAGCGGACACTTCGGCACCTCGCCCCGCTGGACGATTGCGGCAATCTGCGGATACTCGAACGTTTTTCCGCACCGGAGACAATCGTGAATGGCCGGACTTCCGTGCAGTTCGCCGAGTTTTCTGGATCCGGCCCGTTCGTGGAGCAGATCGATATTCTGCGTATAGGTCATTCCGACCAGTCCGGCCCTCTCCATTCCGGCGACGGTGCGGTGAACGATATTGGGCTGATAGCGGTCCAGTTCATAGATGAACGGCTTTGCCCAGCTGTAATAGAGATCGGGGCGTTGGAGAAAGAGATCGATGGACAGAATCTCCTCGACCGGATATCCCTGAAAGCGGCGGCTGTAAACGCCGTTTGGACTGCGGAAATCGGGGATGCCGGAGAGCGTGGAAATTCCCGCCCCGGTGAACACGACACAGAACCTGGAACTGCGGATCATCTGATACAGATTTTTCATAAGACAATCACCTCCATCCTTACAATCTAACACCGCAAAAAGAAAATGCAATCGCATTTTCCCGAAAAGAAATGGAAAGACGACTTGTAAAAAACGGAAATCCAGCGTATATTGTCTGGATCAACCGATCTGCAGAACAAGATTACGGGAAAGAAAGGCCAGCAATCATGAAAAGACTGTTGAAAAACGTTGCCGAGCCGAATCTTTTTCGGGAAGTATTTTCCTATGACAAGATTCCGGCGTTCAAACTGGATGGGAAAGCCGTGGAACCCCGCCTTCCGAAGGAGTTCTGGATCACAGATACGACCTTCCGGGACGGTCAGCAGGCCCGACCGCCGTACACCGTTTCCGAAATCGTCGAACTTTTCCGGTTCATGCACCGCATCGGCGGGAAACGCGGAGTGATCCGTCAGAGCGAATTCTTCCTGTACAGCGAACAGGACCGCAAGGCGGTGGAGGCCTGCCGGGAACTCGGATACGAATTCCCCCAGATCACCGCATGGATCCGCGCGGCAAAAAAAGACTTCGAACTGGTCCGGAAGATGGGACTGGAGGAGACCGGAATTCTGACGTCGTGCTCCGATTATCATATCTTTCTGAAACTGCGCAAGACCCGCAGACAGGCGCTGGATTCGTATAAGGAAATTGTGGAAGCGGCGCTGGAAAACGGGATCCGTCCGCGCTGCCACCTGGAGGATGCGACACGAGCCGACTTCGAAGGGTTCGTCATTCCGATGATCAATGAGCTCAATGAACTCTGCGCAGGCAGCGGAACGACGGTGAAGATCCGTCTGTGCGACACGATGGGATACGGTCTGCCGTTCCCGAACGTGCCGGTTCCCCGCGGCATTCCCGCCATGCTCGACATGATCCTGACGGAGACCGACACAACCTCCGAACAGCTTGAATGGCACGGACACAACGACTTCCACAAGGTTCTGGCCAACGGGGTCTGCGCATGGCTCTACGGCTGTTCGGCGGTCAACGGAACGTTCCTCGGCTTCGGCGAGCGGACCGGGAATCCGCCGATCGAAGGACTGATCTTCGAATGGATGGGACTCACGGGAATCAACGATGGAATCGACACAACGGCCATCACCGAAATGGCGGATTTCTTCCGGACGCGTCTGAATCATTCGATTCCGCCGAACTACCCGTTTGTGGGAGCGGATTTCAATACGACCCGCGCCGGAATCCATGCGGACGGATTGACGAAAAATGAGGAAATTTACAATATTTTCGATACGGAGAAATTTCTGAATCGTCCATGCCGGGTTGCGGTCTCCAACACCTCCGGTCTGGCGGGCATCGCCTACTGGATCCAGGGGAATACGCCCCGGGGAGCGGAGATCCGCAAAGACAATCCCGGAATTGTCGCGATCCGTGACTGGATCGACGCCGAGTACGCCCGCGGACGGACCACCTCCATCAGTGATGCGGAAATGTTTGAACAGGTCCGCCTTCATCTTCCGGAAGTGCTTTGACGGAGCGCGGCGATGATTCGGGATCTTTCCGCGCAGAACACCGGCGAGGAGGCCGATCTTGCCCGTTTTGCGGTCAAGAATCATGAATCGGCGGGCCGGCGCC
>DDJH01000254.1:0-13968 GCA_002338895.1 Lentisphaeria bacterium UBA1829 | reverse complement strand
AGCAGCATCCGTTCCGGACGGATTTTCAAAGGGATCGCGACCGGATTTTGCACAGCCGCGCGTTTCGTCGTCTGGAGTATAAGACCCAGGTGTTTCTGAGCGGATCGGGCGATCATCTCCGGACCCGTCTGACGCATACGATCGAAGTGGCGGCGATTGCGCGGACCATCGCGCGGGCGCTCCGGCTGAACGAGGATCTGGCGGAAACNNCATGATCTGGGGCATACGCCCTTCGGCCATGCGGTGGAGCGCGCGCTGCACCGGATCATGCGCGATCAGGGAGGGTTCGACCACAATCTGCAGGCGCTTCGCATCATCGACGAACTGGAGATCAAATATCCGGATTACGACGGACTCAATCTCTCGTGGGAGGTCCGGGCCGGACTCCTGAAACACCGGGAACAGGTGATCCATCTGGACGAGAAAGAGCTTCCGCCGCATCCCTCTCTGGAGGCGCAGGTGGCGGATCTTGCCGACGATCTGACCTATTACGGACACGATACCGACGACGGTCTTGATTCCGGTCTGATCACCATTGAGATGCTGGAGAGCATTCCGCTCTGGTGCATGGCGGCGGAGAAGGCGGCCGCAGCCGGACTGCGGGAGAAGGATGAACGCTATGCGGCCTATACGGTCCGCTGCCTGATCGACATGATGGTCGGCAACGCGATCCGCTATTCCAACGAGCTTCTGGAGCGTTATGCGCCGAAGAGTTCGGCGGAGGCACGCGCCCTCCCCTGCAAACTGATTGCATTCAGTCCGGATTTTGAACCGCTGACGCTTCAGCTCCGGGAATTTCTCTATCACAATCTCTATTTTCATCCGGACATTGCGATTCTCAACGAGGAATCGCTGGAGAAGATGCAGTTTCTGTTTGAAGTGTTCCGGAACGATCCGGAACTGCTGGGCCGGAAAGCCCGTCAGCGCCTGGAGCAGGATCCGCTTCCCCGGGTCATCGCCGACTACATCGCGGGAATGACCGATACCTTCGCACTGAAGGAATACAAACGCTATCACTCCTGACCGCGGAATCGCGCTTTCTCTGCTGAACAAAGCGCCGCCACCGGCTTTTCCGAGCCAGTTCCGCCAATCTTTTCCAAAAAAGTTTTCCTTTCCCCCTTGACTTTGCAGGGGTTTTATTGTATAATTAGAAAGAGGCCCGATTGGTGGCCCGATTTGAAAGAAAAAAGAAATAAAAACGAGAAACAGATCTGGAACGATGATTTCCGCCAACAGTAAAAAACGGGACAGTGCCCGGATGCTTGTCCGCCGGTACGTGATCGATCTGATCTATCAGCACGGAGGGGAAGCGGTTCTTCTTCCGTCGAACAAGGATCTTGCCGCGGAGCTTGGGATCGCGAGAAGCACGGCGCAGCTGGAGCTGAAACTTCTTTTGAAGGAGGGTTTTGTAACGACACGTCCCGGAATCGGGACCTTTACGGTGCCGCGCTCCTGCGGATCGGTATTTCAGGCACCTCTGATCGGGATTCTGGATGGCGACGGGAAAATCATCTATGAACCGTTCTATCGAGTTGCGCTGAAATCGCATATTGCAATGGAACTGGGAAAAATGCCGACCTTGATTCAGGAGATCCGGCTGTTTTCCGAACGGGAGAACGATCAGTTTGAGGAACTGCGGAGCATCGGCTGTGATGCGCTGGTGTGCGTTGCGCCGGATCAGGAACAGGAATCGCTTCTGCGGAGGATCCAGCAGTATCGTCCGGTTGTCGTGGTGGATACGACTCTGCCGGGGATGACCTGCATTGAACTGGATCGTTACCGCAAAGGGCGGGTGCTCGGAGAAGCGCTGCTTGCGGAAGGCCGCAGGAGAGTTCTGTTTGCGCAGAGTGAACGGTACTATGCAACGACATTTCAGGGTTGCCGCGATGTTTTCCGGGAAGCGGGAATTGAAATACCGGAGGAGCACTTTTTCTGCAACGAGTTTGATGGTCTGGAAACGCTTCTGCAAAGCGGTTATCGTCCGCAGGCGATTGCACCGAGTCTGGAGAATTTTGACGCCATTGCCGCGCTTCTCCGCCGGTACGGAATTGATCTTTACGAGGAGTGCCGGATGGCGACATTCATGTTCAAGCCGGAGAATATGCCGGAACCTGTGATGCTGTTTACGTTTCCATTTGAGGAGTTCGGGAAAGAGACAGTCCGGCAGATTCGGAACCGCCTGGAGAACCCCTCGCTGCCCCCCGAACGCATTGTTTTTGATTTCAACTATAAAATGACAACGGTCTGAACACCAGAAAGGAAGCGGCCATGTTGCGGAAAAAACAGATTTTATGGGAAAAAGATTTCACTCTTATTGAACTTCTGGTTGTAATTGCGATCATTGCGATCCTTGCCGGGATGCTTCTTCCGGCGCTGAACAANNGTAACGGCTCCGATTCCCGCCAAATCGAAGTCCTACATCCATTCGGATTTCACGACGGCGGATTATCTGGGCAACAGCTGGGACATGCTCTGGGGAAGTTACCTCTACAAGATCAAGGACCGGAAAAACTACTGGTCGTTTACACAGAAATGCAAGGTTTTCACCTGTCCGTCCGACAAGACCATTCTTTCCAACCGCGGCTGGAACCGCCTCAGCTACGGCATTATTGTTCCGTGGATGGCCTATGTTCCGACCGAAAGTGCGACGATGCCCAAACGCCTCTCCTCCATTCGGAATATCTCCTCCCATTATCTTGTTGCGGAAACGGACTACCTGAAACTTAATTCCACCGGAACGCACTTCAGGGACTCCTACATGGGGTATTTTTTCAACACCTGCTATTCCTGGCTGATCGGTTCCAACGAAATCGGACCGAATCACACCGGAACCGGAACATTTCTGTTTGCGGACGGACATGTGGGAGCGAAAAGCATCTGGCAGGGAGGACCGAAAACCAAGGTTTCCTCTCACGTTTCCTATACTTCACAGAATTTCGACAGCGCCATAGCCAAAGCAAAAGATATTTATTAACACACGGAGCGAACAATGAACTGGAAAATCGGACTTTTGAGCATCGGCCTTCTGGCTGCACAGGAAGGGATCTCTTCGGGAGAGGAGAATTCTTCGCCCTTTACATACAACAACTGGACATCGGGCAAATTCTGGGGAGGCGGATATGTGCAGAATGTTGTTCTCTGCCCCTCGAATCCGAACCGCTGCTACTCCTACATCGACATGGCGGGACTCTACCGCAGCGACGACAAAGGCAACACCTGGCGAATGCTTCACGGCGCCTTTCCGGACGGAATCGGTTTTCAGGTCCGGGGACTCTCCGTGGATCCGCGCAATGCGGACAACATCATCGTTGTGATCAGCCGCCGCCAGTTCGGGAAAGGGTTTCTGCTCTCCAGCACCGACGGGGGGAAAAGTTTCCGGATCACCGGACGGATCAGTACGGATAACGGAGTCCGCCGGGCAACCGGATTTGTGATCGACCGCCATCCGCAGAATCCCGATGAAATTGTGGTCGGCGGCTACGACGGTGTTCTGAAAAGTTCCGACAACGGAAAGACATGGAACACTCTCTGGACAGCCTCTCTGAATCCGACCGATCTCCGGTACGACCGGACCGATCCGAAACGTCTTTACCTCTGCTCCCCGACTCTGACGAGGTGGAGTTTCTGGCACTCCCGCTTCGAACCCGGATTTTACCGTTCCGAGGACGGCGGAAAAACCTGGGAGAAACTTTCGCAGGAATCCCCGACGGAAATCGTCCAGAGTCTCTCCGATCCCGGCGAGCTCTACGGACTCTTCAACTACGAAACCGTCAAGCGCAGCACCGACAATGGAAAGACATGGAGCGACTGGTCGAAAGGCCTGAACAAAACAGCAATCAAATACCATGATTCCTACTGCAACAAAAACATCTATACGGCGCTTGGGGCGGGGAAGGATTTTCTCGTCGTTGCCAGCACGCTGCAGGATTTCTACCGTCTGGACCGGGGAAGCGACGAATGGAAACGGATCGACATCCGGAAGATTGATCCCCGCGACTACCTCGGAGCCCATCAGATCGATAAACAGGTGTTCAAGGCGACCGGCAGCATCACCGTCGATCCCCGCAATTCCAATCACTGGTATGCAACGGATTACTACAACGTCATGCAGACCTTTGACGCGGGCAGGACATGGGTCTGCACCAGTACCGGCATGTCGCAGGTCGTGATGAAAAGCGCCTTTGTCCTTCCGGGGACACATGATTTTCTGGTCACGCTGATGGATCACAGCTGGTACATCACGCGGGACGGCGGAAGGACCTTCTCCTCCTACCCGGGATTCGGTTATGAACGGCAGTTCTTCCAGGTGGCCCCCTCCGATCCGAAGACGATCTATTCCAGCGGTCCGCGCGCCTCCCTTGTCACAGTCTCCCGGGATGGCGGAAAGACCTGGAAAATTCCCGCGCAGAAAGGCCTTCCGGGCAGACGGGATCATTATATCCGGGGATCCATCGCGGTGGATCCGGTCCATGCGGACACCGTCTATCTCGGCGTTTCGAATGAATTTGCCGGCGGCAAAGGCGGCGGAGTCTATGTGAGCCGGGACGCGGGGGAGACCTGGAAACGGATGAGCGAAGGACTTCCCGATCTGACCCATCACAAGGGAAAGGGGTTCTTTGAAAACACCAATGTCTGCGGCTATGAACTTGCGGTTTCCCGAAAAGGGACCCCGGTCTGCATGAGCATTGTCTACAACCGGGTCTGCCGCTGGAACAGCGAAACGAAACGCTGGGAGACGGTCCGGCGCGACGATTCCCGTCCATGGGGTCTTGCGGACCTCCAGCTGGATCCCTTCTCCAGCCGGCTCTACCTTTCCGCGCAGTCCTCCGGCCTTCTGTTCAGCGACGATGACGGACGCACCTGGAAGGAGATGGAGAATTTCCCCGGCGGCGCAGGACGCCTCTTTTTCGACCGGGAACGGAAAGGACGTTTCACCGTCTCCTCCAAAGAAGGACTCTATCTGACCGAGGACAATGGCAGAACCTGGTTCTTCTACGACTTTGACGGCAAACAGCCCGGCCGCTCCTACAACGCCGTTGCGGCCATCGCCGGAGAGAACCTTCTTCTTGCCACCCCGGAATCGGGAGTCTTCTACCACACCATCCGCCGGAATCCGGACGGATCCCCGAAAGGCTTTATCCGCAAAAAGGTCGAAAAGAAAGCCTACAACGCCAGCAGCTTCACCACCTTCTTCGGCTGGGGAAGGCTCCACGTATCCCCCGGCGATGCGAAATTCGAAACACGCGACGAAAAGAAAGTTTCGCTTTTCAGCATTCCTTCCGGCGCGACACTCCGCGTAGAGACTCCTTCCGCGGATCGCTACGCCACAATTTCGACTGCAGCGCTCGCGGTGAAAAGGAAACGGAAATTCCGTCTGCAGTTTCAGGCTCGCGGAAATGTCCGGCTGACCGGCTATTCCACCGGGCAGAAACGGCAGGATTTCATGAACATGCCGCTGAAGGAGGAGTGGAAGACTGTCTCCCTGCATCTTGTCCCCTCGACCGACCGCCTTTCCCTTTCGCTTCTGAGCTGGAAGCAGAAAGGATGGTTCGAGATCCGGGATTTCCGTTTTGCTGAAGAATGAAACACTCTGTTTTCCTCCTGTTTCTGGGTGCGGTGCTCCCCCTCTCCGCGGCGGATCTTTCGCTGACCGAAGTTCCCGCAACGGATGCGAGAGCGTTCTGGACCTGGAACGGCATCTCGCGTCCTCTCCGGAACCGGAATCTCTCCGGCGGAACCATCCGGATCGGGACGCGGGAGTTTGCAAAAGGACTCTGCGGACACACGCCGTTCAGCAACATCTACCGTCTGGACGGACTGGCGGACGAGTTCCGGGCGGAGATCGGAGTCGAGGCGAACGACCATGAAAAGGATCCGATTCTCCCGGGCGATCCCCTCCCGAAGGTGACATTCCGCTTCTTTGCCGATTTCCGGGAGGTCTTCCGCAGGGAGTGCGCGCTCGGAGCCCCCCCAGTTCCGGTCCGTCTGGATCTGCGGGGGGTCCGTCACTTTGAGATTCAGGCGAAGGCCTCGGGCGGGCGGACCTCGCACCGCTGCCGGACGGCGCTGGGAAATCCGGTCTTCCGGACCGGAGATCCGGATCGTCTCATCCGGCATCTGAACGAGAAGGTCTTTCATCCGCAGAGAACGTTTATCACCCCCTCCGCACCGAACTGGAAGGAGATCCCGGTCCGGAACATCCGTTTCCGGGAGTCGGCCTCCGCCTTCAAGATCCGGAACCGGACGATGGAACTGATTGTCGTTCCGGAAAGAGGAGGCAGGATTCTGCACCTTTCGCATCCCGGAGGAGAGAATCTTCTGGCGCAGGAACGTCCCTGTCCGCGGGAGCGGGAACGGATCCGGGGAGGTTATCCGGACGGGACAAGCGGACACTTTCTCCGTCCTCTTCCGCCCCCTTCCCTTCTGCCCGACGATCCGGTTCTGGAGACCCTCCCCTATTCGGTGGAATTCCCGGCGGAGGGGACCGTTCTTCTGCGTTCCGGGAAGAGTCCGGTCCATGACATTGCGGCGGAATACCGCATCCAGCTCCATTCCGATTTTCTCACCATCGACAACACAATCCGCAACACCGCACCGATCGCCCGGGAACTGGGCGTATGGAGTCTGACCCGCATCGACCCGTCCCGTCTGCGCGTCATCCGGATTACGGACGGAAAGAATGGGAAAGCGCGGACCATCTCTCCGGTGCTGCTGAATCCCGAACGGGAAATCTCCGTTTCCGGGCCGGTTCGGATGGAGGCGGAATTCCGTGACGGCACGATTCTCGTTCTCCGCACAGAAAGTGCGGCAGGAGTGAAGTTCTTCCGGAGCGAAGCGTTTCTCGAACTGGAGTTTCTGGGATTCCGTCAAGTGCTTGCTCCGGGCGGAACGGTCTCGCTGCGGGAACGCTGGGAACTTTCCGGAAACAGGCGGACGCGGAATTAGAGAACCCGGATCCGGTGTTTCCGCAGGATGTCCGCGGCATGAGCCAGCTGCTCGGACGAGGGAGGATTCACATCGGGCATGGTGTCGGGGTGTCCGATCGCGCGGTACTTGGACCGTCCGAAGGAGTGGTACGGCAGGTTNNGGAGAGGTTTGAGCCCGGCAAGGAACCGGCCGGCCGCCTCCAGATTTTCCTCCTCGTCATTGAACCCCGGGACAAGCGGCATGCGGATCTCGATCTCTTTTCCCGTATCCGACAGACGGCGCAGATTCTCCAGAATCCGTTCATTGGAAACGCCGGTGCAGCGCCGGTGCCGTTCCGGATCCATCTGTTTGAGATCGAAGAGGAAGAGCTCCGTCACCGGCAGCACCGCCTCGAACGCGCTCCACGGGACCTCGCCGCAGGTGTCCATTGCGCAGGGAATCCCCTCGTGCTGAAGGAGACCGAACAACTCCGCACAGAACGCCGGATGCAGCAGAGGTTCTCCGCCGGAGAGGGTCACGCCCCCGCCGGACTGCGTGTAGAAAAGGCGGTCCTCCAGCAGTTCGGGCAGAATCTCTTCCGGCGTCACCTTCCGGCCATACAGCACCAGCGCATCGAACAGACACGCATCGACACACCGTCCGCATGCGACACACCGTTCCCGGTCCAGCACATGAGTTCCGCCCTCCACCCGGTGACAGGAACAGACCTCTGCACACGCTCCGCACTTCACGCACTTTTCAAGAACTGCCAGCTCCGCTTCATTCCGCACACTCTCCGGATTATGACACCAGAGACAGCGGAGCGGACAGCCTTTCAAAAACACGGTTGTCCGAATTCCGGGTCCGTCATGAACGGCGAAATGTTTGATGTCCACCAGTCCGGCCTGATTCATTGAGCCGCCTCCGCCTGTGCGATGAACGCATTCTGCTCCTCCCGGGAAAGATTGACGAATCTGCTGTTCCATCCGCAGACTCTCACCTGAAGATCGTCATATTTTCCCGGCTCCATCTGCGCCAGCTTCAGATCCTCCGCGTTGAGGATGTTGAACTGGATGGCCAGTCCTCCGGCGGCGAAATAGGATCGGACCAGTCCGGCGATCACATCCGGCCCCTCATTGGAGGAAATTGAACTGGGGTGCAGCATCACATCGAGGACCGATCCGTCGGGGAATTCGGCGTGATCCAGTTCCGCCGCCGAGCGGATCAGAGCGGTGACGCCGTGTTTTTCGCATCCGATGGACGCTCCGGTGTTGCGGGAGAGAGGCTCTCCGGCAAACCGTCCGTCCGGTGTTGCGGCGGTCTTTTTTCCGAATGTGAAATTGTGGTTGATGGACCACTCTCCGGTCTGAAACGTTCCGCCGCGGGCATTCGGGGTCTGATTGATCCGGCGGGAGACGAACTTCATGATCCGCCGTCCGATCTCATCGGCCTCCCGGTTTCCGTTGCCCCATTTCGGGGCGCGTTTCCAGGCGAGGAGCCGCAGATGTTCCGCGCCCTCCCAGTTTCTGCGGAGGATTTCTCCCAGCTGTGCGATCGTGCAGAGATGACGCTCTCCGACCAGCATCCGGACTGCGGCGATGGAATCCACCACCGTTCCGAGTCCGGCGCACATGATTCCGCTGGTGTTGTAGCGGGTTCCGCCTTCGGAGACGTCGCGGCGCGTTCTCATGCAGTCGGCCATGGTTCCGGAAAGCAGCGGCGAAGGATTGATGTCCTTCCAATGGCGTTCGAACACTTTCACCCTCTCCATCACCCGGTCGAGCATTTGACCGAGCTGCCGAAGATATTCGTGTTCGAATTCTTCCGGCGTTGCGGGGAGAGTGCATTCCGGTCCGATCCGTTCTCCCGAGAACGCGCAGCCGTTGTGGAAGACCGCCTCAAGCGGTGTGACCAGACTTCCCCAGGCGGACATGGAACAGCACATTTCCCGTCCCATGATCGCCGGTTCGTAACATCCGATCAGGAGATAGGAATAGAGATCGTGTTCCTCTTTTCCGCGCCGGCGGAACATCTCGAAGGCCACCTCGTCGTTGCTGAACACAATGGCCGTTCTTCCGGTACGGACGCAGTCGGCGACCGAGCGCAGGAGAGTCTCCGGGGTCTTCCGATGCACGCGGAACGAGAGTTTCGGATTGATCCGGTTCAGCTCCTTGTGAATCTCGAAACAAACTCCGGTCAGTTCATTGGACCCGTCGACACCAGGAGCGGCAAGACCGCCGAAGCAGAAATTTTTCCCGTTCGGATGCATCTGCGCATAGAATTTTGTCCAGTAGAATTTGAGCAGCTCCTTCGCCTCTTCGCGACTCAGGATTCCGTGTTCCAGGTCGTGACGGTAGAAGCGGTAAAACAGCCGGTCGAACAACCCCTGCGAGCGGACCGGTTCTCCTTCCAGTTCCTGACAGGTGTCATAGATCAGCGCCAGCTGAAGGGCTTCCCGGAAGGTTTCCGGGGGACGTTCCGCAAGGGCGCGGAATACGGCGGCAATCTCGGGAGCGTTCTGTTTCTGCGCCTGCGCGGGAAACCGGCGCAGCAGGACAAGGAACGAGTCGTAGACCTGAATCACGGCCCGGCAGAAGATCTTCTCCTCCTCCGACTCCGCCGCATGCAGAGCCTCCAGAGCCCGGTCCCGGAGTCCGGTTGCGCCGAGCGTGAGCAGGCTCTCCCAGTCCGGGGACGTATGACTGATGTCGAGCGCGGCAACGAAGGCTCCGCATCTGGCATATTCCCGAACCTTATCCTGAAACTCGGCGGGCATTGCGGCGCAGACCTCCGCACAGATTTTCTCCCGGAGCGCGATCAGGACGCCGCCATGTCCCAGATGATCGGCAAAACGATCTGCGCCATCCACACCGATCCGCGCGTTGCGCAGCACCATCGAGAGCAGTTCCGCGCGGACGGCGATCAGCGGTTCCATTCTATGGCTCTCGTAAAAATCGAAGATCCGGCTTTTCAAGGTTTCCGCATCCATCCCGCTTTCCGGATCCAGACAGGGATGCTGATACTGTGTCTCCAGACTTTGTCTCACATCTTCAAAACGTTTCTGCATAACCGATCTCCCACCTATCATCTGAAAAGGGATCTCCGCACGGACCGACCAGGGAACCGACTGTGGAAACTCTTTTTTTTCTTATGGAATTATACTCGAATTTTCCGATTTCGGAATACACAGAATAGAAAAAAACATATCTTTTCAAGTATCGCAGAGCGATCAAACCGGCCCGGGGACAACCTTTGGAGCCGGGAGAACGAACGTTTTCCGACGATCTCTGAAAGAAAACGGAACGGTCCGGATTCTCCGCCTCTTGCAAAAGAGAACGGGGTGCTGTATAGTAACCCCCGCATTCCCGAATCAGAAGGAAACAGGACGAATCATCCGATGAAACCGTCGTATTTACAACACAGTGAGCGGGGAGGAATCCCGGCATGAAACAGCTGTCCCACTTCCGGGAATACGGACTTCGTCCGTTCTGCGATCAGCTCAATCTTCGTTTTATCGAAGTTTTCTACGGCTACGACCCGGGCACGTGGAAGAGCTCCCTTCCGCACAACCGGCTGATCTGCATTCTGGAAAGCGACGGGGAATCGTTTTTTCAGGACGCGGACGAGACGATCTCTCTGACCGCCGACACCGCCGTACTGGTTCCGGCGTTCCATGAGATCACCCACCATCAGAACGACTCCATGCACCTTCTTTCGATCCACTTTGCGCTGGAACTTTACTGCGGCGTTGATATTCTGACACAGCGAAAACACTTGTGGCAGGAGAGGAATCCGGAACGGACCCTGCGGATCCGCCGTATGACGGAGCACCCGGAACGTCTGCATCTGACCGCCACACTGCGCACGCTCTGCTGGGATGCGATCCTCCGTTCTCTGGATTCGGCTCCGGAACTGGAGAACCACAATCTTCTCCCCTCCTACACCCGCTATGAAGCGCTGTTTGAATTTCTTCTTCACAACTGCCATGCGGGAATCGACGTGGGACAAATGGCGGACGTTCTGCGAATGAACAAAGAGACCTTCATCAAGAATTTCATCCGGGATACCGGAATTCCGCCGAAACAGTTTTTCAACCGTCTTCTTGTCGACCGAGCATCCCCNNCCGGGACGGACCGCACCGTACGAGAAATCGCCCTTGAGCTGGAATTCTGCAACGAGTTTTATTTCTCCCGCTTCTTCAGGAATCATCTGGGCATTTCGCCGCGGGAGTATCGGAAACGCTATCAGATGAATCCGGAAAAATCGCTTCTTCCGGATTCTCTTCTCTGAACGACTTCGCCGCTCCGTTTTCTCTCATTCCGAAAAAGCCGGTCTCTCCTGTTCTCCCGGCCTCTTCAGGCACATTTCAGAAAACAACCGGTTTCCCGGTGCGGGCGGATTCGAAGATCGCTTCGATCAGTTTCATGCAGGCGCGGAGCTGATCGTGCGTCACAACGATTTTTGCTTTTCCGTTGAGAACCGCGATCACATTCTTATAGAATTCGGCCCAGTCGGAAGAAACCTTTTCGACGGGGAACGTTTTCACGGTCCGCTCATTTCGCGGAGCCATGGTCCGGGTAATTCCGGCGCCGGCCTGAATCGGAGCGACATCATCCTCCCCGCGGTTGAAGATTTTCACCACCTCTCCTTCGCAGGCCCAGTTCCGGATCACGGCGGATCCGGCATCGCCGAACACATACCAGCGCGGGACCTCCACAAAGTGACAGGTTCCGACTTCGACGATCCACTCCAGTCCGCCTTCGAACGTGCAGAATGCCGTAAACCCGTCATCGCACTCCGGATTTGTGATATGCGTCATGGACGCGTGAACCGAGAGCAGTTTTCTACCCTCCATCATCATCAGCATCTGGTCGAGCAGATGCACTCCCCAGTCGAGGAGCATTCCGCCGCCGTGCTCCTTTTCCTCCCGCCATCCGGAGGGGATCCCGCGGGAGCCCATCACACGGGATTCGATCCGGAACACGTTGCCGAGTTCATGGGAATCCACCATTTTTTTCACGGTCAGATAATCTTCGTCCCACCGGCGGTTCTGATGAACGGTGAAGAGTTTTCCCGCGCGGTTTGCCGCCGCGATCATCTCCTCCAGTTCGGCAGAGTTCATTGCGACCGGTTTTTCGGAGATGACATTTTTCCCTGCGGCGAACGCATCCAGCGCGATCTCCTTATGCACATCGTTTGGAGTTGCCACCACCACCAGCTCGATTTCGGGATCGGCCAGCAGTTCTGCGCGGGAGGAGTAGGCGTGAATGCCTTCGCTTTCCGCGAATTTGCAGCGTTCCGGATCGATGTCGTAGATTCCGGCGAGGCGGATGCCGTCGACCGTTCTCATTTTATCTCCATGGAAATGTCCCATTCCGCCGTAGCCGATCACGGCTCCGCCGATTATTCTGCCGTTCATAACCAAGACCTTTCTTCTGTATCGGTTTTCATTACGGTAAATCTTACAGCGTTTCCGGGATATTTCAAGGAGTTTTTCAGGAAAAAGCGGACTATTTTTCAGGTTAAAAAAAACCGCCGCCCCCTCAGTCTTATCGGAAGGGGACGGCGGATGCGGAAAAGGATCTGCGTTATTCCGCGACGACCGGACGGATCTTCATCCATTCGCAGAGCTGGAGGAGTTCCTCCTTCACATCGGCGTGGATCACCGAATAGTGGTGTTCAAAGCCTTCGCGGAGGATGGTGCGGATCAGCTTCGGGACGGAGTCATCGAAGCGGATGGTCAGCGGATTTCCGCGGAGGAAGGGTTCGGTGTCAATCGCGCTTCCGGGGGCGATGAGCATCCGGTAGTTGCCGTCGACATCCTGATCCAGCTTGGCGAGAGTGACGCGGCCGGCTTTGAGGGAGAAGTCGTTTGTGACGCCCTTTTTGTCGCCGCCGTCGACCCGCATGTGGAGGCGGTACTGCGTCTCTTCGAATTTCCGGCAGAGCGAGACCGGCGCCGCGCCGCAGTGCCAGACCACGCCGGTATTGGCCTCCTCGTCATAGGAGATCAGATCGACGAAGAACGGAATTCCTCCTCCGGCGAGCTTCTGCAGGATCATCATGGTCACGGCACCGGGGACATCGCCTTCGCAGCTGGTGGGCAGACCATTGTCGCTGAGCATACCGAGCACGGCGCAGGGAGCGATTCCGAAGATATCCGAAAACTCCGGCCAGCAGCGGACGGCGAACGAATTCAGCGCATACTTGTCCGCCATGGCGAAGAAGGCGCCGAGCATTTTTGCCGCCAGTTCCAGATCCCCCTCCCCGACGCAGCAGACCGACGAGGAAGACTTTTTGACGATCTCCCTTGCTTTCGCCAGCCGCTCTTCCGGAAGATTCTGCGCCGTATTGACAATTTCGAGCAGTTCGAGCACCTCCACGGTCGTACCGAATTCGCGCCGGAGCTTCATCTCATCGAAGTTTGACGTATAGAATCCGGGGACCCGTCCGCCGGCCAGACCGATCCGGAGCTCCTTCATCTCCGCGATGCAGCGGACGACCCGCAGGAACGGCGCCACCGCTTCGGCCGTATTTTCCGGCAGAGCGCGGACAAAGGCGTAGCGTTTCCGGAGGCGGTTCATCACGAAACCGCCGAGATTGGCGCCGCAGAAGGAGTTCTGCTCCCACATTTTTCCCTCGCCCGGCTTTTCCGGATTTGCGAGCAGCACGATCGGCACATTCAACCGGCTTCCGGCGGCGGGGATCAGCGCTCCGGCGGGGAATGTCACAAAGTGCATGACCACCGCATCGACCCCTTCCCGGTTGAAGCGTTCGCTGATCTGAATGATCTCCGCCTCGGTTGTCACCAGCGACTCGGGCACGACGACTTCGCAGGGAAGTTTTTTCAGATTTTCCGCGGTTTTCGCCACGATTGCATCGATTTTCGGCGTCCGCCAACTAGCCTTCGACAGCGCCATATAGCCGATTTTCAACGGTTTCATCTGTTTTCCTCCTTGATTTTTTACAGACGGGAAATATTTTACCGAATATACATATTATAATCCTCCTGGAATAAAAACGGAATAGAGAAAACAGACGAACATCTACACGAAACGAACA
>DDJH01000208.1 GCA_002338895.1 Lentisphaeria bacterium UBA1829 | reverse complement strand
AAGCGCGGACCATTTCCTGCACAAACGGACTGAAGCAGCTCGGCATCAGCTTCTTCGGTTACGCAAACGACAACAACGAATTTATTTATGTCTACAGCAAGGAAAACAATTACAACTATGTCAGAAAACTGCTGGATGGGAAATATTTCAAGACAAGCGACAGAGAACTGATGTTCTGCCCCAAAGAGAGCACATGGTCCGGAGAGTACTGGCAAAAGATCATCAACCATGCCGTGCGTGGTGCCAATTTTTCTGACACGTTTGTCGTCTCCCTGAATGACAGCGCTTCCGAACCATGGTATGAAATCGCATGGAATCTCAAAAAACAGAAGAGCCCTTCCCGGGAAATCTTCGTCAGCGATTCCAGAATCAAGTCTGGTCAATTCGGACATGCAATGCTCAAAATCAACTGGCAGAGCGCCGTCGACTGGATCAGTCTCCTGTGGATCTCTCACGGAACAAAGAATTTCAACATGCTCAAGGGCGATGGCAGCTGCGGGCTCTCCTCCCCTTACTGGGTTCTGAAAAACAAGGCACCCTCCGGATTCAACTTCTATCTGGGCGACACATGGACCTGGGTTCCGTAATTTCCGGCTTCCCACCTCCTGTTTCCATACTGCAATCTTAATTTTCACACGATACTTAAGGAAAACTCTCCATGAAGAAACTCCTGATTCTTGCCCTGCTGCTGGCTCTTGCAANNACGCTGAAATCCATCCAGATCACACTGGCAGCCAGACTGGAGAAATTCAACCTGCCCTGCTGCTGGCTCTTGCAACAGGATTTGCGGCGCAACCGGACACTGCCTCCATGCGTCTCAGTGAAAAAAATCTTCTGCTCCGTTCCGAGAACGGTCAACACTGTCTGACCCCAAAAACATCCAATATCACATTCCGCACCAGAGATTCTCTTCTGGACCTCTCTCTTTCGGGATCCGGGGAAGCCAGTGCGGATCTCCCGCTGAAAAAAGAGTGGAAATATCTCATGATCGAACTGGAAATGCAGACCGGAAATGTCATTCCCGGGAAAAAATTCTGGCAGAACGCGGGACTCTCCCTCTGCTTCCTCGACGCAAAAGGGAAACGAGTCGGAAACTGGCCCAGAGTCATCCGCAAAACGGGAACTGCGGACTGGCAATTTTTCCATCAGATTTATTCCATTCCGGAAGGAGCGGTCAAACTCTCCTTTGCCGTCGGCAACTGGGGAACCGGAGGAAAACTCGACATCCGGAATCTCGCGGTCACGCCGCTGATCACCAGAGAAATGCGTCCGGGGAGACCCTTCGATCCCAAAGAACTCTGGAGTTTTCATGATGCGGAACGAATCATCACTCCCACACGGGAACGCATCTGTCTGAACGGTCTCTGGCAGTTTGAGCCGGCGACACCGGAGAAAACCGCCCGTCCGGCACAGTTCCGCTACTATTTCAAGGTCCCCGGAGTCTGGCCCGGATTCGACGGCTGGAGCGAGCCGGGCAGCGGACAGCGGATTCTTAATCCAGACAGAACCGATTCCAAACTCAACGGAAAAGAAATTTCCCACGCCTGGTACCGTCGCACGATCGCCGTTCCGGAAAATTGGAAAGGACGCAGAATCCTGCTGGATCTTTCCTATCCTCAGGTTCTGACTCAGATTTTCATTGACGGGAAAAATGCAGGTTCCATCCATTTCCCCGGCGGCACACTGGATCTCACCTCGAAGATCCGTCCCGGCAGCACTCACGATCTCTCCATTCTGCTCACGGCGCAGCCGTCCGGACTGAAAGCCGCCTCGTACAGCGATATCAATCGTCTTCATATCAAAGATAAAAAAATCATCCGCCGCGGTCTTCTCGGCGATGTCTATCTGCGTGCGGAACCGGAAAATGCTCGCATCGGCGATCTGCACGCCATCACCTCCGTTGCCGATAAAACCATCACTTTTGATCTCGGCTTTCAGGGAACCCCTCCCCCGGACTCCACCCTTGAGATCCAGATTCAGGAACAGGGAAAGACAATCAAACTGTTCCGCTCCGGGAGGATCACTCTGAACAACCGCCGCTTCCAGTTTACAAGCCCCTGGACGGATCCCAAACTGTGGGATACGGAGCACCCGGAAAATCTCTACACAGCCGTTGCCGCACTCAAGGATGGTTCGGGAAAAACCATCGACGTGCTCTATCCCGAAGAATTCGGCTTCCGGGAATTCTCCATCAAAGGACGGGATTTTTTCCTGAACGGAAAGGCGATCCGTCTGCAAATCACGCCGTCGCTCTTTCCGATGTACGGGGCCGGGCCGAACATTCCGGAAAACTTCCGGCGCAACGCGGAACTGATGCACCGTTATGGAATCAACTTCTGCTACGCTCTCAATTATGATTTCTCCCCGGGGGAAGTCTGCTATCAGGACACCTTTTACCGGGAATATTCCAAAAACGGCATTCTGACCGCTCTCACACTCCCGAATCCTGTTTTCTATGAATTTCAAAAACAGGAACAGATTCAGGATTACACGAAGTGTACGGAATATCTGATCCGTCGCTTCCAGAACGTTCCCGGAATTGTCATGTATGCGTCCACCCACAACTCCTCCGGCTGGGGCGATTCGGATAATCCGGTCCGGCTCGGAAGCGGCATTCACGGAACCTGGGCGTGGAGACCGCGAAACAATGTGATTGCAAAACAGGCGGATCAGATCGTACACCGTCTGGATTCATCCCGTCCGCACTACCGTCATTCGTCCGGGATCTCCGGCAATCCGGTCATCACACTCAACTGCTACCTCAACTGGATGCCGATACAGGAACGACGCGACTATCTGGAACTCTGGTCGAAATACAGCAAACTGCCCCTGATCTTTGTGGAATACGGCATCCCCCATCTACCGAGCTGGAGCAGTTATCGCGGACCTGCCTTCATCTGGTCCGGACCGCAGGTCATGTCCATCTGGCTCAATGAATACATCGCTCCGTATCTGGGAGAAAAGGCTTATATTCTCGATGGTGTGCAGAAACATTTTCTCAATTCCCAGGCGGCAATGTTCGGCAACAAAAAAGTCTCCTTCGGCCGCTACAACTGGTTTCTGCAAAGTCCCGCAGTGGCAGGTGTTCAGGCTAGGATGCTGGGCGAAACGATCCCCTATTTCCGCGGGCACGGCCTTTCCGGACTCGCCTTCTGGGATCACTATGCCTTCTGGAGAGTGATGGACGTTCCTCAGATCCTCAATGAAAACCGCTTCAAAAACCTGAAACGGACCGGAATGACTCCCGACTACATTCATCTTCGCCAGCTTGACTACGGAAACGGGGAGAGTGTCATCGGATCCGCTGTCCGGGAAGCGTACCGTCCTCTCCTCGGACGGATCACCGGAAAGATCGGCAATTTCACGGAACACAACGCCTATTTCCTCCGCGGAGAATCCGTGCAGAAATCCCTGATGCTCCTCAACGACACAATGCACAGGGAAGAGATTCGCTACACCTGGGAAATCCCCGGACTTGGACGGAAAGGCAGCGGCTCCGTCTCTCTGGACGGAGGCGAACGGAAGTTCATCCCCATCGACTTCCAGCTCCCCGGAAATGCTCCGGAGCATCTCTCGCTGAAAGCCACATTTCTGTTCTCCGACGGCTGGACGGAAGACTCCTTCGATTTTGCCGTCGGCAATCGGCGCACCGCGAAACTGCAAACTCCGCTCTACTGCTTCGATCCGGAAGGAAGCGCAGGGAAACTCCTGTCCACCCTCGGATTGACCATCCGCAACGGCAAGCCCGCGCCGGGCGAAATCCTTATCATCGGACGGAACGCTCTTGAAAAGTATCCGGGCGATCTTGGAGCCATAGCAAAATCCGGCGTCAAACTTCTGATTCTGGAACAGTCTCACTCCACCCTCTGGAACCGGCTCGGAATCCGCAGTACCGAATACGGATTGCGCAAACTGTTCTCCCTCTCGCCGGAATTTCTCGGAAAGCCGCTCGAAAACTGGCGGGGAGCCTCCACACTCAAAGCCCCCTATGAACGCCGTTCGGAATGGCTCGGAATCCCCGTCTCCGGAAATATTCAGGCTGGCTANNGCTACCGCGGAGCCGTTGCCACGGTTCTGCCGGAAAAGCCATGCGTCGGCGACTGGATGCCGATTCTCCATGGCGGATTCAATCTCTCCTACGCACCGCTCCTGATGTTCAAAGAGGGAAAAGCGGAAATCCTCTTCTCCCAGCTGGATCTTTCCGGCCGGACGGAACCCTCTCCGGAAGCAGTCGAACTCTTTGCCTCCGCACTGGAATTCCTGGAACGGAGCCCGGCGAAAAAGAGTCGGAGAACCTTCTATTCCGGCGGTCCCGAAGGCAAAGCACTCCTCGACACCTTGAAAATCAAATATGAAACAGGTTCCGGATACGGAGCGGAAGATCTTCTTATCGTCGCCCCCGGCTTCTCCCCGGAAGGCTGCCGGGAAGCGGTCGCCCGCGGAACAGATCTTCTTGGAATCGGACTCGACAAAAACGCAATCGACCGCCTGGTCCCCGGCAAAAACGGAGCCGGCATCTGGAAGCATACCTATTCCTATTTTGCCGAGGGGCTGATGGAAAATTCCTTCTTCCGCGGAGTCTCCAACAGCGACCTCTTCTGGCGGAAGCCTCTGACCAGCACCTTTTTCGACGGCGGCTGCGGTCCCGCTCTCAAGCACTTCAAACACGGCAAAGGAAATATGGTCTTCATTCAGATCGCTCCCTGGATGTTCGAAAAAGAGGAATTCCAGCTGCGCATCACACGCCGCAGGAACTTTGCCCTGATCTCGCGCATCGCCCACAACATGGGCGCCGAGGCGGAATCCGGACTGCTGAAAAATCTCACCTCCTCCAACAAAATCGTTCTCAAAGATTGGTTCGGAAAAGCCGATCCGGAGAAAAAAGGATATCGGGAACTCGGTTCGAAATACAATTCCTCCTGGCGGAAAGTCAAGGTTGCAACCAACTTCGATTCCGAAGCAAACAGACTCGAAGGGTATGACGGAGATTTCTTCTACCGTACTGTCTTCGATCTCCCGGATCTCCCGAAGCGGGACATCCAGCTCTATCTGGGCCGGATCGACGACTGCTCCTGGGTCTGGCTGAACGGAACGTTCCTCGGAGAAATCTCCGATAAGACCCATCCGGAAAACTACTGGCTCGTGGAACGCAAATATACCCTCTCCCCCCGTCTTCTGAAGAAGAAGGGCAACACTCTGATTGTTCTCTGCCGCGATCTCCGCGGGAACGGCGGCATTCTCGGAACACCGCGCCTGATTCTCGGCTCCTCGGAAATCAATCTTTATGCGGATACTCCGGATATTCAGGACGATCCCTACCGTTATTTCCACTGGTAAATCCCAATCCGCCCCTCTCCTTCCGCCGGGATTCCGTTACTGTTCGGAATCCCGGCATCTTTTTCAGTGCACTTTCCAGATTGCAGATGCAGTTTTTTTCCTGGAAAAAATTTGAATTCTTGTAAGCGCCCAGCCAGCCCCA
>DDJH01000235.1 GCA_002338895.1 Lentisphaeria bacterium UBA1829 | reverse complement strand
TTTGATCGTCAATTTTTCTCTGCTATACATTCAATTTGTAATCTTTTATTAAGGTAACATGTTTGTAATCAAATAATAATGCAAGAATGAACTTGCAGAGGACATGGGTTCGAAAAATCAAGAGGTCGACCCCTTATTCGCACAATTCATAACAAAAGACTTTGACTTTTTGATTCAGAGAATTTTTCGAGCTTTGTGAAATTCGCTTTTCAGAACAAACGACCTGTAATCAAAAATGGAGCAAATTTTTGCACGGAAAGATCTTGCATCCTTTTTGCAGCGCACACTCCGTCCTCTGGATGGTTCCGGTACTTCCGATCGGCTTTCAAAAAGGTCATCCCTTCCCGGAAACCGGACCGACACTCTCCCGCTCCACAATTTCATACTCGATCTCCAACGTCGACGGAATCCGTTTCTGGACAACGGAACAGCAGCATTCCGCAATTTTCTCATAGGGCATGCGCATTGCGGTCAGCGGAATCGTATTCACTGGGTTGCTGAACTCGGAGTCGCCGACCACAAGGGAAATATCCTCCGGAATCCTCCAGCGCAAATCCTGAAGAATACGCGCAATTTTCGCCCCTTCCGTAATGGAGGGACATATCAGGGCTGTGATCCCTCGGCGAAGCAGATTCGTCAGCGCCTGATGCGGTTCCTGATCGTTGGTGTATTCCAGAAAAGCGCTGGAAAGAAGAGTTTTCCGGCGCATCGCCTGAAGAAAGCCTTCCCGTTCCTCCCAGGGACGCTGATTGTCTGGAATTTCAAAGCCCACACCAAGAAAACCAATTTTCCTGTGGCCGTTTCGATAGAGCAGATCCACCACCCGCGCCAGAGCTCCCCGATGATCCGCGCTGATCGAAAAACAGTCCGCATGAGGCGGTTTCTTCCAGTTGATATAGATCAAGGGGGCTATCAGGTGTTCCTGCCAGTAGGAAAAAACCTGATCGTCGGAGGTCAGGGATATCACGGCATCAAATCCGACATTGCCCAGCATGGGCAACACGCTGGAACGGCCCGCCACCGTTTCGTATCCGGCGGACTGAAACTCCGATTGGAGCGCATTGAACATCGAATAGTAATATTCCCCGTGTATCAGCGTCTTTCCCGCGGGCGCCAGAACAAGAATCTTGCCCATGCGGGAGGTATGGCAGAAAACGTATCCGCTGCGCCGGATCTCTTCCCGGACCCTTTCCCGGATCTCCTCTGCCACATACGGACGATTGTACAGAACCCGGCTTACTGTCGCCGGAGAAACATGACATCTCCTTGCTATCTGTGCAATGGTCATCCCCGGTCCGTTTTTCTTTCCCATGCAGTTCCTCCCTTCTCTCCGTATCCTCTCCGCTGAAAACGCTCCTTTCCCGCGAAACCCCGGAAAAGGAAGCCGACTTTACCATAAAGCTTGAAATCTTGTTTTTCAACTCCTTCTGAAAATATTTCATGAAATATTTTATATTTCCATATATATTTCATGGTGTAAAAGAGCTTTGGCCCTCTTGTTTTTCGTTCCGCTTTATAGTATAATATCTTCAAAACAAGGACCCGGCATTTTGAAAAGGAGTATTGTATGAAGAAAATTCTGTGGAGACAAAAGAACGAAAGCCGGAAGGATGCTCAATCCTTCGGCAAGGTTGGAAACTTTACGATGATAGAGCTTCTGGTTGTAATTGCAATTATTGCCATCCTTGCCGCGCTGTTTCTCCCCGCGCTGCACAAAGCCAGGGTGAAGGCCCGGACAATGTCCTGTCTGAACAATCTGAAACAGCTCGGCATTTACATGACCGTGTATCTCAATGCCAATGACGAATATTTCCCGACTCTGGGAGATGACGGATCTTCGTATTACAACGACATCACCAAACGCTGGACCGAACAGCGTTTCCTGGGAGACACTGCGGAACTGCATGGTCCAATCCAGCAGAAGGCTCCTCTCCTGGCGCTCTGTCCGAACAGCCAGAGGAATCGCGGCTACATCACCTATTTCCAGCCGCTGTTTCTGTTCGGAAACAGTGAAAGCGCCTGTTCCGTTCCAAAACGGATCTCGACAATGCGCGAAGGAGCAAAAGCGGTCAATGGGCGCCTCAGCGATGTCATTCTCCTCGGGGAGACCGATACCTGGTGCTATCCCACCACCAGCGGGATGGGGGGACTTCGTTCCACCTGGCAGACCTCCCATACCGCGCCAATCGATCCTTTTTATTACGCCAACGCCGTTATGCTCGACGGTCGTGCGGTGAAAGCCTATCATCGGACAGGAACCAGAACATGGAACTATTCCGCGGTCTGGATCCGCTGGTAAGAATGTAAAACACGGGATGTCCAGTATGCGGATTCATATCATCAGCACATTTCATTATGACGTAGTCTATCTCAGGGAATACCGGAGCTATCTGGAAGAGAGCATCCGGATTCTCGACCGTGCTCTCGACCTTCTGGAGAGCGAACCGGATTACAAATTCACCATGGAACAGATTCTTCCCGTCCGGGAATATTACCGCCGCCGTCCGGAACGCCGGATGCTGATGCGGCGTCTGGCTCAGAGCGGGCGTCTGTGTTTCGCCCCCGGCATGCTCGTCATGCCGGATATGAATCTGGGTGGCGGCGAAACTCTGTTCCGGCAGATCGAATGCGGACGTTCCTGGCTCCGGGATCACCTCGGCGTCACTCCCGACGCCTGCTGGATCGCCGACTGCTGGGGACACCACGCACAGCTCCCGCAGATGCTGTCTCAGAGCGGCTACCGTTCCTATTTTTTCTGGCGCGGAATGGATCCGCAGTTCGAGCAGAACAATTTCCGCTGGAAAGGTCTTGATGGAACGGAACTTTTCACTCACTGGCTTCCCCGCGGCTATTCCGGAATTTTTTTCCCGGAAAAACAGCCCGGCATCGCCAATTCCGAAGAGCAGCGCTTCGCCGAGGCGTCCGCGGAGGAGATTGTCCATCTCGCAGACCAGGAACGCCGGTTCGGCTCTTCCGAACAGATTCTGATCTGCAATGGCGGCGATTTCCGGATGCCGCAGGAGAGCGCCCCCTCCGCATGCCGCGCGATCCGCTCAAGAGAACCGTTCTCCCGGATTGCGTTTTCCACTCCGTCGGAATATGCCGTCGCGACTTTGGAGGAGGACCTGCCCGTTTATGCAGGAGAATTCAACGCGCTCTTTCAGGGGACCTTGTCTACGAACATCCGGATCAAGCAGGGCGTCCGGCGGCACACGGCACGTCTTCTGGCGGAGGAGATGTTTCTGGCGATCCAGAACCGGAGCCGCGAATCCCTCCAGGCTCAATGGGAAGTGCTGCTGAAGCTCTGCTTTCATGATACGGTCTGCGGAACCATCTGCGATGCGGCGCTGCAATCGGTCCAAGCCGATCTTCAGGCGCTGGAGCTTCTGACACCTTCCGGGAACGCGGTGTTCAATCCGACGGCGCATCCCCGCCGGGAGACGCTGGAACTTGCCGACAGCTCCCGTCTTCTGGTGGATCTGAAACCGTTCGAGGTGCGCCCCCTGCGGGAGTTCCCGGAATGCCCTCCGCTTCTCCCGCAGCAGCCGGAAGAAGGAATGGAGTTCCGAAATCCGCATTATGCCGTCACCATTCACCGCAATGGATTTCTTGCCAGTCTGCGGACTCCACGGGGAACGGAATGGGTCAACTCCGCATCGCCCGCCGCGTTCGGCGCGATCGTGATGCAGAACGACAATGGGGACAGCTGGCAGCTCTACGAAGGTCCGATCGACGGCGGCTCCGATGCGGCCGCCTATACCCACAACAATCCGGATCCGCTGGAACGGCCGGCCGCGGCGGATGATGTCGTCAATCACCACAACTTTTATCCGACAATCCGGGAGGTGCGTTTTTTCCGGTCGCAGGAGAGTCTCCGGGTTGTTCAGAAAGGGGAAATCTCCTTCTGGCGCAACCGCGTCTCGTTTGTTTCCACCATGGAATGCGACGCGGATTCGCCGCTGATCCGCTGGAAGATCCGCATTCGCACGGAGGGGCGTCACTACCGGCTCCGGGCGGCATTCCCGACCCTTGTGCGCAACGGAACCGTCACACATGAAATTCCGTTCGGTCTGCAGGTCCGCGGTCGCTCCGAATATGCCGCCGAAACCTTCTGCGACTATGCCGGAGAGAGGGGGGGGGATCACGCTGTTCAACCGGGGGCTTCCCGGAAACAATGTGGATCCGGACGGCGTAATGCTTCTTTCCCTCTTCCGGTCCGCCGCCATGGAGTACAAATGCGACAGCGCTCTGTCGTTCCAGGAGGGGGAGGAGCTGGTGGCGGAATTCGCACTGATGGTCCGCGACGAGAGGAACATGGAACCGGTCGTCGCGCAGGCGGAACGATATGCGGCGCCGCTGATTCCGGTTCAATCCGTGTCTCCGGCGCTGGATCTGACAAATCTGCGTCTTCCGGACAACGTCCGCGTCAGCACATTGCGTTCCGACGGGGAATCGCTGTTTCTCCGTCTCTATGAAGGCATCGGCAAGGCGACCCGGTGTTCGCTCGCTCTTCCGGAATCCTTCCGCTTCTGGAGGAACGCGAATGCCCTGGGGGAGGGAACGGAGACTCCGATGACGCTTTCGGGCACGCTGGAATTGAACCTCCGTCCGTTTGAAATCAAAAATCTGCTTTTTTATGGAGAAAATGTATTAGAAAATTCATCCTCCTGCTTCTGCTTCTCTCTCTTCTTCCGAAAGGAGGTGCGGCGGACTTCTTCCCGCTGGAGTTGCGCAGACAAGTGACAACCGGCTTTCTGGATTCCGTGGCGAATGACTATATGGGCGGATGGTTCGATGAAGGAAACAACGATCTGCGGATCTTTCCGTCCGGGAAAAGAACGTTTGCCGGAGTCCCCTTCGACATTCCCGATCCGGTCACCAACGCGGGCGCGACATGCATCGCCCTGCGCAGCGCACGGAGACCCTATTTCCCGGAAGCCATTCGAAACATTCCCGTAAATTTGAAACACGTGGATTCCCTGCATATTCTCCATACCGGGGGAGGAAGCATGCATACTCCGCAGGGGAACGTGTACCACTGCCTCCTTCATTACGAGGACGGAAGCTGCGCGAAAATCCCGGTCCGGTGGGATCTGGAAATCGGCAACTGGTGGGTTCCCCGGAATCTGCCGAAGGCGGTTCTGGCGTGGGCGGACTACAATCCGGTGGGCCGTCTGGTCGGCGTCTGGCGGATGACGGTTCCCAATGCGCATCCCGACAGGAAAATCGTTTCAATGGACCTCGTCTCAGACAATTCCGATGCATTCTGCGCCGTTCTGGCTGTCACCTTCCAGCGCGGGAAAACGCTGCCGGTTCTCTCCGGGAAAACCGTCCGGATGCGAGTCGCCAGGGATTCCAAGGAGTTTGCCGTGATTCCCGCGGAGGCCCGCTCCTCTTCCTCGAACAGCCGGCAGGAGGCCGAACAGGACAAGCAGATCCGGAAAATCCGCATGGAGAGGGAAGAGTATCGGATCATGAACGAACTGATGGCGGAAAAAGTCCCGGAAAAGCGCACCGCTCCCACTCCCGCGGACCGGAAAAAGAAAAGCCGCCTCGCGGTTCTGCAATTCCGTTTTCAGCCGGAACTGCTGCACTTTTACCAGACATGGTCGGAGATGGAACGGCTTCTGAATCTTGCGGGCGAAAGCTGCCGGAAAATTCCGCTCCCGGAACTGGTCGAAGGAAGGATCCGCGCAGATGAAGTTCCGCTTCTGCTGGATTACACCGGCGATCCGTTCCCGTATACGTGGAAAAAGGAAGGGGACTGTTTTCAGGCGCTTGTCCGCTATCTGGAACAGGGTGGAGCCGTCCTGAATCTGAACAGTTTCCCGTTCGGACGGCCGATGAAACAAATTTCGGAAGGTCGCTGGTCGTATCCGAAGAGCTATTCGCAGAAGGCCCTGCTCCGAACTCGTCCGGCCTTTTCGAAAATGCCGGGAAAAGGGAATCTCTATCTGAAATGGAATCTTCCGGGGGAGGACTCGAAATTCATTCTTCCGCTCTACTGCTGGAAAGACTACCGCGTTCTCAATGAGGAGGCGCTCCGGGCATCCGGATGGCAGGTGCGGCCCCTGGTGGAACTGTATCAGGATGAGGCGGACGGGACATCCCGGCGAATCGGAATTTCCGCCGTGCTCCTGAACGGTCATTCGGGAAGATTTGCCAGAGGAGCTCTCGGGTGGATCGATCCGCAGACTCTGAAGCGGATGAGCGGAATCTGGGCCGATTCCCGGACTCCGTCCAGAACCGGACAGGATCCCCGTCAGCAGGATCCGAGCCGGGCAGGCGAAACGCTTCTTCTGCTCGCAGTCAACAACATCCGCCGGAATGGGACTCCGGTCCTTCCGGAAGGGAAAACCGATCGTTCCCTCCTTCAGGCGGAGCGCAAACTGGAAGAGGAAAAGGAACGCTTTGAGCGTCTTTCCGCCGCCTTGCGGAATCCGCCGGATCTCCCGCCGAAAAAACTCTCCACCCGCGACGGCATGTTTCTGGTAGACGGCAGGCCGAAAATTCTCTGGGGCACAGAGATCAGCGGCTATCCGGGACAAGGCGGCAACGGGGTCACTTCCCCTCTCGGAAAATTTTATCTGCGCGGCGCCGCCCAGCTCTTCCAGTTCGACTATGCCGTATTCACGCTGTTTCCAATCCTCCGGGAGTACCGCGGCAGGATCAATCCTCGCGTGAAACCCGGCAGCTGGGGGCCGGACAGGACTGGCGCGGCAATCTGCGCCGGGCGGCAAAGGAAACCACCCACAACGGCTGGGCTCTGGAAATGAACAGCGTTTTCATGACCTACAATGAATTCCTGAAACAGGATCCGAAGTTCTTTCCGCCCAACTCCGATTTCTCCATTCTGGCCTGTCCGGAAAATCCGGAAACCTGGGTCCTGATGCGCAAACTCTACAAGGAGTGCCTGGAGGATGTCCTGAGCCAGGGCGGCAATCTGAATGTCATTGAGCTGGACAACGAATCCATGTACCGCTCCAGTTCGGAGGCGAATATCCGGATGTTCCGCAGCTATCTGACGAAGCGGTATGGAACGATCGAAAAACTGAATGCGGTCTGGGGCGGGAATCGGAGAACCTTCGACTCGATCGAGGCGCCGGTGATGACCCGTGCCGATGCGCGGAAAAATGGAATTGCTCCGGTCATCGACTGGATCAAGTTCCAGCAGATGCGCTATGTTCAGGTGATCCGGCAAAAACGGCGGATGATCGAGGAGCTGCTGAAGGGACGCAAAGTCCTGTTTTCGATCCAGCCGTTTGCCACGCTCTCCGGCGGGGAGGATCGCCACAGCTACGCGCTGCGCGGCTGCGACTATGAGGCGATGCCGGAACTGGTGGACATCCTCTCCTCCGAACGGCTCTTTACGCCGTGGCGGGACGGTGCCTCGCCCGAAGAGATGCCTGCAATGATCGGGAACGCCGGCTATCTTTTCACCGAGATGATGCGCTGCGTTTCGGAGAACAGACTCCCTGTTCTGAACACCGAAGGGGCGATGACCAAGTATGGCAGCAGAAAAACCGCGTCGGAGTAATGGCTCGCGGTGTGGAGTCACATCATTCATGGCGATCAGGCGATTGTCCCGACCTACTGGTGCTTTTTCCCCGCGCCGGACTCGGTCTGCCATCCGGCGAACAATGAACCGGATGTTCTTGCGGAGATGACGCGGATCGGAACATCGCTTCAGCGCTATGGAGAACTTGTCGCCCCGGTTCCCCGGATCCGGGGGAACACCGCGTTGTTTGTGTCGTTTGAATCCATGCGCGACATCCGGCGCAATTTCAGTCTGGAAACGGAATTCTATTCCGGAGTGTTTTCCCGCCGTCCCCTGGACCTGATTACCGGAAATCAGATTCTGCGCGGCGGTTTGAAGAAATACCGGGCACTGCTGCTGACGGGCGCCCATCTTGTCCGGGAAGAGGTTTTCGCGGCGATCCGCCGATATGTGGCCGAGGGCGGCATTGTCCTGGCAACTCCCGAAACCTTTCTGGCAGATGAATATGGAAAAGAGATTTCCGGCCGGGAGTTCTTTCCTCTCCGTTCTGCGAAACCGCTTCAGAATCAGCCGCTTCCCGAAATCGGGAAAACCGGGGTCTCCGCCAGCTGGAACGGTCTGAATCTGTCTCTGCTGTTTCAGGCTCCGGATCTTTCCGTTCAGGGCGGCGGTCAGACTGCGGTTCTTGCGCGTTCCGCCGGAGGCGAACCCGTGCTGGCGGTCCGATCCTTCGGAAAGGGAAAAGTGTACCAGTTCGGCGGAATCCCTTCCGCGGGAACTTCCCTGCTGACCTGGAAGGCGATTCTGGAACGGGAGAAAATCGCGCCGGATCTCGAAGTCCATGGCGAAGATGCCGATTTCTTTGTGGAAACCCAGCTTGTGGAACGGGAAAACGGATTTCTGCTCTATGTTGCAAACTTTTTCCGGGAGGCGAAAGTTGTGACCATTCCCGCGAAAGGGAAACTGCGCAGGGGACCGTATCGGATCACCGCGCTGACCAGCGGAAAGGAATTCCACACCGTGAAGAACTCCCCGATATGGAACGGAAAAGAGGATCTGTTGAAACTTTCACTTCCTCCGCACGGAGTGGAAGTTCTCTATTTTGAACAAGAGAAAGGAAGGAAAGAATGATGAAGGCGAAACTCATCCCTCTGCTGATTTTGAGTCTTGCTGCCATTCCGGTGACCGCGGATGTCCGGATTCAGCCGGACGGAATGATCCGGATCGGAAGCGGGGAACTGCTGGTCCGCCACTACCATCCGCAGTGGAGGACCTCCGTTCCCCGGCAGAAGGGAAACGGCATGCCCGCTTCCGGCGGATCCTTGAAAACGCCCTGGAAACTTTTCGACGGAACCGATGCGCAATGGGGAGAGGAGATCCGAAAGGAGGGGGACGGCACTCTGCATGTCCGGTACACCTTCCGCTCCGAACGCCCCGCAAGAACAGCGATTCTGGCCGCGGAACTGACTCTCCCGGTCAAGGAGTTCCAGAACGCCTCCATGACTGTGGACGGAAAAGAGATTGTCCTGAATACGGGAAAAGACGGTGTTCTGCTGCCCGGGACAAAGGTCAGCCGGATGACATTTTCTCTTCCAGACGGTGTCGTCCGGATCCATTTCCCGAAACCCGTTCTTCTGGAGATTCTGGATCAGAGACACTGGAACAAGAACTTTTTCTGTCTGCGGATTCGTTTTTCCCCCGATGCCGGGAATCTGACGGAGAGCAGTCTGGCGATGACGATCCGCTTTTCCCCGTTCCGGGGAGTTCCCGTGGATCTTTCGCCAATCGTGAACCGGACCTTTTACGACACGGTCCCCAACGATGGAAAAGGCGGCTGGACCGACCAGGGACCTTCCAATGACATGCGGAATCTGCCGACGGGGAACCGGAAGATCGGTGCATTCAACTTCCCGATTCTGAGTTCCGGCTGTGTCGTGGTCGGAGGCGCAAAACGGAACGGCTTCCCGAGGGAAGTGGAAGTTCCGGTTGTCTCCTCCGAGCCCCGGTTCCGGCTGGCGCTTCTGCATGCGGGGGCATGGCTGCCCGCTCCGGGGCGCGAAGCTGCCGAAATCTCGGTGCGCTATCGGGACGGATCCGTGCAGACAATCCCGGTCCTTTCCGGGAAGGATGTCGGCAACTGGTGGAAACCGGCCGCTCTTCCCAATGGAATCGTGGGGTGGGAGGGGAGCAACTCCTCGGCGGGAGTCGGGCTCTATTGTTCCTTTTTCGCTCTGAAGGGGAAGCCGGTGGCGTCGCTGAAATTCGAAATTGCCGGGGAGACTCCCCTCTGGATGATCGTTTCGGCCCTGTTCACCAACGGTCGGATGAATTTCCCGCGACAGGAAGCGTTCACCATCCGCCGGAATGCGAACTGGCGTCCGTTTGTCTTCGACCGCTCTGTTCAGAAGGGATCCGCGCTGGATTTCTCCTTTCTTCTGGACGCGCCGGCCGGGAAATACGGATTCCTGCAGGTGACTCCCGACGGACATTTCCAGTTTGAAAAGCAGAAGAACCCCGTCCGTTTTTATGGAACGAACATCTCCTTCTGGGCTCTCTATATGAGCAGAAAAGACTGCGACAGGATCGCGGAACGTCTGGCGCGCAACGGCTACAACGCGGTCCGTCTGCACCATTTCGACCGCGATCTCGTCGATCGGACGAACCGGAAAGACTCTCACCGGATCCTTCCCGAACGACTGGATCAGCTGGATTATCTGATCGCCGCCCTGAAACGGAACGGAATCTATCTGACAACCGATCTCTATACGGCGCGTCAGCCCGCCCCCGAGGAGTTCCCCGATCTGCCGCGCATGGCTCCCGGGTACGAATACAAAGCCATGGTCATGATCTCCCCCGAGGTCCGTTCCCGGTTCAAGGAGTGGGTCCGGCCGCTGCTGACACACCGCAATGTCTATACGGGATTGAGCTGGGCGGAAGATCCGGCATTCATCGGAATCAGCATCCTGAACGAGAATTCGATCTTCTTCCTCCTTCAGCAGCGCTGCGGACCCGGAATCCGGGAGTTCTATCAGAAGGTCTTTCAGAAACGGTGCATGGAACGGGGAATCTCCGTCACGAAACAGAATCAGGAGGAGCTCTTCCACCGTTTCTGCCGCGACGTCTATCTGGA
>DDJH01000190.1 GCA_002338895.1 Lentisphaeria bacterium UBA1829 | reverse complement strand
CTGCAGAAGAGGCACAAATATTGTCATAGACGAAACGAATGATTTCAACCCATTCGGGAATCACCTCAATTTTTCCGTTGCCGAGATAGCGAATACCATACATTTTCGCATCGCTGCATAGTCTGCCGCTATCCTTCTTGATCCGAAAAGCGTTGATGCTGTTCTGCCGTTTTTTCTGCAAATCCTCGTAAAGAATCTGATTTTTGATCAGCGTAATCAACTGCTGATCGAACTTGGTCAGATCAATGGTCCCGCCCTGAACCTGTAGAACTTTGACATTATTTTCCTTGAGAAGCTGATTAATGTGTCCTTCCAGAAAGCTTCCGTTGATCGGACGATACAACCGAGTCAGTTCATTAACCAGTATGACATCAACCTCGGAAAGTTTGAGCAATACCTGACTCAGCCCCAGGCGGAAATCTTTTTTCGTGCTTTGTGTAAGACTCCAATTCATATAGGCTTTGTCAAGCCGGGCAATTTCNNTAAATGCCAATGACTTCAAGTTTTTCTTTTTCTGCCAGTTTCTTGCAATTGGCAATCTGTGCTTCCACAGACTCCGAAAAATCATCCTTCCCGCTGCTCTGCCGTGCATAGATCAACGCTTTCATCGCTCAAATCTCCTTTCGCTTTTCTTCTTGTCATCGCTAATATACTGCATATAAGTATATTTGACAAGTTGTCTTTATAAGAAGTTCTATCAAAGTAAAATTAACAGTCCTCTTCTTTCGTGATTTGTGTGGATTTCTCTGGATCATCATTGTTTTCCTCTGTCTGGTTTTTCTATGGTTCAATCTCTGAAATGGGGGATCGGATCAATCCGGAAAATGCCGTCGTCCCGTTTGGTGAAGTTTTCCATGATGCAGTCGACAATCGCCTTCAGATTGTGCGAAACCGAGGAAATCGGATACGGATACGCCTGTACCGGGAGGGTTTCGTTGAACGCCATGAGGCGGACGTCTTTGCCGATCACGCGTCCGGTTTCCCGCAGATAGTTGGCTCCGCCGATTGCAAAATAATCGGTCAGATAGAGAACCGCATCGGTATCCGGCTCCTTTTCAAAGAGCTCCTTTGTCCTGGCATATCCCAGAGCCATGTGCACAGCCAGCTGCTGTTCCGGAGAATCCGTGCGGGGAATTTCGTAGTGGCAGATGATGGATTTCACCTCCTCTTCGTCGAGTTTCAAGACCTTGCACAGCGCACTGAGTCGAGCCCTGTCATACGGAATCACCGCTCGAATCTTTTTACAGCCCTGTCGCAGACAGTGTTCCAGAAGTTCTGAGACTCCTTTTTCAATATCAACATAAATCGAATGCTTATATTCTTCAAAAACGCACATCATTGTGATGCCCATTTTTTCCTTGAACAACTCAAGATCTTCCCATTCACACGGCTTGTTGATGGAAATGAAATGCTCGGCTCCGCGCTGGATGAGATTCCGTATGATGCCCGCCCGCTTGGACCAGTCGAATGGCATGGTCTCGATGTATACGGCGTATCCTTCACGGCTCAGACGCTCCAGGACCATGAAGATCAGCTGACGGACGTATTCGAGATCTTTCATGTTTGCATGTCCGATAATCAGCGCGACGGTCTTTGTGCTGATTCCGCGCATGAGCTTGTACCCGAGATTCGGCTGATAGCCGAGTTTTTCCGCCGTTTCCCGCACCAGCCGCCGCGTCTCCTCGGAACTGAAATTCGAGGCGCGGTTGTTCAGAATCTGCGAAACTGTCGGAACCGACAGATTGCAGCTCCGTGCCACATCCCGGAGGGTGATCCGTCGTATTTTCCGTTCCGCCGCCATTCGCTGCAACTCCATACAAAAATAGTTATACAAATATGTTTGTATCAATAATTATACTCTATTTGAGCAGATTTGTCAAGAGGGGGAAATCAAGATTTCCGAATAAAAATCAGGATTTTGCTCCGGAGTTTCTCCCGGTGTTCTGGATCCGATGAAAAAGATCGGAAAAGATGAGATCCGGAATTGTTTTTCCGGGAGGAATGGATATAGTATCCGGAACATCAAAAAAGGGTGGTTCTTATGAAAAAAATTCTTCAATACGATATTGCTCGGGGAAGAGTCCCGCGCCCGGAGACGGTGGCCCGACACCTTGAACTTCTCCGCCCGTATGGACTGGACGGCGTGCAGCTCTATCTCGAGAACGTGGTGGAGAACTCGGTGTTTCCCGCCGTGGGCGCAGGAGAAAATCCGGTTACCCCGGAATATCTGGCACAGATCCGCGCCTGTACGGATGCGCTCGGACTGGAACTGATTCCGCATTTTGAAATTCTCAGCCATCTGGAGAATCTTCTGGCGCTTCCGGAGATGGAGAAATACCGCGACATCCCGGAGGGCGGCCACTGCTGCCGGATCGATCAGCCGGAATTCCGGGAAAAGATGAAAATGTACCTGAAAGAGGTCATCCCATACTTCTCTTCGGACTACGTCCACTGCGGCGGCGACGAGGCGTTCGATCTCGGACTCGGCCGGAGCCGCGCCTATCTGGAAAAGCACGGACTGGAGAAGACATTCGCCGATTATGTCAACGACATCGCCGCCTTTCTCCGTCCGCTCGGCAAAACCATGCTCTTCTATGCCGATGAATCGATCGTCTATCCGAAACTGCGTCCGCTGCTTTCAAAGGAGATCGTGATGGTCAACTGGGCGTACTGTGGAAGAAACGAGGTCTATGAGGTGGAAAACTACCACTACTGCCGCCACGCCGCGGCAGTCGAAGGCCATCGGTTCTGGGTGACCGGAAACGATATGGCGGAATATGTCTTTCTGCCGTTTGAGCGCCTGTCGGAAAATGTGGCAATCTGGCGGGAGCTCGGTGCGGAGGCGGAAGCGTTCGTCGTTTCCGACTGGGGATCGTATGAGAATGTCAATCCCTATGTCCTGACCATTCTCGGAACCGTCTATGCGCTGAAGGCGTTCGGGAATGCCGACTATTCGCAGGAGGATTTCATCGCCGATGCCGAATCGCTGATCCTGAACCGGCGCGACGACGGTTTCCGAGCCGCTTTCCGGATCCTCCTCGATGCCGGAGGAACAAGATACTGGCGTCCGGAACTCCTCTACCGGGGTCCGCTGCTGCCGGCCCGTCTGCTGGAGGACCCGGATTCGCGGGGACTCTGTCTCGGCGCCGGGATGACCGATCCGGACAAACTGGAACAGCTGATCCGGGATGTCCGTTCCGCCGTCGCATGGTTCGACTCCGCGTCTTCCGCTGACGCAGCCCAGCCGGAGCTGTTTTCCGATCTCCGAGCCCTTTCAAAACGGGTTCTCGCAACGGCCCTGCGCGCAAAACTCTGCTTCCTGCATGCCCACAACACCGGCGGAATCTGGTTCACGCAGAAGGAGCTCGAACCGCAGATCCGCCTGTATGACGAGTGCATGGCGCGGATGAAGGAGGATCTGGAGTTCCTGCGGGAAAACTGGAAAAGAGAGAATCTTCCGGCCTGTTTCCGGCGGACGGAGGCTTTTTATCTCCGCGCGATGGAGACGACCCGGAAAGCTCTGCATCTTCCGAAAACATCGCTCCGGGTTTTCCCGCCGCAGTGAGTTCCGTTCCATCCGGGGGCGGCAGGCGCCGATGACGGAGCCGTTCTCCGATCCGGTCAGGAGCGGCTGTCGCTTTTCAGCTTCGGAGAACGGATTTCAATCGGAGCCTCCGGGGCGGAAAGCGTATAGTGGAGCGTGACCGCTCCGGACGGAACCGAAAGCGTTCCGGAACAGCTCTCCCAGCTGTTGCCTTTCAGACGGAAGGTTTTCCGTTCCGCACTCGGCTTCCCGTTCCGGATCATGTAGCGGAACTCGATTGTGACCAGCGCGCCGGCCGGACCTTTCACTTCCACGGAAAAACGGCCGGGGCCCCGATCAATCCCCCCGAGATTTGTAATCTGAAGGCGTCCGCCCGCAGGAAGAGAGACGCGGCCGGTCCGGAGATCGGACTTCGCTCCGTTTTTCAGATCATAGCCGTCCGGAATTCCGTCTCCGTTCCGGTCGACGGTCAGCGGCGGCATGACCTCCTCCAGTGGAAGAGACGGATGATCGTACAGCTCTACCGCCCACTGTTCATGTGTCTTGACCGGGATGTTGTGCTGTTTCACCCATGCAAGCAGTTCGTCGTAGCCTTGGAAAAACGCCTCCCGTCCGCCCGGAAAGCGCCGGATCTGCAGATGGGAGAGAAACACGGTCGGAACATGACGGGCAACTGCGTCGGCAATGCGTTTTTTCATCTCTGCGAATGTGCCCCGGTTGTCCGGCGACGTGGAGTCCGGACGCATGCAGAAACGCTGAATCGCCGGGTCCGGCTCATTGTAGCAGCAGGTCTGCGCCGTTGCGCGCGGCACACAGCTCCCGCAGAGATAGCCGAACTCCCTGCCGTAAATCCGGGCGATCCGCTCCGGCTCCACAAAACACTCCCAGCCGCCGGGCTGTGCCCAGGTGCGCGGGAGCGGAAGACCTGCGGACCGGAAATTTTCCCGTGTCCGCTCCGCCAGAAAACGGAGAAGGGCGTCCGGGGGCTGAATGGCGGAATTGAACGGAAGAAGAACCATGTCGGTCGGACCGTTTGTGTCCGGGATGTCGATGGTCTCCCACCAGAAGCTGTGCATCATTTTCTTTCCGTCCCGGATCAGGATGCCGTAGACTTTGCCGGTGGAGGGGATCAGGACCTTGCGCGTGAAGCTGAGGTGTCGGCGCAGGGACTCCGGATAGCCGATCAGCTCCCCGTTCCGGATCTCTCCGCGGAACGGTTTCCGGCCCGGATGGTTCGCGTCAAGCTCGTATTTGAAATAGAGAGTCCGGCTTTTCGGATCCACATGGTCGACGATCGGAAGTTTGGAGAAGGCCTCAAACTCCTGCTGCGTATGCGCACGGAGATGGTAGACGGCGTGATTCGGGAGGTGATCCAGAAGGGTGTGTCCTTTGCGGGAGAGCTCTCGGAGAGTCTCCGCCGCCTCCTTGTTCAGATCCTGGGAGACAATGGCAAGGGACATCCGGAACCCGTGTTTTTCAAACAGTTCGCCGATGGCCTTCCAGTTTTGCAGCGGCTGGTTGTCGTCGAAGCGGAAGCAGATCCCCGCGTTCCGCCGGACCGGGGCCGCCGGTTCAACGGCGTCTGCCGGGATCAGGAAAACGCCCAGAAGGGCAGAGAGAAACAGGAAATGAATTCTTCTCATCGTCGTTATCTCCTTTCGTTGCGGGCGTCGGTTTCCGCGCCTTCCACGATGCAGCCCGGAGGAACGGTCATGGAGATGCCGGATTCCCGGTCCCATTGAAGAATGAAGTCGCCGGGAGGAAGCGGAAGAAGAATCCTGCCGGATTCGGGGAGAAGATCGGGATTCGGAACGCAGCGGAAACGGGTCCAGCCCGGCTCCAGCTGCGTGATGCCGCCCAGAAGTTCCGGAAGATGATACGCCGGATGCGCGCTCCAGGCGTGACAGCACGACTGACCGTCGTAACGGTTCCAGTTGAGATGTTCCCATGTTCCTCCGGAAGGAAGCATCCGGCTCCAGTGGCGGCGGATGAAGTCGAGCGTCTCCCGCTCCAGGCCGACGTGCTTGGCCGCTTCGAACAGATAGTTGCACCAGAAGGAGGTCGGAACGGCAAAGTCGCACGGTTCGTCCAGCAGAAACGGACGCAGCCGCTGACGGATCATCGCCGGATACGCCTCCGGCACCAGGGCGTTCAGGATCGCCAGAACCTGATCGTGGAGCGAGGGCGGTTCCGGAACTGCGGTTCCGTCTTCTTCGAGTCCGGCCCGGAAGAGCCCGCTCTCCCGGTCGTAGAACGCCGCAAGGATCTTCTGCTGCAGGATCCGGCGTTCTTCTTCGAGCTCTCCGGCCCGCTTCTCCAGTCCGCCCGCACGGAACAGACGGATCAGGTGCGAGAGCGTGTAAAGATAAAGAAGATTCAGAAAACAGGGACAGCCGCGTTTCGGAAGCGGCGCCCAGTCTTCAAACAGCCAGAAACGGGGGTCGTACTGGAGAAGTCCGTTTTCCGCGCGTGCTTCCGGCGTTGAGAAATAGGCAAGGACCTGCTCCATCCGCGGAAGCTGTTCGTGAAACAGGGAAAGATCGCCGGTCTGCCAGAAGTAGTCGAAAATGGTCAGGAGCCAGGTGAGGGAGAAGTCCGGCAGGATGCAGGTCTCCCGGCAGCAGGGGGCGACTCCCATGGTCAGACCGGAGGGGGTCTTCTGGCCCGCGATGGAACGGATTCCCCGTTTCAGCAGGCGGGTGTCCCCATCTAGGAAGAAGGTGTTGCGTCCCTGGATGCGGGCGTCGCCCCACCACTGGCCCTGCTCCCGCCACGGGGTGTCCAGATAGGCGTCCTCCGCGCAGATCTGCTGGGTGGTCCGGCAGAGCGCGTGAATGGCGTTCAGTTCGCGGTCGGAGGTCTCGAAAAGGCCGCGCATCCGGAAGGGATACTCCGCGTTCCGGAAGCTCGTCCGGATTTTCAGCTCCGTCCGGACGTTCCGCAGCACCAGAACAATGTAGTGCATGCCGAGAACCGGGAAGAACATGCGCCGGCTCTTTCCCCGCGCCGCTCGGAGACGGACCGCGGGGGCAACCATGCCGCCGTAGCCGATAGGGGGAAGATCCACGGGCTGCTCGTCGGGAAGGTACTGATAGAACAGCGCATCGGCGATTTCGCAGCCGGTTCCGTTGTCGATCTCGAGTTCGAAGGTTCCGATGCGGATCCGGTCCAGACGGATCGTCAGCGCAAGAAAGGTGCCCTCCTTCTGCGGTGCGACGGAAAAGGAGAGGGAATCCTCCGAACGCTGAACCGGATACGGTGTGCCGTTCGTGTGCCAGTCCGCGACGGTCTGGCGTTCCCCGTCCTCCCAGAACCATGCGAGGTTGAAGGCGGATTCAAAGCCGCTGCGCATCGTGCCGCTGCCGTAGGAGACGATCGCTTCCGGTGCGGAGAGAGTCTCCCGGAGCATCGGAATCCCGCGCTCTTCCATGGAGTAATACGGCGCCTTGCCGAAGGGTTCCTCCCCCATCCAGCGGAACATCGCCGCCTCGGTCCAGTCGGGTGGAACGGGACTTTCGATCCAGGAGAGATCGTCGGCTCCGGCGTTGTAGTCCTCCTGATACGCCATCTGCGTGCTCAGCCGGGCGACATTGGGGTTGTTCGCGGGGGAGCGCCGCATCTTCCAGTCCTTTTTGCAACTCTGGATCGTCACTCCGTTCCAGTCCGCCGCGCAGATCATCCCCGCCAGATCGTGGAAGCAGTATTGGAAGGTCCCGAGCCCGGGATTGTACGCCTCCACGGAGATCCAGTTGTGTCCTTTCCGCAGGACGGCGCTCAGATCCACTTCGTCGTAGGGCCACGACTCCTGATAGCCGCGCGCAGGCCCGCGGCAGATGTAACGCCCGTTGACATACAGACGGTAAAACTCGTCCGCACTGATCAGAAACGGCGCCTTCTCCGGAACTTCCTCCAGTTCAAAGTCATAGCGGAACTGCGCATAGCAGTTGTTCAGATAGAAATTCCCTTCCGGCCAGATCCAGCTGGAACGGGAGAGCAGGGATAAGTTTGCATCGCTCATTTTTTTATTATAACTCCTTGGGAAACATGGATTTCTGTCTTTTGTTACCGCTCCGGGAACAGAGCCGCCGCCTCTTCTGCATAGAAATCGCAGCCCCGCTGATCCGGGTGATTGATGTTGTTGCGCATCAAAGTGTTGTATGGGATTCCCTCCTTCCAGAGATGGAGGAAGCGGGAGGAAAGATCCGCGCAGGCGTAGTGGTTTTCCCGGACAAATTCACGGAGGTAGTTGACATACGGTCTCGGATCCTTCTCCATTCCCTTCTGGGAAGGGAGATCCATCCAGTCGGGGCGGACCGGATGGGGAACGAAGACCAGAAGTTCCATGCCGCGGGCTTTGAAATCATCGCGTACGCGGTTGTAGATCCGGTCGAATTCGGGTTTCATCGTCAGATAGGCGTCGTTGACGAACTCAAGGAGAACGAGATCTGCGCCGGAGTTCACGACCTGCTCCTCGTAGTTGTAGGGAGAACCCGGCGGTTCGCATTGAAAGGTGTTGATCGCTTTGCCGCCCCAGCCGAGATTGATCAGTTCGATGTCGGCTTTCGGGAAGCGCTCCTGCAGAAGAGCGACGAAACGGTTCGGCCAGCGGTTCTTCTCTTCGCGGATGAAGTGGCAGGCCGTGACACTGTCGCCCCAGGCGAGAATCCGCAGATGCTCCCCGGAACGGAGTTTTGCAACCGTTTTCGGCAGAAGCTGTTCCGCAGATCCGGCCGATGCGCTCCCGGGCCAGGATTCCAGAAACGGAAAGAGCATCTCATCCGAAAGGTGACGGCGGGGACGGTCAAAGAAAATGTTGCAGACCAGCTCCTCTCCGGCACTTCTCTCCGGCGGAAGCGGATTGGCTCCGTTGACGGTCCCCTGCTTCCGGAGCAGACGGCCGTCCCGCACCACGATCGAGTCGATTCTCTGCGGGAAATAGCGATAGGAGACAAACACCGAGTCCTCTTCCCCGAATGCCGATCCGGCAATCCGGCCGAACGCGCCCCAGACCGGATCCAGATAGTAGTCGACTCCGTTTCGGAGAACGGTTCCGTCGGCCCGGACGATTTTCACGGAGGCCGGATCCAGAATGCACGAGATGGAGCACTCATCGGCCAGNNCCACTTCCGTTCGGTGAAGAGCGGAATTTTCTCATGGCGTTCCCCGGAGATGCGTCTGCCCCGGGGAGGCGGAAGGGTGATCTCCTGTTCGAAGTTCGCCGGACCGCGGACCCGAAGTGTCCAATCCCGAAGGATTTGAACGGTGTATTTGCCGGTGGTTGACATTACTCTATAACTCCTTGATATTCAAATTGTTGATATGTCCTTCCAAAAGGATGCGGTCCGTTTCCACCTGTTCGAGAGAGAGATGATGGATCTCCAGAAAGCCGGGAAGGGAGGCCAGATGGGTCCCCAGATTTTCTCCTTCGCCGATCTGACGGATGTTCCGGAATGTGATCGCGTCGTAGCGGAGATGGTAGTCGTCGGGATTTTCCATCCGGCCGACCGCCTGGTTGCCGAGGTCCGGACCGAGGCGCTCACAGTTCACGGCGATCAGTTTCGGGTGCGCATCCGTTTTCCAGAGATACCGCTCCTCCTCCGAATTCTGAATTTGCAGTGCGAAGTAGGTTTTGTCCCGATCGACTTCGATCTCCTCGAACAGAATGTCCCGGATGCGCGTGTCGGCCGAGCCGAACCACGTGGTGACGTCCATGGCAATCGCCGAAAGATGAACGATCCGGCACTTTCGGAAAACCACCCGTTCGATCGGAAAGGGGTGTTTCCCGTTCCAGACTTCCATGGCTTTGCCCCAGTCGCACCAGAGGACACAGTTTTCAAACAGAATGTCCTGAAGGGGGGTGTCTTCACCGTCCAGATGCGCGCCGCGGGCGACAAGGCAGTCGTCGAAGGAGCGGATGAACGAGTTGCGGACCGTGACATTCTGCGACGCGCAGATGTCGATTCCATCCGAATTGTAGCGCCACATGCCGATGAGCTTGATGTTGTCGATCACGACGTTGCGGCAGTTGTTCCGCACGATGACCGCCCAGAACGGCGCGTCGCGGAGAACGATCCCCTCCACAAAAAGATTCGTGCAGCCGAATGCGACAAATCCGCTGGAATAGGCCGCATCGCGCGGAGTCAGTCCCCGTTCGCGGATCCGGATGGAGAGCTCCGGCTCCCCCTTGCTCCAGTCGTTGCCCCGGCAGAGCTCCGAACTGTCCAGAATCCCCCGGCCGACAATCCGGACATTCTTTTTCCTCAGGAGAAGAATCGCTCCGTAGACGACCGCGCCTTCGTCGATGCAGACCGTCTGTCCGTCCTCCGGTTCGATCACTCCCGCGTGATGTTCTCCCGGTCCGAAGTAGAGTTCTCCCGGGACATGTTCATAGCGGAACGGCGGATTGGCAAACACATGCAGCACAGAATGCCGGTCCCCCGCCTCGACGGTGAACTGACACGGCTCCCCGAGACGGAGACGGATTCCCCCCTCCGTCCGTTCCATCGGGATTTCCTGGGCAAGAGGACGGATCTCCACCGATTCCATCTTCCCTTCGTCCGAGCGGATCTCCAGCTCTCCTTTCCCCTCGCAATCCAGATCGAAGGAGACAAATTCCGTCCACTCCGTCTGATCCATGTCCCGCTGTTTCCCCGGCCAGACCCGGTTGAGCGGGAAGGCGGAGACCCGTGCCTTCTGAACAGGGAGTTCTTTCCCGTTCAGCCATACAGTGAATTTCATAATGGAATCCTTTTTTTTCCGCGGACGGCATCCTCTTCCTTCACAAACGTTCCGGGGGCGGAACGGAAGAGCGGAGTGATTTTGGAATTCACATACTCTCCGTGACGTCTCTCCGGGATTTCGCGGATTCGGTTTTCTGCAATGCCGTACATCGGGTTTATTCTCCCAGAACAACCTCGTAATAGGAGATCAGATGACCTTTTCTCCAGAGGTTTTGGAAACTATACTCCGTATGCGGAATTTTTGCAAGTTCCGCACCGTCGCGATTCCGGGCGGTCACCGAGCGGATGCGGCGGCCGAAGGTGACGGTCGCAGGAAGCTGACAGGATTTCGTCCGATAGAACGTGACAAAGATCTTTTTTGCGGATGCAAGACTCCGCTCTTCCGTTTTGAAGCCGACATTCACGGGGGAGCCGGACTCCAGGCGGATCAGCGTTTTTCCGCCGTCCCGAAGCGTGAGATCGGAGGAGCCGAGCATCAGACAGGTCAGACGCGACGTGTCGTGTAGGTCGACCGTTCCGTTCATCACCGCCAGGAACAGATCGTATGCCGGGAGACGGCCGAAGAAGCTCCATGCGTCGCCGCTTCCGGAGGGACGGAACTGTTTCGGCGCTTTTTCCGGTCCGTGCGCAAGATCGCCGATGAACGCGCCCCAGGTGGATGTCTCGCCGCGGAACGTGCCGGCGCCGGTGTCGATTTCAAGTTTTTTCCGCCAGTCGCGCCAGACCTTGCAGAACTCCGCTTTGGTCACCGGCATCTTTGCGCCCGCACGGACGATCGCATCATAGAGAGCGTCCTTTTCCGCCTGCGTGTCGAGGAATCCCTCCGCGGAGAAGGTTTTCCCCTTCAGGTACGAGTCCGCCGGTTTGCCCCAGCGGTCCCGGAGCGAGTGGGGACGGATCCGGAAGAGGTGTTTTGCCTTGCTGAAGTCGCCGCTCGGTATCGACGGCTCGTTGACGACCAGATCCGCATTCCAGCGATACGGTCCCTCGTAGGTCCGGACCCGGGTCGCCGTATACAGAAACGGCACAAAGTCCGAAAAGGTCATCCGGTTGAGTCCGCGGAACGGCGCGGCGTAGAACACGTGGTCCAGCGGATAGGCGATCTCCATGCGGAAGGGCGGCGGCGTCAGTTCCTCCGACCGGACCGCGATCGCCGCGGCCAGATTGGCCATCGTGCAGTAGAAGTGCATCTCGTGGAGAAGATCGATGCTCCGCTGTTCGTGGGCGTCCTCCGGATAGAGGTAGTCGGGCGTGATGTCCGGACCCGGAATCGAGGCGGAGAAGTCGTACAGATACGGCTGGCCCATTGCCTTCTGCACCGCGGCGGTGATCAGACAGCCCCACCAGCTGTTCTCGCAGGCAAGATTCGGACCGTACTCCCGGGCGATGACCGGTTTGTCCGGCGCCGCCGCGTAGACCAGCGGAGCAAGCCAGGAGAGCGATTTCAGAAATCCGTAACCGGTCCGGTTCCAGTATCCGGTTCCGCCCGAGACGGCGTCGAGTTCCCGGTTTGCCGCGGCGCGCTGGACATAGTAGTTCTCCGTGTCCGGTCCGCAGGTGGTGATGATGCCGCGGAAGCCCAGGGAGCGCAGATGGTCGCGCATCTGACGGAGGTAGGAGCTGTAGAGCTCATACATGAATTCGAAGCCTTCGGAGGCGACCGGGTCGCTGGTCGTTTCTCTGCCGAAGGTGGCTTCCGTGACGCGAAGGTCGTCCATTTTCACCTGAAAGCCGGAGGAGTCGTTTCCCCATTTCGAGGCGTCGCCGGTCGGCGGAAATTCAATGTTGTCGAAGGTGACTTCCGTTTTGCCGGCGATCAGCGGGATTCGTCCCCACTGTTCGCGGAGTTTGTCGATGGTGGCGTATTTCCGTTTCAGATAGTCGTGCCAGATCGGGTAGAGGATGTTGCGGTCCTCCGGCTTCATGTTCTGCCAGAGCGCGCGCCGGCCGAAGCCGCCGCCCAGAAAGTTGCATTCATTTTCGATTTCAAGAATCAGAACGGTCGGATCGTCCGCCGGACGGATGTTGTTCCGGAACGGATTCGGCGGGTTCAGAAGCATCTCCATGATTTTCTTGCGCCGGGCGATCATTTCCGGATGATAGAACATCGCCTGCATCTCCTGGGAGATGGTGCGCAGTTCCCAGGAAAACGCGCCGAACGTGATCTTCAAATAGAGTCCGTGTTTGTGCGCCGCACCGATCAGGCGCTGGAACAGTTCAAGGTAATCCGGGCGGTAGATCATCTTTTCCGAGTCCAGAAGACTCATCGGGATGTTGTTGATGTTGGACCAGACGCCGTCGGGCATCGTGGAGAAGAAGATCCGCAGCGAGGAGATGCCGAGCTCCTTGTACCGCTTCATCAGACGGTCGATGCCTTCGCCGTCGGGAGAGCCCAGACGATTGGTTTTCCACAGCTCGTAGAATTCACGCTGATCGATGTTGCGGCCCCAGAGAAACGGCAGTTCGGTGCCGTCGGAAAAACGCATGAAATTCCCGTCCGGACGGAGCGCTCCGCGGCGGTCGATCGCATTGTTCACCAGCGAGGAGAGATCGGGCCAGGAGCGGCTCGGATTCAGAATCCGCGACAGTCGGTCTTTCGAGGGAATGGACTGGAATGCGACAGAACGCCTGTCGTCCCCGAAAATCTCGAATCCGGCTTTGCGCAGCCCCTCCATCTCGTCCGCGAATCCGGCGCTTTCCGGCGCATGAAAGCCGAATCCGAGGTAGAACGAAGCCAGCTCCAGCCCTTTCCGCTCCTCTTTTTTGGCGGGGATCCACAGACGGATCGTATGTTTCCCTGCGGAAAGAGAAACGCGTTCTCCTCCCGTCCAGAAGTAGGCCAGACTCTTGTAGTACACCCCTCCGACGATGATAAACGGCTTCCCGTCAATCGACGTCCGAACCCGGTTCGCCTGCGATTTCGGCGCCGGATGACGGAGATTCGCAAACAGTTTCACGGTTCGCGGTTTATCCAGTTCAAATGTGAAAACCGCTTCGGTGTTTTCCGGTTCAAAGTCGATCGCCTCCCGGTAGAAGGAATCGGTATCCCGGATGATTCCGCCTCCGCGGAGTTTTGCATCGTGCAGACGGAGGAGGATCCCCTCTTTCCACTCCGCATCGTCCACCTCGTTCCGGACGGATCCCCGGATTTGCTTCAGCGCCTCCGCCGGCGGGAGAACGCGAGTGTCCGGCGTATCGCCCAGTTTCAGGACAAGATCCCGGGTTTTCTCCCCGGCTCCGATCAGAATGACCGGGGAGAGCTTCCGCTGAAAACGGGCGATCGCACAGGGCAGGGGGCGTCCTTTTGCATCCAGAACACGGATCCGCGGCAGGTTCTCGTCCCGGAAGAACTCCGCGACCGGGAATTGTTTTTTTCTCATCTCCGGGATCAGCAGATCGAGCGGAAGAGCAATGAACGGACTCTCCCGGTCCAGACGCAGACGGAATTCCGCCGTTTCCGCCGGGGATTTCGTTTCATTGCGGACCATCGCGGCCGTGACCGCAAAAATTCCCGTGACAACAGGGGTTCCCGCAACGGGGCGGATGGTCACATCGCGGACCCGTCCCGGCTGTTTGAGTTTCAGCGTGCAGGCGTAGAGGCCGACCGCTCCGTCCGGGTTGGTTCCGGACCAGGCCAGCGCTCCCTCGGGAATCCGTTTGCGGACATCGGTCCATTCCCAGAGATTTTTCCCGGTCACCAGCGGAAACTCTTCCGTCCGTCCGTCGGCGAAGCGGACCCGGACATCCGCCGCGTGGTGTCCTTTTTCCGCCCAGGCGCTTCCGGTCATCAGCGCAATCCGGTTGCAGACCCGGTTCACCGGAAGCGTGAATNNNNCGTGAAGCCGGACGAACCGAACGGAGAATGGATGGATTTCAGAATCACGCAGTTCCTGCCGTTGTTTGCGGCGGGATCCGCCACGAGGAAGGGAATCTCCATCGCGGTGTGAAGTCCGGAGGAGAGGGTGCGGAGATCTTTGCCGGGCCCCTGGTCGGTCCATCCGCCTTTTCCGTCTCCGGCCTTCTCGTCGATGCAGCCCATGTTCGCGGCCCGAGTCAGAGAGAGAGGGACGTATTCGTTCCGCTGGTCGAGCGGCGGAAGAACTCCGTTGTTCCGATAGAGAAAGCTCACGGTGACGGGGCGGTCCTGTTCAACCGGAATCACAAAGGACACCGGTCCGAGATTCCATGCCGCCAGACAGGCGTTCCCCGCTCCGGCTTTCCGGGGATCGTACAGGACGCCTCCCGGCGTTGTCCGGGCTTTCGGAACCCGGTAGAAGCCGAACCCGGCTTCGCCCTCTTCGGCGCCGCTGTTGCGGATCGGTTTCCCGTTCACGGTGATCTCGTCGAACAGACAGGCCTTTGCCACGTCTTTCCCGTTCTGCTGGACGGCTCCGGCTTTCAGTTCAAATTTCAGACGTCCGCCTTTTTTCGGTGTGATGGTGAAACTTCCCCGCGTCCACTTTTCGGAACGGGGAAGGAAAATCAGTGCCATTTTGTCCGCGTTGATGCCGATCCATGTGGCGTGCGCTTTCCGGATTCCCGGCTCGTTTTCAAACGCAAGAGGAATCGGACTGCCCGCGTGCCCGACCACGACCATCGGTTCCGGATCCGGTGCCGAAAAAACAAGAAGGGGAAGAAGAAGGAGGAGTGAAAACAGTTTGTTCATACAGGAAATCCTTTGCTGGTTTAGTTAAAGGGGTGCCACGCGTCCGAAGCGGTGTCGCTGTTGGTATAGGCAACCTTGGGAAGGGCGTAGAAGACATCGGGATTGGAGCCGCCGGAAACGGAGTCCGTGTGGCCGTCGAACATCAGAAGATTGCAGATCCCGTTGTGCTGAATCCAGAGACGGGAGATCGTGTTGACTCCGCCGACGGCGATGTAGAAGGGCCGTTCGGAGGAGTAGTGCTTGGTTTCCGCATAATATAGGATGGAGGCGGGGCGTTTCACCTGGGTGTTCCGATGCGCCTGATAGGTGGCGCTCTCCTCGGATCCGAATTTCCAGTTCATGCCGTATCCTCCATTGCACCAGTAGCCGGACTGCGAGGCTGTGAACCAGGAATCTTCCGGCCGCTTGTTGTAGTACAGACGGAAAAATTCGTGCGTCGTACTCAGAGTGGATTCACATTGAATGGTTTTCATGTTGATGTATTTATCCCGGACCAGGATCTGGAACGGCCGCAGGACCCCGTCTTCCGCAACGATCCCGTACGGAAGAATGGCTCCGTCAAAATCATTCTGATAGAGGAACTGCGCAAGCCCGACTTGTTTCAGATTGCTGTTACAGCTCGCCGAGCGGGCCTTCTCCCGCGCAATCTTCAGCGCAGGAAGAAGAAGCGAGACAAGAATTGCGATGACAGAAATTACAACAAGTAATTCTATCAAAGTAAAATGGATTCGTCCTTTCATACGAAGCGGCCTCCCTTTTTGAGTTTGTTTTGTATGACAATGGTTTTTTGTGACGGGTTCAGAAGAAGACCCACGGCGGCACGGGCCGCCTGTTCCGCATCCGGAATGGTCGACCATCCGGCATACTCCTGATGCGAAGGGGTGTGATTGACCTCGTTGTCCGTGATGAATTCGCAGTCGATCCCGAGTTCCTCGCAGAGCGGGGGAAGGGTTTCCGCGTAAAGAGTGTCGCAGAACAGAAGATCCGGTTTTTCGGATCGGATGATGTCCCGGAACTCCTCCATGGTCTCCTGGAACACTTTCCCTTTCCCAATCCGGCGGACCGCCTTTTCCGGGAGTTCCCATTTCCGGATGAGGGCATCCGCCAGGGACATGACCCCTGTATTGGCAATCTGGAAAACTCTGTCCGGTTTTTTCAGGTGCCGGAACAGCTTCTGTTCCGCCTCTTCCGAGGAAAGATGCACCTGCGGAATCCCCGGATAAATCCGGTCCGAGACGACCGCCAGCGCAATCCCGGAGGCCAGAACCTGTTTCATGAATTCTCTGGAGGGATAGGCGGTGTTGAAGACTCGCCAGAGTATTCCGTCGAGTCCCAGATTCTTCAGCTCCCGGATCCGCATTTCCTCGTCATGGAAACTGAAGCGGATCGGATGAAGCATGCAGCCCGCCTCCGCCAGCGTGATGTGAAAATGGCCCATCATCCGCGCTTCCGAAACACCGTAAATGAACTGACTGCCGTCCGCATTGATGATGCCGATCAGCGGCATGCCTTTCTGAACCGGGGTGGCCGAGATATGGTTCAGGCGCGGATTGGTGAACATCCCGATTCGCGGTTTGGCGATCAGGTACCCCTCGTCGCGCAGACGTTCCAGTTCGTACCGGGCTACACGCCGCGTGACGGAAAACTGTTCCGCCAGTTCATAGGATGACGGAATCCGGACCGCTTCATTCCCCGCCGTCCGCAATATCCCGAACACGTAGTGCCGAATGGAATTCGATTCCGGTATCCCGCTGTTTTTTCCGTTTTTTGTCATCTCGTTTGTCCTAGGTTGTCCCAGTTTTAAAATTATAACACATCTCGCTGATTTTGTCAAGAGGATGGTGAGGGGGAAAGGGGAATTTTTTCAAAAACTTTTTCCGGCTCCGTTCCCGGCCGCCTGCCGGGACGGAGGAACATGGGGGAAAACGCAGAGGAGCTCCGGGAAGGATTCCTATTTCAACGCATCCTTCAGACGCATGAATTCCGGAAGAAGCGGGAACGGCGCGGATTCGAGAAGTGCTTTCTGCCGCTCCTGAATCGGATCCGCTTGGGGAAGTGACACATCCGCATGGCGCTCAAACAGGGAGTCGACTCCGCTTTCGAGGATTCCGGGAAGCTCTTCCATCGGAATCGGCGGATAGGGCTGCAGGCCGACCGACAGAAAATAGTCGGAGAATTTACTTCCGTCTCCCGGAATTCGTCCGCTTGCGATCCGCAACGCCGGAATTCCGTATGCGTGGGAGACGATCAGTCCGTGAAGCGAGGTGGAAAGAATCCGTTCGCAGGAGCAGATCTGATCCGTGATGGATTCCACGCTCCGGTTTCTGGTCTGCAGGGAGATCAGACGGATTGTATCCTCTCTCCCGCGCAGCAGATGGCGGAATTCGGCAAAATCGTTGTTGTGGGCAATCAGTCCGAGCGGACACTCTTTTTTCCGCCGGTTTGGATAGACCAGGGGCAGCAGCAGTCCCGGATCGCCGAGAGGCAGTTTTTCCGCTCCGGCGTATCCGCATTCGGCGGCTCGCCTGCGCGTCAGCGGTCCCCGGACCGCGCGGATGTCCATTGCAGGGTCGATCGGATCGTTCCCGTAGGTGATTCCGGATCCCCAGATCGTGCAGTTGCTCCTGCCCAGTCCGATGATGGATCCCACCGCAAAGAGAATCCGCGACTTCCGTGCATAGGAAAAGGAGAAATTGTGAAACCCTTTGAAGAACAGAAGATCCCGTCCGCGAATCATCCAGTCCAGGAGAAAGCGCTTCAGCGTCAGCGGGGTGCAGGAGACCACCTCCTCCCCGGAAAGCCGCGAGACCAGATACGCCGAAAGATCATCCCCGTAGTTGTTCTTGAAATAAAAAAGCCGGATCATAGATCTCCTTTCCCCTCCGGATTCAACACCCGGAGAATGCCCGTCCGGAAACGATTCAGATTTTCCTCCGTATAAGGAATCACCGGATGGTCGCTGTTCAGAAGATCCACCGTCAGATCCTCCACGTCCACCAGATATCGAACACCGTAGCGTCTGTTCAGAATCTCGCAGCTTTCCAGCTGATGATCGTCAAAATGCTCTCCAAACCGTTTCAGGCGGGGCACCACCAGAAACGGTTTGTGCATCCGCATCAGTTCGATCTGCACTCCAAGGCCCGCATGGGAGATGACAAGGCGCGCTTTCGAAAAATACTCCTGAAGCGACGGCGCGTAGTCAAAGGTCCGGCAGTTGCGGACCGCGAGATGTGTTTTTCCCGTCTGAACCACAATCTCCTCATCCGTCTGTCCCGCCAGTTCATCCAGTTTCTTCAGGAGTCGCGGAAACGGTTCGCTGGTCCCGAGTGCCGAAAAAATCATATCACAGGATCCCTCCGATGTATTCCGCCTTTTTCCCGTAGAGCGGAAGAGCTTCCTCCCATTGCACATAAAAACGGTCCACCAGCGGATAGCAGATTTTCGCCGACATCGTTTTCGTCCGGTACCGGGACGCCGTCTCGACAAAGATCGTCTTCCGGAACAGCAGTTTGGCCGCGAGAATGGCGGCTGTCCCGCATTCCGCCCCCGTTGAAACCACCCACTCCGGCCTCAGAAGCAGAATCAGAAAAAACGCCTTGAAAAACGATGGAATCATCGTCAGAAACGGACTCCGGACCCTTCGATATCCATAGCTCCGGAATGCAAGGCTTTTCATGCGCGGCGTGTATTCCGTAAAAAGAATCAGCTCGGTCCCCGGAAGATTCCCGAACAGGGCCAGTCCCTCGGTCAGATGTCCTCCGCTGGTGGCGGCCAGAAGTATTCGCGTTTTTTTCATCGTTCGATTCAATCCGGATCCCCTTTTTCCCCGGGATCCCGTTTCCCCTGATGGAGCGTACAATAGCACTGCGCAGGAGGTTTTCAAATTCCAAATACCGTTTTCTGCAACACTTCCAACTCCTTTCTCCCGCCGGAACGGACGATCTTTCCGGATCGGAAGCGGCTCCGGAGTCTGCGGAATCCGTCAGCGGATCCGCATCCCGCAGCGGGGGCAGATCACTCCAGGGGTCCCGCACAGAAGAAGATACAGAATCCCCGGCAGGATCCCGCAGAGAAGCAGAATCAGAAGAAGACATCCCGAACTTCCTCCATCCCTCTTTCCCGGTCCGCGATACCCGCAGTTCGGATTCGGACAGATGATCTCCTCCTCTTTTCCTCCCCCGGTCAGTCCGGAAATCAGCAGTGCAATCAGCAGAATAATGACGGCAGCCGTCAGCAGATGTCCCATGAATTCCTCCGCATTCGTTGTAGAAAATATATCCGCGGAGATGGATTTTTCAAGTGTTTCCGCTTCTCCAGCTTATTCTGCCGATTCCTGCCCGCTTCCCGGCCGGTGCAGACGGAACAGCGCACTCTCGCCCCGCTTCATCTTCAGTCGCAGAACTTTCCCGCACGGACAGCGCTCCTTTGTGATCGCATTTTCAAATTCAAATTCCTCCGGGAAACGGAATTCACACTCGCCGCTCCTCTTGCTGTGCACCCCGAACCAGCCGGGGGCGTAGAACACCTGATCGCCCCGCCGGGAGAAGAGATGGACCCCCGCCTCTTTCGCAAATTCCGTCAGCAGACACGAGGGGAGCCCGGGCGAGGCGGACCAGATGCTCCGCCAGGAGGGAAACTCCTTCCGGACCAGCGCGGCCCCATCTCCGGTCTCCCGTCCGACAATCGTTGTGCCGTTGACAAAATATCCCAGTTCTTCGGCGTCCGGATCATTGGCGCTCAGGCGCGGATAGACCGCCCGTGAAAGTCCATAGCTGATCCGCCGGTCTCCGATCCAGGTTTCGGTCAGCATCGGCATGATTCCGCTTTCCAGAGCGGAAAAGCGGATGCCGGTCAGCTCCTCCGCATAGTCCGCGCTCCGGCTCTTTCCCCGGATGTAGCCCGGAGCATAGAACCACAGAAGGGTCCGTCCGGAGTTCTGAAGGCGGGTGCGGACAAGGTGCCGGATCTCCTCCGGCATCGCCACGCTGTTCAGAAACAGGCAGAACTTGTATTGTCTGATTCTTCCGCTCCGGATCAGCAGCGGAAGATCCTCCTCCTGGAACAGGTCGAACGGAGCGCCGAGGGAACCGATTTCGCAGAGCTGGTGTTCAATCAGATTCCCGGTCAGCGGCGCGGGCGTGTCCCGCAGG
>DDJH01000155.1:22705-32689 GCA_002338895.1 Lentisphaeria bacterium UBA1829 | reverse complement strand
GAGTGCACCCGGACGGAGCATCGTGACGATGAAACACGTCGGGCTGAACGTGGCCGCGGACCCGCTGTTCACGCTGACCTACACCGGAGTCAACGGAGGACTGGTCATCGTCTCCGCGGACGATCCCGGCCTCGCTTCCAGCCAGAACGAACAGGACAACCGGAACTACGCGAAAGCGGCAAAAATGCTGATGCTGGAACCGGCCGATTCTCAGGAGGCGTATGATTTCACCATCCGCGCATTCGAACTTTCCGAACAGTTCAATGTGCCAGTCCTGCTCCGGATGACAACGCGGGTCTGTCACTCGCAGGGCGTTGTGGATCTGGGCGAAAAGCCGGCGCCGGTCCCCCGGAAAAAATATGAAAAGAATGTGCAGAAAAACGTCATGGTGCCCGCCTTCGCGAAAAAAGCGCATGTGCGGCTCGAAAATACAATGAAGGATCTGGCGAAGTTCGCGGAGACGTCCGATCTGGAGCGCGAAGAGATTTCGTCGCCGGAAATCGGAGTGATCTGTTCGGGAATCTCCTATCAGCATGTGCGGGAGGCGATGCCGTCCGCGTCGGTGCTGAAACTCGGACTGACCTGGCCGCTGCCGATGAAGAAAATCGCCGCCTTCGCCCGGTCGGTCAAACGGTGCGTGGTGATGGAGGAGGGCGACCGCTTCCTGGCGGATGCTGTTTCTTCTGCCGGAATCCCGGTCGAAGCCAAAGACGATTCCCTGCTGTTCGGCGAACTCAACGTGAACCGCGTCCGGAAACAGCTGGACCGCAAATTCGATCCGGAGAAAGCGCCGCTTCCCGGCCGTCCTCCGCAGCTGTGCCCGGGGTGTCCGCACCGCAAGACGTTCGAGACGCTTCGCGATCTCGGATGCATCGTTTCGGGCGANNACGCTCGGAACACTCCCGCCGTTCAGCGCGATTGACACCTGCGTGTGCATGGGCGCGAGCATCGGCGTGGGTCTCGGTCTCCGGCGTTCGCTCCCGGAAGCGGAGGCCAGGAAGGTGGTCAGCGTGATCGGAGACAGCACATTCCTGCACAGCGGCATCACCGGAATCGTGGAGATGGTCTACAACCGTCCCGCAAGCGGTCACCTCGTTGTGATTCTGGACAACTCCACCACTGCGATGACCGGTCTTCAGGAGAATCCCGCAACCGGACATCTTCTGAATATGGAACCCGCCACCGCCGTCAGTCTGGAAGCGCTCTGCCGCGCCTGCGGAACCGACCATGTCGATGTGCTGGATACCACACTGGAACCGGAACGGTTCAAAAATCTGGTCCGCGAACGTCTGAACTCCAACGATCTCAGCGTGATTATCGCCAGACGTCCGTGCATTCTGCAGATGAAGAAAATGGCAAAATTTGCAAAGAAGAAAAGCGGAGGCGCGAAATGAATTCCATGGAAACGGTCAATGTGGTTTTTGCCGGAATCGGCGGACAGGGCGTGATCCTCGCCAGCGATCTGCTGACGGTTGCCGCGTTCCGCAGCGGATACGATGTGAAAAAAAGCGAACTGCATGGAATGAGTCAGCGCGGAGGATCCGTCAGCAGTGATGTGCGGTTCGGAAAGAAGGTCTGGAGTCCGATGATTCCGGAAGGGGAGGCCGATTATCTGGTCTCGCTGGCGGAGGATCAGGTGGAGGTGTTCCGCCATCTGCTCAAGCCGGGCGGAGTGCTTCTTTCCCCGTCGCTGTTCGGGGATTACGATCCGGGACGCAGCATGAATCTGGCGATGCTCNNATGCTCGGAGCGCTGAATGTCCATCTCCGGTTCGACGACGCCATCTGGGAGCAGCTGATCCGGGAGACCTTCCCCGATGAAAAACTGTTCACGGTCAATCAGGAGGCGTTCCGCAAAGGCGCGTCGTTCGTAAAATAACGGGAGAAGACCGATGCTGACCAAACATTACAATCCGATCAGTGCGCAGGATTACATTCCGCGTCCTCTGCTCCGGCAGATTCAGCTCCAGCGGCTTCAGAAGATCGTTCAGCATGAGTACCGCAACGTGGAGGTGTATCGCCGGAGGATGGATGAAAAAGGGGTGAAACCCTCCGACATCCGCTCACTGGAAGATATTGCCAAACTGCCGTTCATGATGAAAAAGGATCTGCGGGACACCTATCCGTTCGGCCTTTTTGCCCTGGACATGAAACAGGTGGTCCGGCTGCACGCCTCCAGCGGAACGACCGGAAAACCGATCGTTGTCGGCTACACCAAAGAGGATATTGATGTGTGGGTCAGCTGCATGATGCGCGCACTTGCAATGGGGGGAGTCGACCGCGGCGATATTATTCAGAACTCCTATGGATACGGACTGTTCACCGGCGGTCTCGGCGCCCACTACGGCGTGGAGGCCCTCGGCGCAACCGTGGTCCCGACCTCCGGAGGAAACACCGAACGGCAGGTGATGCTGATGCGCGATTTCGGCGTGACGGGAATCTGCTGTACGCCGACCTATTTCATTCATCTGTGCGAGAAGGCCGGTCAGATGGGGGTGGATCTGCGGGATCTTCCGATCCGCGTCGGCTTCTTCGGCGCGGAGCCGTGGACCGAGGGAATGCGCAGGCGGATCGAGGATCTGTCCGGAATCGAGGCGTTCGATATTTACGGACTTTCGGAGATGAGCGGACCGGGGGTGGGAGTCGAGTGCGGCTGTCACGACGGGATTCATATTTTCGAAGATCATTTCTACCCGGAAATCATTGATCCGGAAACCGGAGAGGTTCTGCCGGACGGAGAAGAGGGGGAACTGGTCTTTACGACGATCTCCAAATATGCGATGCCGATGATCCGGTACCGGACGCGCGACATCACGCGGATCATCTCCGAGCCGTGCGCCTGCGGACGGACTCTCCGAAAAATCGCCCGGATCTCGCGCCGCAGCGACGATATGTTCATCATCCGCGGAGTCAACGTCTTCCCGTCGCAGATTGAAACGGGACTTCTCGCCGTGGAAGGAGCCCTTCCGCATTACCGGATCGTCCTGACCCGCCGGGAGGACGGATTGGACGATATGCTCATCGAGGTGGAAGTCAATGCGGATTCCGTCAGCGACAAGGTCCGCGCGATGGAAGAGCTGCAGCATAAGTTCTGTCATTCGGTGGAGCGGATTCTCGGGATCCGCGCACCCGTGAAGATTGTCCCGCCCAATACAATTCCCCGCAGTGAAGGAAAAGCCAAGCGCGTGTTCGACCTGCGGAACGAACCCAACCGGAAAGCGTGAAAGGAGTGTGTGAAATGAAATTGAAGCAGCTCTCTGTATTTGTGGAAAACAAACCCGGCTCGGTGAGCCGTCCCTGCAAGGCGCTGGCGGATGCCGGAATCAACATCACGACGCTGACCCTTGCCGATACAAAAGATTTCGGAATTCTCCGTTTCATTATCGACGACTGGCAGAAGGCGTACGATGTGCTCAAGGAGAAGAATTTCGCGGTCAGTGTGAACGACGTGATCGCTCTGGAGGTCAGCGACGTCCCGGGCGGACTCTCCACCGTGCTGGAGAAACTGGAGGAACGCGGACTGAATGTCGAATACATGTACGCATCCGTCTACGGAAGCAACAACCGGGCGGTCCTGGTTTTCCGCTTCGATGATACGGATTCGGCTCTGGAAAAACTGGATGGTTGCCCCGAACTGAAAATCGTCAGTTCCGCGCGCTTCTTTTCCCTGAAATAACTGTGGAGGAATCAAGATGAAACTCAGCAAAAAACTCGTTCTTGCCGGTGCGGCCGTTCTGCCGCTGTTTTTTTCCGCCTGCGGGACAACGGAACCGCCTCCGTCTTCCCTGTCCGAGACGGAGCAGAAAAGTTTGATCATCGACACGCCGCTCCAGGATAAAATCGCCGTCGAATTCATCCGGACCTGGCCCTCGGAGAACGGTCTGACCAAAGTGCTCATCCGCGCACGGATCAAAACCTACTCCATGTGGGACTGGATTTTCAACTCCTATGAAACCCTCGACATCGCCTATCGCGTAGCCTGGTACAACGACAAGGGCGTGGAAGTGCCCGAAGGGAAAAAGCCCGCCTGGAATTATCTCGAGGCGGAATACGGAGAGGAGCTTGGATTCGGCTCCATGGCTCCGAGCCCGGAAATCAAAGCCTACAAGCTGTTCATCCGTCTCTCCAAGCCGCAGGAGGCCGATACCGTTGTTCAGGAACAGAAGCCGGAAGCCCCTGCCAGCGCGGAAGATCCCACAAAGCCCGCACCGAAAACGGCCCGCGAAGTGAAGACTCCGCCCAGCTCGGTCACTCCGATCAAACAGGAGGTCAAAACCGCTCCCGCCGCAAAGACGACGGATGGGAAAACAGCCGCTCCCGCCGCAAAAACGGTGAAGACTCAGGCGCAGGAAGAGGCCGAAGCCGATGCGGCCGCAATCCGTCAGGCAACCCCGGCTAAGAAGTAAGACCGGAACACTCTCGCGTGTTCCGATAACCAGAAACAAGGAAGAAAGAATGATTCAACTCGATTTTGCAAAGGGCGGCGGCCTGCTCCCGGCAATTGCTCAGGACTGGAAAACCGGCGATGTTCTCATGCTCGCCTACATCAACGAAGAAGCGTGGAACGAAACGCTCAAAACCGGAAACGCCACCTACTGGACCCGCTCCCGTCAGAAACTCTGGAGAAAAGGCGAAGAGTCCGGAAATGTCCAGAAGGTCAAGGAAATCTACGTCGACTGCGATGCCGATACCGTGATTTTCAAAGTGGAACAGATCGGCGGAGCCGCCTGCCACGAGGGATATCATTCCTGCTTCTTCCGGAAATATGAAAACGGAGAACTGGTCGTGGTCGGAGAGCGCGTATTCGATCCTGCAAAGGTCTACAAGAAGTGAGAAGGGAACTCCCGCGCATCCTTGAGGAAAGACTGCCGGGAGTGAAGTTCCATCTCTCCGCCGGATGGGCGGAATATACATCCATGGGCGCCGGAGCGGCGGGGNNTTTCCTCGTCGAACCGGATTCCATGGATGAACTGTTTTCCGTTGCCGCGCTCTGCGATTCATGTTCGGTTCCTCTTTTCCCGATCGGGTGCGGGACCAATCTGATTGGTTCCGATGCGGAGCTGGAGATCTGTTTTCTCCGGCTCGGCGCCGGGTTCCGAAATGTTTCGGAGATGGGGGAGGGGGAGGTCTTTGCCGGTGCGGGGATCCGTCTGTCCACTCTGCTGGAACAGCTGGCGGAACGGGGAATCGGCGGTGCGGCGGCCCTTTCCGGGATTCCGGGAAGCGTCGGAGGAGCTCTGCGGATGAATGCCGGTGCAAACGGAGTGGAGATCGCGGATTTCCTCGTCGAGGTGGAGTATTTCCGGAACGGAAGAGTGCAGCGTGTCCCGGTCCGGCGGGAGGAGTGGAGGTATCGGACATCTCCGCTGCCGGAGGATGCGATTGTGACCGGTGCGCGTTTCCGCTTCCACCGGGTTGACCCGGCGGAGGAGAGGGAGCGGATTGCCCGGGAGAGGAAAAGACGGGCGCTTCGAACACCGAAAGGACGTTCGGCGGGAAGTGTGTTCCGGAATCCGTCCGCGGCTCTTCCGGCGGGTCGTCTGCTGGAGCGCTGCGGGGCGAAAGGAGAGGTGTCCGGAAATTTGGAGGTCAGTTCGGAGCATGCGAACTGGATCGTCAATCGTTCCGGAAAACAGGTGTTGGAATCGGACTGCGCGGCTCTGATCTCCCGAATGGCTCTCAGGGTGAGGGCCGGATGCGGAATCGCGCTGAAGACAGAATTGAGGTTTGTCAATATGGAAACACAGAAAATGGCGGAGGCTTCGGCCGGGCCTCTGAATATTCTTCTTTTAAAAGGAGGAACCAGCGCGGAACGGGCGGTCTCCCTGGAATCGGGCGCCGCTGTGGCCGCCGCGCTTCGAGAGGGCGGACACCAGGTCCGGGAATACGATATCACGGAACTGAAGGTTACGGAGGATATGCGCGCCGCCGATGTGATCTATCCCGTGCTCCACGGCGGATTCGGCGAGGATGGATCCCTTCAGGAGATGCTGGAAAACGCCGGTCTGAAATTCGTCGGATCCGGATCGCTCGCCTGTCGGACGATCATGGACAAGATCGCCAGCAAAAAAGTCATGGATCAGTGCGGAATCCGGAATCCGAAAAGCGTGGTGGTGGATTCGCTGGACGCTCCCTGTCCGGCCGAGCTCGGATTCCCGCTGATTGTCAAGCCGCCGAAGGAGGGATCCACGTTCGGACTCTCCCTGGTCGGTTCGGAGGCTGAATGGGTCCCCGCTCTGGAACTCTCCTTCCGCCACGGCCGGCCGGCGCTCGTGGAACAGTATATCGACGGGGTGGAGGCAACGGTCGGAATCCTGAACGGAAAGGCGCTTCCGCTGGTCGAAATCCGCTATCCCGGGAAGTTGTACGATTACGATGCAAAATACACACACGCCCATGGAGAGACTCTCTATCTCTGTCCGCCCGAGGGGATTTCGGAGGCGGCGCAGAAGGAGGCGCAGGATCTGGCGCTGAAATTCTATCATGCCGTCGGTGCGCGCGACATGCTCCGGGTCGATGTGCTGATCTCCCGGAAAGACGACACCGTCTGGGTTCTGGAAGGCAACTCGCTGCCGGGATGCACCGCAAGCAGTCTGCTTCCGAAAGCGGCAGCCGNNGAAAGGTGACGTTTCCGGATGCGCGGCGACGGGAAAAAAATCCATTCCTATCTGCTGACCGGCGGAGCGCTCCTGCCTGAGATCCCCCCCGGTGTGACCGTTCGCTGTGCGGTGAGAGAACCGCGCAGCGGCGATTTTGTCGTCTATCTTCCGAACGAGGGGGGAGAACCGATCTTCCGCCGGTATGCGGAAAAGGAGAACGGCATGATCCTTCTGGAGTCGCTGAACTCCCGGTTCGACAGTTTCTTCGCAAAGAAAACCGAGCTCCTCGCGCGCGGGACTCTTCAGGTGATTCTTTCCTTTTCCCGGACTTTTTACGAGTCCACCTCGCCGGTCCGGATCACCGGCGAAGATGGGCTGCTGACCTTTACCGAGGCGGCAAAACTCCTGAAAGTCGGCCGGACCCGGATGTATGCGATGCTCCGCAGCGGGGAACTTCCCGCTGTGAAGATGGGGAAACTCTGGCGCATCCGCCGTTCCGACCTCGGCAGCTGTCTTTCCGAACTGCCGGATCAGCTCCAGCGGATTCCCAGTTCGGACGGCAGCAGCTCCCGCCGGTAACCCTCTTCAAACACCTCGTTTACGTTCTCCAGGACAAACTGTCCGTTTCCCGCTTCGCGGTGGACGGAATGGCGGAGCTGTTTCGGCTGCAGCGTTTTTGTCAGCAGTTCGATGCAGTGGGTGTGTTCCCGGGCGATCCCGAGCGGACAGCAGAAGACCTCCTCCCCGGAAATCCGGCGTACGACATCCGAAAACATCTCGTTGTGCGGGGCTTCGACAAGACCGGAGGAAAGGACTCTCCCGTCTGCGGAGCGGATGTTCCAGCTCTCGTCCAGTTTCCAGTAGACGCTCCCCCGTTCGCAGTCCAGACGGATCACCGGCTGATCAATCGTTTTGGCCGTATGGGTGAGCATGGTCTGAATCCGGATCCCGGAATCGGTGACAAAGCGGAGGGCGCAGGTGTCGAACGTCTCAATCTCCGGACGCGCCCGGTACAGCTCGCCTTCCACGGAGACGGCATGGGCCGACCGGCCGAATTTCTCTCCGCACAAAAATAGTTCCAGATTCAAATAATGGGCAAATGCATTGTTGATCGGCGAATCTAAAATCGGAGTTCCGTCCGCCGTCGCCAGTTTTCCCGCCCAGTTGTTGCGGGAGTAGTACTGATCGTCCCGCGGCCAGATTCCGCGGCAGACCGCGCTCCGGATCTTTCCAAGCCTGCCGGAGAGAAGATACTGCTTGATGAACTGAATCTCCCGCGCATAGATGTGCTGAAAACCGACGGCGACAAAATGCCCGGATTTCCGTTCCGCTTCCATCATCCTCTCGATGGCCTCCGTCGAACCCGCCGCAGGCTTCTCCACCAGAACATTCGCGCCCGCCGCCAGCGCCTGAAGCGTCATCGGTTCATGAAACGCGATCCCGGTCGGAATGCAGACCAGATCCAGTTTTCCGGAAAGGTCCGCGAACATCGCATCCGTTCCGGAATAGATCGCGCATCCCATCTCCCGGAGCACGGCAAGTTCGTTCGGAACCTGATCCGGATTGATGACCACCGCCGCGGAAATTTCCGCCCGATTCTCCCGGACCAGCCGGCAGACATGTTGAAAATGAACCTTCCCGTAGCCGGATATGCCGATCAGGGCAACTTTGATTTTCATAGATCTGCTCCTTAAAAAAGAATTTTCGTGCCGGTGTCCGCCGCTTCCCGGGCGAGCAGGCAGGCGCGAGTCAGTTCCAATGTTTCCCGGTCGCTGACGAGGGCCGGACGTCCGCCGGAAAGTTCCAGAATAAAATCGGAAAACAGATGACGATCCGGCTTCTCCGGTTCCAGAATCTGTTCGCCGTCTGGTCCGATCCAGAAAATTTTTCCTCCGCGGACCTCAAGAACCCCCTCGGTTCCCGCCGCCCGGACCCGGTCGTCTCCATGGCTCGGCGCACTGCCGGGACGAAGATAGTCGATGCTCGCCGACGCCAGAATCCCCGACCGCATCCGGAACTGGCAGAGCGCCGCAATTTCCAGATCCCCGTTCCCCGCATTGTCCTCCGCCGTCTGAAGCGCTGTGACCGACTCGAACTCATCACCGGAAAAATAGAGAATCCAGTCAAACGCGTGACTCCCCACCCAGGGGATGGTCCCTCCATACGTCGCCCGATGCTTGTAGAACTCCGGACGCTTCCCGAGCTTGTACGATTTCTGCGCCCGGATCAGTTTCACTTTGCCGACCGCCCCTCCGCGCACCATGCGCGCTCCCTGCAGAAACGCAGGATCGTACCGAAGACCCACCATCGAAACGATCCGGGCGGAACTCCGGCTGTGCGCCTGCCGGACCATCTCCAGCTGATCCAGTGTCAGCGCAATCGGTTTCTCGCAGAAAACAGAAATGTTGCGCTTCAGCGATTCTGCGCACATCTCCGCGTGGAGTTCAAAGGGGCCGTCTATGCAGACCACATCCGGCTTTTCCGCATCCAGCATCGCGCGCCAGTCGCTCCAGATCTGCGGATGAAATCCATGATGTTCCGCCATCTCCAGCAGTTTCTGCGGACTGTCCTCACAGCCCGAACTGACGCCGGATAGCGTGATTCCCGGAACTTCCCGGATACTTTCAAAAACATAATACGAATGTCCCCGACTTCCGATCATGCAGAGTTTCATAGATTTTCTTCTCCGTGATTATATCAGAGAAATAGTGTAGCATGTTTTCGGAAAAAGTCAAGAGATTTCGTCGGAAGAAGTAGGAAGCGCCGGGGAAAATCCGGTGCTGAGAATGAAAAACTGCCGCTTCCGGACGGAAGAGCCCGTTTTTCCCGATCCGGTCTCAGCGGACGGCCGGAAGAAAACGGGTGAAGCAGACCAGTTCCATGTGACGGATCGGAACAAGGGCATACGGTGTCCGGTCGCGATCGGAGAGTCCTTTGCGGCGCGCTTCGGTTTTCAGGCCGTTTTCCATGTCGCGGATATGGGAGATCAGCCAGCTTTTGAGAAACGTTGTCAGTTCATCCGCCCGTTCTCTGCGGGCCTCCAGCGCCGCGGCGGCCCGGCCGACCTCGCACAGAAAATAGCGGTGGGATTTTTTCTGAAGCTCCAGAATCGGGAACTGGTGTTCTTCCAGCCAGCGTTCCTGTTCCGCAAAATAGAGTTTGAATTTACGGGTCAGTTTGACAACTTCCTTTCGGAAAGCGTGGTCGATGTTGAGGCGGCCGTTGTGCAGTTTCCGTTCCAGTTCGGCGATGTCCCGCAGCAGGTCTTCATTTTTGCTGTCAAGCGCCCGGATTCCGATTGAGGTGTGCTCCAGATTTGTCATGGCAAGTCCCTCCATATTAAGATGTTGGAAAGTCGATCCCATGGACTCTTTCCGGTTCCAATC
>DDJH01000155.1:21384-22699 GCA_002338895.1 Lentisphaeria bacterium UBA1829 | reverse complement strand
GGTTTTTTTCAAAAAAGTTTCATGTTTTCACAAAGATTTCCTGTTTTTGTTTTTCGTTCACATGGAATGATCTTCCCGCCGGGTTGGTTCATATTGTGAAAGGGTGTTTTTTTTTATGAAAAGAGCGCGGCGGAATGGATTGAAATCAGGGGGAGGGACGGCTACTGTAAATCTGCAGAGAAACACTCAAACACTTCAATCGGAAGGAGGATATGGACGATGAAGGAGCTGGAGGGTAAAATCGCATTGGTGACGGGGGCATCCCGCGGACTCGGACGAGGGGTCGCCGCGGTCCTGGCGGAGAAAGGCGCGGAACTGATCGTCAATTACCGCACGGATTCCGCTCATGCGGAAAGCCTTTGCAAGGAGATCACCGAGCAGGGGGGAAAGGCGGTTCCTTTCCGGGCGGATGTCGGGAAAAAAGAGGAGGTGGACCGGCTGTTTGAATTTGTCCGTTCGCAGTTCGGCCGTCTGGATATTCTGGTCAACAATGCCGGAACAACCCGCGCGCAGGACATTTTCGAAACATCGGAGGCTGACTGGGATTTCATTTTGCAGACCAATCTGAAAAGCGTTTTCCTGATGTGCAAGTCCGCCATGGAGCTGATGCGTGAACAGAATTCCGGACGAATCATCAACATGTCGTCGATCGTCGCCTACCGGGGAGCCCTGTTCGGGCATGTCCACTATGCGGCGACCAAGGCCGGTATTCTCGGTGTGACACGCACGCTCGCCCGAACCGGAGCTCCCTATCATATCACGGTCAACGCGCTCGCCCCGGGAATCATCGAAACGGAGCTGCTTTTCCAGACTCACGGTGCGGAGGGCGTCGCCAAACTGGCGAAAACGGTTCCGCTCGGACTCGGGAAAGTCCGCGACGTCGGGCTCGCCGCCGCATTCCTCGCAGGGGAGGGCGGACGGTATCTGACCGGAATCTGTCTCGATATCAACGGCGGAATGAATTTCCACTGACCCCCTTTTTCTGCCGATCCATCCGCATCCCTGTCTCCGTGCGGATGGATCCGCTCTTCGCATCTGTCATGCGGCGCTCCGTTTCCCGGAACGCCCGATCCCCCGCAGGAAACAGAGATTTCTGCGGATCCGCCTTCATCCTTCTCCTCAGCGGACTGCGTTCTGCCGCATTCGGGATCGTCTGTGAACCGGGCGTTCTCGATCCTCTTTTCCCTCCTCTCAAAGTCCTTCCGAAAACCTCTTTTCCCAGTTTTTTGAAAAAAAACGCAATTTAAACTTGCAAAATGAAAAAACACTGCCATATTATGAGGCATACTCGGGCGGGCGTAGCTCAGTGGTAGAG
>DDJH01000155.1:14086-21371 GCA_002338895.1 Lentisphaeria bacterium UBA1829 | reverse complement strand
AATCCCTTCACCCGCTCCATTTTCCTTCTGTTTTCCGTATTTCTTTGAACCGCGAAGTCCTGGAACCGGCGTGGGGCTGTTCTGCCGGTATGGATCAGGAACGGGTTTCCAGAGTGCAGAGGGAGGAATAGTGACGGCTGAACTCCTGTTCGGAGCGGCGATACCGTTCCTGGTCGGTTTTGGATAACAGACATTTGCGCTGCTCCGCGCCTCTCTGCATCGGCTGGGAGAGAATTTCAAACAGTTCGCTGACGCTGTGAAGAAGGTTGACCTCGGTATCCCCGATCGAATCGTCCACCAGACGGCTCTTGGCGATGGCCAGCGCGCCGGCAAAGGATTCGATGCCCCGCTCGTTTTTTGCCATTTCGATGGAGGTCTCCGCGGAGATCTTCAGGAGTTCCAGAATCTTCCGGCAGGAGAGCAGGAGCGGCATGCAGGGGTCTTCCGTTTTCTTGACCGCGGCGGAGACGGGGGAGTGTTCCCGGTAGATGAAGGTCAGATTGTCGATGACCACGTTGACCAGAGTCAGTCCGAGGGTATAGTAGCGGTAGCGCTCCGCGTCGCCGAGCATGTAGAGCTTCGATTTGAACAGCGCGGTCAGACTGCTGTACGCCGTGTCGCACCGGGCAAGACGGGCGGGCAGATTGACTCCCGAAATCTGACTCTTCTTCGCTGCCGATCCCGATTCGAACGCGGTCATGATCCCGCGTTTGACTTTTTCCAGCATTCCCGGTGAATCTTTATCCTGCATGGCTTGCTCCTCCATGGTTGCGCCGTGGGTAAACTTTTCCAAACACTTTCATAACCTGCTGAAGATCGCTCCAGGCATCGCGTTTAGCCGCTTCATAGCGCAGCAGGTAGGCCGGGTGGAAGGTCGGCATCACCTTGATCCCCTTGTAATCCAGCCACTGGCCGCGCAGCCGGCTGATTCCGCCGCGTTTCATCAGCCCTTTCAGCGCCACGTTCCCCAGAAGCACGATCACTTTCGGCGAGACCAGCTGAATCTGGCGGTTCAGGTACGGCAGACACGATTCCATCTCATCCTCCTCCGGATTCCGATTCCCCGGCGGACGGCATTTGACGATATTGGCAATATAAACCTCCGAACGGCGGAACTGCATGGCCGCGATCATTTTCGTCAGCAGCTGACCGGCTTTCCCGACAAACGGAACGCCCTGCGCATCCTCGTCCGCTCCGGGTCCTTCTCCGATGAACATCAGATCCGCCTGTTCCGATCCGTCCGCAAAGACCACGTGATGGCGTCCTTCGCACAGACGGCAGGCTCGGCACTGCGCCGTCGCGCTCTTCAGCTGATCCCAGTTCATCGACGCAATTTCCGCAAGATCCAGCGGGGAGTAGGCCCGTTCCATGGGGGTGTTCTCTTCTGTTTCCCCTCGGTTGAAATCCGGTTTCGGTGCGGGTGTGCGGGCGGTGAAGCTCGTCCGGTCGGCTGCCGGAGAACGCGGTCTGGAATCCGTTCTCTGCTGTGGAACGGAAAGATTCCGGTCCGCTGTCTGCGGATGGATCGGCTGTTCCTGTCGTGGAGCGGCGGAAGGAAAATCCTGGAAAAATTCCGTCAGATTCTCTTTGCGGATGAACAGGGTGCCGTCGGCGGCCTGTTCCTGTCGCAGGCATTGAATGATTTCGTCGAAAATATCGGTCATGGTTTCTCCAGAAAAAACGCTGATGTCAATGTATTCGTTTCCCCTCAAGTTTCAAGGGAGGAAAGGGAAAAAAATCGGAAAAACTTTTTCTTGTCGCGTTTCTGTGCCGCTTCCGGAGAAGAAAAACGCCGCTTCGTACTGGAAGCGGCGTTGGACGGATCGGAACGTGTCACGCGGGATCAGTCACGGAAAGAGGGGCGGTTCCCGAAGGATCCGCGGTCGCGCCCGAAGGAGCGGGGGCCGCGGGGACGGTCCTCTTTCGGACGCGCCTCGTTGACAACCAGTTTGCGTCCGCCCTGTTCGGAACCGTTCAGAGCCGAGACCGCTGCATTCGCCTCCGCGTTTTCCGGCATTTCGACGAAGCCGAATCCTCTCGGACGGCGGGTCTCCCGGTCCAGTGCAAGACTTGCGCTTGTGACCGTCCCGTAAGTTTCAAACACGCTTCTGAGTTCATCTTCCGTCATGGCGTACGGCATGTTTCCGACATAGATTTTCATGAAATCCCTTTTCCGGGTCTTTCCGGACCCTTTTGCACTTTTCCTCTGCATTTTGTCCCTGTGCCGAATCTTTATGGTTCCCGGCATGGACAGGAGGAACTCTGCCCCGCCGATCTCTCAGAAAGACTTTTGCGCCTCAGCACTGTTTTTCTTCGAAGAATATCGAACGATGAAAGATGCATCCGGAATCGGAATGATCCCGCCCTTCTGGAGCGGCAGCGAATCCCTGAACTCGAAAACAACCCACGATCCTGATATAATTTCAGACACACTGCATACGCAAACATCGACCCCCACTCGGGAGTCGCACACACAACAACGTTCCGAATAGAATACATCGTAAAAGAATAATTACAAGTTTTTTCCGGAAAAAATGGCTCTTTTTCATTGATTTTATCCGGAAAAGTGCTTATCTTACTTCCTGAATCGAATTGTCTGATCTGTCTTTTGGGGAGAGGAGCTTGAAATGTCCATCAAAACTAACCGCCTGAATCCTTCCGAACAGCTGAAGCGGAATAAGAACATCCGGATTTTCCAGACGCGCTGCCCGTCCTGCTCTTTCCGGGAATTTCTCACTCTCTATGACGGAGAGGAGGTGCCGGAAACAAAAATCGGGCGCTCCGTTCGCGAACTGCCGACTCGCTGTCCGCACTGCGGCGCGGAAATCACCGCAACGGAATTCCCGCTGTTCACTCGATAAAACAGAAGGGAGAATCACGATGACTGCTCAAAGAAGAACACCGAAAAAGATCGGATGGATCGTATTCGGAATCCTGATCCTGATTCTGCTTGCCGGATACAATTTCCTGCTCTCGCAGTTCATGATCCGCAATCTCTGGCTGCCGATGGCGGAGCGGAAGAGCGGATTCGAACTGGAGGCATCGGAAATATCGGTCTCTCTGTTTTCCTCACCCACGCTTTCCGCGCGGGATCTGAAGGTCGTGAAAAAAGGTGAGCTGGAGGCCGCATTCGGAAAGGTCCGGCTGGAGGCGAATCCGCTGTCGTTCCTGATTTCCAACAAGCTGGAAATTTCCAATCTGGAGATTGTAAAACTTCAGATGAATGTCCGTTCCGCAGCGGAAAAGCCTTCCGCGGAAAAAAAGACCCCGTCCGCGCCGATGGCGGAGCGGAAGGAGGGGAAAAAATCCATCGAGTTCGCGATCGGAAAGGTCAATATTTATGACGGCTCGCTGGTGTTCGCCGGAGAGGATGGACGATGGGAATTGAACGGATTCTCCTTTTCCGCTTCGGATTTCATGCGGGGGGCCTCCCCGTCGGTGAAATTCACGGCGGCTCTTTCGACGGACTGGAGGGATCTGAAAATCTCCAACGCCAAGCTGGAAGGCGGANNAAGGCGGACTGGATATGCGCCTGCCTCAGGATACGCTGATGCCGGATTTTGTCAAAGTTGCGCTGGATGTCGGAAAAACCACGCTTGCGTTCCGGGGGGCGTCGATGGAAATCGGGCTTTCCGCGGCGCTCAATATGACGAAGAAGGGCGAGGTGATTTCCATTTCCGACTCCAGACTGCGGATCTCGGGACCCGACTCCAATGAGCTGGTGAAGGGGTTCGCGGACGCCTCGTTCCACCTGACCAGCCATGCGGGAAAACTGAAAATGACCGGAAAGACCATGCGTTCGGAACTGACGGATGCGCTCTTCTCGGCCATGGCTTCCGCTCCGGTGGAGGGGGCGGCGCTGGAGACCTCGTTTTCGGCGGAGATCGCTCCGGGATTCTCGGAAATTACGGCGGATGGGAAGTGCTCGGTCCGCGGGGAGCGCCTGATGAGCGCCGAGATCCGGGCTCTGGATTCCAAATTCGCTTTCCGCGCCGCAAAGAAGGGGAAGAGCGTTTCGGTTTCCAAATTTGATTTCTCGCTGCACGACGGGGCGGGCAAGGTGAATGTGGATGTGGCGCTTCCGAAAAAAATTGTCTTCCGCACGTCGCCGTTCGCAATGGAGCAGGGACAGATCGTTCTCCGGTCCGACCGGGTGAATCTGCCGCTGCTTGCCGAACTTTCGGGGCAGAAGGAGCGCCTTCCGCTGAAATCCGGTCTGCTCTCCCTGATGCTGAAACTGAAGTTCGGCGACCGTTCCGGCCCCTGTTCCGCCGATGGATCCATGACTCTTTCCGGTGTGCGGATGGCGCTCGGAAACCGGGAAACGGCTCCGGCGGATCTTTCCGGCGGCTTCTTCGCGGTCCTGGATGGAAAACGGAAGCTCCTGCTGAACGGAAATCTGGTCGGAAGGACAAACGGAAAAACCATGCTCTCGCTGGACTGCCGTGCGGAAATTCCCTCCGCATGGAAGGAGAAACCTTCCGTTTCCGTTTCCAATCTTCTTGTGAATCAGGAGCTGCTTTCCGTTCTGCCGCTTCGGGAGCCTGATCTTTCCGCCATCCGTTCGTTCCGCCTGACGGGGAATGCGTCCTGGAACGCGGTCTCTCCGGAAAAGCAGAATCTTGCGATGGTTCTCACGCTTGCCGATCTTCTCGTCCCCGGCTCGGAGAAACCCATGACGTTCCGCTTCTCCTCCGACGCTTCTTTCTCGAAAACAAAGGTCGAGTTCCGGAAATTTCTGCTTTCCGCATTTGAAAAGGAGGATCCGTTCTTTGATCTCGGCATCAGCGGAACCGGTGTCTGGAAGGCGACAGAAAACGAGAAAAACAATCTGACCGTTTCCTCCAACTACATCGATGCAAAGAAAATACAGGATCTTCTCCTCGCTCTGCGTCCGGTCTCCGCTCCGGAACGCCCGGAATCCGCCGGATCCGCTTCTCCGCTCCCCGCGGGACAGAAGGCAGGAAAAGAGAAATCCGAAGAACTGGCTCCGCTGGATCTTTCCGACTACCGGGGCGTGGTGAATTTCAATCTGGCTCAGATCTGCTATACCGATGACTTCCGCATGCGGGTCAGCGGACCGCTGACGATCGAAAAGCATGCCGTGCGCATCGACCGCTGGAAGGTGACGGCCAACGATGCGCCGGCCGCTCTGCGTTTCCGCATCGGTACCGGGGCGGCGGACGGGTATCCCTATCGGGGTGCATTTTCCATGAAGAATCTTGCGCTTCCCCCTCTGATCCGGGCGTTCGGGAAAGGGGAGGATTCCGGGGTGACCGGAACGTTCCAGTCCCTTCAGCTGAATTTCAGCGGGAAGGGGATGACGGCTCCGAATTTCAAGAAGAATCTGAAAGGGAGTCTGACCGCCTCGACGAAGGATCTCTCGTTTCCGGCCCGGTCTGCGCGGACCATCCGGGCGCTGGATCTGCTGATGATTCCGCTTTCCGCGATTCCCGGACTTTCGGAGACCGTTTCTCCGGAGGTTCTGCCGGAGGATCTGAAAAATCTCCGGACCACCGTATTGGACATCCTCGAGGGACGCCGGAATGTGGAGTTTCAGAAGGGTGTGCTGAAGGCCTCCGCCGCGAGCGGCGTCATCACGCTGAAGGAGTTCCAGTTCGAAGGGGGAACGCTGAAGCGGGAGTCGGTCACTGGAACTGTGAATCTGCTTTCGGAGACGCTGAAGTTGGATTCCGTTCTCGAAATCGGATCGCTGGTGGTGCCGCTGCCGATCCGCGGATCGTTCTCGAAACCGCTGCCGGATTATAAGAAATTCCTGGTCGATTTCACGCGCAGGAACATCAAGAATTCTCTGAAGCCGGAGAATCTGGAAAAGACCATTCAGAATGTGGATGGGATCATCAACCTGTTCAAAAAAGAGAGGAAAAAGGATCGGTAAGGATCCTTTTTCCTCGTGTCAGGGGCCGGAAGGACGTTGAAGGTTCCTGCGTTCAGAGCATCCGCTTCAGACGGTCGGCGATTCGTTCGGCCATGAGGATGGCTCCGTAATCGTTCGGATGACAGCAGTCCTGGGTGCACTCTTCGCGCCAGGGACCGGAAAAGAGGGTTTCGCCATCGAGAAATTCCACATGGGTGTCGCCGGAGTTGACGGCGTTCATCCAGGTTTTCTGTATGATCCGGCGGCGGATGGCGCTGGTGTCGTCCGGATAGAAATCGCATTTCGACAGGATCAGGACGGGGGTGTCGGGGCGTTTGGAGCGGTAGCGGCGGAAGAAGGGTTCATGACGCGATTCCAGAAATTCCGGGGTCGGCGCGTTATGGTCGAATTCAAGGACGAGGGCGGCGATGTCGAGTTCGGCGATTGTGTCGGCAATGCAGAGTTCGCCGCGGCAGGAACCGCTCAGCCCCATGTTGATCAGCGGAAAGTCCAGCCGGCGGGCAACGATGGAGGGATAGACCAGACCGGGGCGGCCCGCTGAACCGCAGTTCGTGATCGAGGAACCGTAGAAGACGACCGGTTTGAGGCGCCGGTGCGGAGTCGGCGCTTCCACCGCGCAGCCGGGCCGGATGCCGATCGCGATCGACGAGGTCGCGCAGTGGTACGGAAAGTAGAGCGTGCAGTCGTAGAAGGAGCCGTCCAGCGGGAGATGATTGTTGTAGAGCGCATCGATCCGGTCGGCTCCGACGGGAATCATCCGGTTGCCGCGGAACAGGGATTCGCTGCCCGTGCCGATATAGAGATCGAATCCGTCGCTGCCTCCGCGGTTGTTGCCGTTGTAGACCTCTGAAAATTCCGCGGAAAGGCCGATGACCGGCGAGTTGGTACGGAAGCGGATCACTTCTCCGGAACCCTGCATGCTCATCGGGTAGACTCCCGGTTGTTCGCACTGCGCTGCAACGGAGAGCGGAAGACGGCTCCGGCGTCCCTGTTCATCCTGATAAGGAAACCCTTCCAGAACAAACGGTGCGGCAAAGGCATTGTAAAAATTCAGCTGCGTTTCCCCGATCTCTCGGGATTTGAAGTTGGAATCCAGATCGGCAAAGTTTTTTTCTTTCATCTCCGGTCCTTTCTTTCGGGCGGTTGGTTGTGTCGAGTATGATTCAGGGAAAGGTACACGTCCGATGAAATTTTTCAATCTCCGGAATTCGTTTTTTTCCGAACTTCGTTTCCTGCCTCATCCGGGAAAAGAGGGAAAAACGAAAAATAATCTCTAAATTTAGAAATAACTAATTATATTATCCGCAGTTCCGGCGATCGTGTGCCGGTTTTTTTTGAAGGAATGAGTTAGATTTTTCTAACTTTTGTTTTTTTTGATCCCGCGCA
>DDJH01000155.1:0-14074 GCA_002338895.1 Lentisphaeria bacterium UBA1829 | reverse complement strand
TTCCGGAAACGGAAGGACGGGGGAAGGGAAGAAGGAAGGAGATGGACGCGATGAGAGGAAAACAGGACGGCGGAAACGGAGTGCTGACGCTGGCGGAGCTGCCGGTCGGAGCAACGGCGACGGTGGAGAAGGTGACGCCGCAGCTGCGCGGGAAGAAAAAGTTTGCGGATGTGGGAATTGTTCCCGGGACCGAACTGCGGATGGAGGCGCGTGNNTTCGGGGGGCTTCTGCGGATCCGGGTGATGGAGAGCAGTCTCTCGCTGCACCGGGACGACGCGGCCAACATTCTTTTGAAAGGCTGGGAAGAATGAAGAGAACGTTTCGAGTTGTTCTGGCGGGGAATCCGAACTGCGGGAAGACGACGATTTTCAATCAGCTGACCGGAACCCGTCAGCATGTCGGCAACTATCCGGGGGTGACGGTGGAGAGCAAGTCCGGCCATGTTTCGCTGGACGGAATGGAGATTGAGCTGATCGACCTGCCGGGAATTTATTCGCTCTCCTCGAGTTCTCCGGAAGAGGAGGTGGCGTTTCAGGTGCTGACGTCGCAGGGGATCGATCTGATCGTGAATGTGATTGATTCGTCGGTCCCGCAGAGAAATCTCTATCTGACCACGCAGCTTGCCGAGCTGCGGATTCCGATGCTGCTGGTGTTCAACGTCGCGGATGAAGCGGAGAAGAAGGGACTCCAGTTCGATCTGCCGAAGCTGGAGCGTTATTTCGGCGCGGAAATCGTGCAGACCGTCGGATCGCGCGGAAGCGGTGTGACCCGTCTGCGGGAAGCCCTGCGGAAAACACTTTCCTCGCCGGAGCGCCGAGCTCCCGCTTCTTTGGAATATGGTCCGGATGTGGATGACGCAATCCGGAAGACCGCTCAGGAAATTGAAAAGTCGAGGGGCGCGGACGAAGGGAGAGTTCCGGCCCGTTTTCTGGCGATCAAACTGCTCGAACACGACTCCTCCGTCTGGCGGGATCCGGATCTTGACGGCGTCCATGCGGAAGTGGAAAAGCAGATTCGCCACCTGTATGATAAACATGCGATCCAGGCGGATACCTTCATGGCGGACTGCCGTTACGCAATGCTGGCGGGNNCCTGCCGCGAAGCCATCTCGGTCACACGGGAGAGAAGACAGGAGATTTCGGATCGAATCGACTCCGTCGTCACGAACCGCCTGATCGGACTGCCGCTGTTTTTCCTGATCATGTATGCGGTCTTTGTCTTCACGTTCACCTGCGCCGATCCGATGATCGGGTGGATCGAACGCGGATTCGGCGCACTTGGCGATGCGGTCGGCGGAGCATGGCCCGAGACAACACTGCCGTTCCTGCGTTCTCTGCTGATCAGCGGTGTGATCGACGGCGTCGGCGGCGTGATCGTGTTCCTGCCGAACATCCTGTTCCTGTTTCTGGCCATCGCGTTCCTGGAGGATTCCGGGTACATGGCGCGGGCGGCGTTTGTGATGGACGGGGTCATGCGTAAATTCGGTCTGCACGGAAAGAGTTTCGTGCCGCTGGTTCTCGGCTTCGGCTGCACGGTCCCGGCGATCATGGCGACCCGCAGCATCGAGTCGGAGAAGGATCGTGTGACGACCATTCTCGTGCTGCCCCTGATCAGCTGCAGTGCGCGTCTGCCGATCTACGCTCTGCTGATCCCCGCGTTTTTCGCAAAGAAGGATCAACCCCTTGTGATGTGGCTGATCTACGCCATCGGAATCGTCATGGCGCTGATCGCCGCACGGGCAATGAAATCCACTCTGTTCAAAGGCGACGGAGAGGTGTATCTGATGGAGCTGCCGCCCTACCGCCTGCCGACGTTGAAAAGCGTTCTTCTCCACATGTGGGACCGCTGCGTGATGTATCTTCACAAGGCCGGAACGATCATTCTTGCCACCTCCGTGATTCTCTTCATCGCCAACACCTATCCGGAAAAAACGGACTTCCGCACCGATTACGACGCGGAAATCGCAAAGGCGGAATCGGCGCGCCGGCTGACGGATTCCCAGATTGCGCTTCTGGCCCGTTCCGGAGTTCTGGATTCCGAGGCGCGAGCCTCTCTCCGGAAGGATCCGGTGCTTGCGGAAACGCAGCTCGAGGCGCTGAAACAGGCGGAACTCTCTCCGGATCAGAGAGCGATTGTCGAACGGAGTGCAGAGGCGGCGGAAAAAGCCGATTCCCTCCGCTTCGCCCGGGAGGCGGAACGGATGGAATATACGCTCTCCGGACGGATCGGCCGGTTCCTGGAGCCGATTTTCAAGCCGCTCGGATTCGACTGGAGGGTGACGACCGCCGCTATCGGGGCTCTGGCGGCAAAGGAGGTGTTTGTTTCGCAGATGGGGATTCTCTATTCGGTCGGAGAGGCGGATGAGGAATCCGCGCCGCTGCGTCAGCATCTGCGGGAGAACTATACGCCGCTTCAGGCGTTCTGCATGATGCTGTTCTGCCTGCTGTCGATTCCCTGTCTTGCGACGCTGGCGATCATCCGGCGCGAGTTGAATTCGTGGAAGATGGTCTTTGCGGAGGCGTTCGGCCTGTTCCTCCTGGCGTATCTGGTGACGCTGGCGGTGTATCAGGTCGGGACGCTGCTCCAGATCGGAACGCGCTTCCTTGTCTGACCGGTGTTTCCGGGAGGCTCCCGCATGGAGCGGGAGCTTTTCCGGTTGAGTGCCGGTTCAGGATGCGCGGGTGCGGTCCTCCGGCGCGGAGTTTTTCCTGTCCCGGGCCGTGGAGACGGCGTTTTTCCCCGCCACCACCAGCGTGACCGATCCGAGAATAATCAGAATGCCGATGCTCTGGCGGAGCGACACCCGCTCCCCGAAGACAAGTATTCCGAAGAACAGAGCCGTGACCGGTTCCAGTGCTCCGAGAATCGCCGTCTTGGTCGGTCCGATGGCGCGGATGGCCACCGCCATCAGAAGGAACGACAGCAGGGAGGGGCAGATCGCAAGACCGAGCGCACAGCCGAAACTGAAGAAGTCCGGAAGCATCTGCAGCTCCGTCCCGCCCTTGAGTGCGATCAGAAAGACCGGGAAGCCGAAACAGAGCGCATAAAATGTCAGAGTCGCCGCCGGCAGTTTCTGTATGGATGTCACCTTCAGCAGCACCATGTAGATGGCGTAGCTCAGCGCCGAGAGCAGCGAGAAGAGCAGACCCGCCATACTGAATTTTCCTCCCGCATCTCCTGTCGAAAGCAGTCCGATTCCGCAAATCGCCAGAACCATTCCGATCAGGGTCGGCAGACTCTGCCGGACATGAAAACCGAAAAACATGATCGCACAGACCATCACCGGATAGATAAACAGAATCGTCGCCGCAATTCCCGCATTCAGATGGTGGAAACTTAAAAACAGAAACAGACAGGAAAGCGCCAGCAGCACTCCTCNNACCGCTCCCCATCGGCAGAATCTGGTTCCTGTTCAGACGGAAGGATTCCTTCCGGATCAGCATGAAACAGCCCAGAAGCAGAATCGTGAAGAGAAAACGGTAGAACAGAACCGATGACGTGGTCAGTCCGCGGTGATAGAGCGGAAGGCCGAACAGAGGATTCATTCCGTATGTGACCGCCGAAAGAATCCCGCAGAGGGAGCCCCGGAACGTTTCGCTGATTCTCATTTTTTTCTCCCTTTCTCCGGAACGTTCAGCGCCGTGTCGAGATTTTTGTTGTAGAGTTCCAGAAGACGGATCGTCTGCCGCAGTTTGCCCGGTCCGGTTTTTTCCGCCGCGGCAAGCTCTCCTTCCAGAAGCGGTTTCATGAAGGTTTCCGAATAGAGTTTTCCTTTCCCGGTCAGCTGAAGGAGGCGTTCCCTGCGGTTGCCGTCCTGCTGACGGAGAGTCAGAAGTCCCCGGGATTGCAGCGACCGGACCCTGTTGTGAACCGTCTGCTTGGGCAGCGCGTAAAAATCGCAGATGGTTTTCTGCGTGCACTCGCCCAGATCGCGAAGCGTATAGAAAATCAGAAGCTCGTGATAGGAGAGTCCCCGCTCCCGGCACCAGCGGCGGTAGACTTCCCGGAAATGAATCACGGCAAAACCGATTTCCCGAAGAAGAGATTCTGTGGTCTGTGTCATTGTTTTTTTTCTCCAAAATAGTCCTGAATGGGACGAATACTATAACCGCTTCTCCCTCATTTTCAACCGGAGGAACAAAAAGAAAACGGGGGAAAAACGGGAAAATTTTTACTCAGAAAAAGAATTCGCTTTTTCCGTTCGGATGCTTGCGGATCGGAACTTGCCGGGCTATATTCCCGCACGAACAATGAACCGCATCCATAAAGCTGGACTCTCCGGAGCGGAATGGAGCACGGAAAACGGTGCACCATCGGAGGTTTGAACTGGAAATCAGGGAGAGTCTTTATTATGGGACTGACGTCTGTTTTTAACCTGTCGGAATCCGTGCCGGAGCCTGTGGTGCGGAGTCTTCTGAATCGAATGCGCCGCCCCGGAACGGTTCTGGTGTCCATGCCCGGGAAAACGGGGAATGCGCCGGAATGGGGGGTGTTCGAACAGCCGGTGAAAATCCTGCAGACGGAGAGGACGGATGAAATTCGCCCTCTGCTTCAGGAACTGGAGGATTGGATCGATCGCGGATTGTACGGAGCCGGATTTTTCTCATATGAACTGGGCAATGCGCTGGATCCGGCGCTGCGGGCGGCTCCGGCGGAAAGGTTCCCGCTTCTGCAGATCGGGTTGTTCGAGAGGGCGGGGGAAGTGCTCCGGCTGCCGGAATACCGGGGGTGTNNTCCGCCGCTGGAAGCGTGCGTTCCGGAATGGTCCGAGGAGGAGTACAGGACGGCGTTTGCCGGGATCAAAGAGAATATTCTGGCGGGAAATCTGTATCAGGCCAATTTGACGTTCCGGATTGCGTTCCCGGCAAAGGTGCCGGCGGAAGAGGTGTTTCTTGCGCTGGCGGCGCGGCATCCGGCGCCGTATGCGGCGTTTTTGAATTTCGGGGAGAGAAAGATTGTTTCGATGTCGCCGGAGCTGTTTCTGGAGTCGGACGGAGAGAGGATCGTCAGTTCTCCGATGAAGGGAACGGCCCGTCGTCTCCCGGAAGCCGACGCGGATGAACGGCAGAAACGGTGGCTCGCGGGCAATGAGAAAAACCGGGCCGAAAATCTGATGATCACCGATATGGTGCGGAACGATCTGGGACGGATTTGCAAACCGGAAAGTGTCGGGGTCGATCCGCTTTTTCATGTGGAGACCTACCGTTCCGTGCATCAGATGATCAGCACGGTCCACGGCATCCTGCAGCCCGGAACGAGCCTGTTCCGGATTCTGGAGGCGACATTTCCGCCGGCGTCGATTACCGGCGCTCCGAAAATCCGCGCCGTCAACTGGATCGCGCAGTGCGAGAAAAGTCCCCGGAAACTCTATACGGGGAGCATCGGCTGCTTTCTGCCGGGACGGCGTTTCCGTCTGAACGTCGCGATTCGGACAATCCTCTTTGAAAACGGAATTGCCGAGTCCGGGATCGGCGGCGGGATCGTTTTCGATTCCTCGCCGGAGGAGGAGTGGAAGGAGGCGCTTTTGAAGAGTCGCTACGCCGTTCTGGACGAGCCGGAGTTCCAGGTGTTCGAAACGATCCTCTGGACCCCCGCGGACGGCTTCCTCTTCCGGGAGGAGCATTGGCGGCGGGCCGGGAGAAGTCAGCTGTATTTCGGACGTCCCGTTCCGCCGGAGTCTGCATCCGGGCCGTGGATGCGTCTGGAAAAGCGCCTGAAGGCGGATCCCGTGTTCCGGAAGGAGGGCGCCTGCATCCGGATGCTGCTGCATCGGGATGGAAGGGTGGAGTGGAGAATTCTGCCGGTCCGGAAGCCCCGCTGGGAGGGGCTGAAACTGAGAATTCGGATTTCGGCGCATCCGGTGGATTCGTCGGATGTGTTTCTGTATCACAAGACGACGAACCGGGCGCTGCTGGACGACGCGCTGCGCAAGGCGCGGAAAGAGGGCTTTCATGAAGTTCTGTTCCTCAATGAGAAAGGGGAGCTGACACAGGGGAGCATCTCCTCTCTTTTCCTTCGTCGAAACGGTTTCTGGCGGACCCCGGCGCTTTCCTGCGGTCTTCTTCCGGGCATCTGGCGCTCTCATGCGATGCGGGAACTCCGCGCCCGGGAGGCGCGCCTCACTCTGCGGGATCTGTTCCGTGCGGAAGAAATCCGTCTGGGCAATTCTGTCCGCGGCTGCGGGCAGGTGGCGGAAATCGTGCCGGAATCCGATCTGCGGGAAGGAGGGGATGTATGCTGATCCTTCTCGACAATCTGGACTCGTTCACCTATAATCTGGTTTCGATGTTTCAGCACTGGGGGGAGGAGATTTTTGTGTTCCGGAATCAGGCGCTTTCCGCGGAGGAGATCGTGTCGATGAATCCGGAAGGGATCGTTCTTTCGCCGGGTCCGGGACGGCCGGCGGAGGCTGGAATCATGCCGCAGCTGATCCGGATGGCTCTGCGGAGAAGGATTCCTCTTCTCGGAGTCTGTCTGGGCCACCAGGGGATCGCGGAGGCCTTCGGCGCGGAGATCGTTCCGGCAAAGCGGGTGATGCATGGAAAGATTTCCCGGATCACCCACACCGATTCCGGGATTTTTGCCGGAATGCCGAATCCGTTTCCGGCGGTTCGCTACCACTCTCTGGCGGTTCGCGAGGAGAGTCTGCCTGCGGAACTGGAGATCACCGCACGCTCGGAGGACGGCGAAATCATGGGACTCCGGGATCGAAGCGGTCTGGCGGAAGGCGTTCAGTTTCACCCGGAATCGGTCCTGACGGAGCACGGAATGCGGCTGATTGCAGGATTCTGTGCAAAGCTCCGGAACGCGCAAGGCAGGGATGTCCGGTAATCGTGTTCCGGGGTTGACAAACGGAAGATGAGAGAGTATCTTCCGGAAAACAGAAAACGGAAAAAGGTGGCCGGATGCGGAAAAGTTTGCGTGGAACGAAAACGCGGAAGAGGAGAAAAGAGGAGTCCCCGGAGATCCAGGTCCGCTTTTCCTCCGATCATGACAAACTGGATTTTTACCGGGCGGATTATCTGAAGAGCGGGTTGATTCATCGGATTCCGCTGTATCCGTTCTGTCTGGAGGAGGCGGTTCGGNNCCTTTTTCCATGCGAGCCGTTCCGATTTTCTTCAGATGATTCTGCTGCTGGAGGGGAGAGTGCAGTATACGGTGCGGAAACGGAACTTTTCGCTTGCGCCCGGGCAGTTGATGATGATTCCGCTGGATGCGGAATACGGATTTGAAACGACGGGGCGTGTGCATAAGCTGGTGCTGGAGCTGAAGGGAGCATCGCTGGCGACGATGGCGGAGATTCTGGGGCTGAACCGGCCGGTGCTTCTGACGCTCGATGAGCCGGAGAGATGGATCGGGCGTTTCCGGGAAATCCGGGATCGGATGCTCCGTCAGGAGGAGGGGGAGGCGGAGGAGCTTCCCGCGCTGCTGGGGGAGACGTATGCGCTGCTGAGCCGGCTGGCGTTTTCTCAGACGGAGAGGGGATCGCCGAATCTTCTGCTGGCGGCTCTGCTGGAGAATCTGGATCACACATCGGAGCGGAGGGTGTCGATCGGGATGATTGCGAAGCGGCTGAATGTGAGTGTTTCGACGTTGAACCGTCTCTGCCGGGAGGGGATTCGCTGTTCGCCGTCGCGCCACCGCATGATCCGCCGTCTGGAGCAGGCCAAGGAACTCCTGGCGGACACCTCGCTTTCGATGAAGGAAATTGCCCAGATGACCGGATACTGCAATCAGTATTATTTTTCGTCGGAATTCAAACGGCATTTCGGCACCTCGCCGTCGCAGTGGCGGGAGGGGGTCCGGCAGACCCGGGGAAATCCGGAAAACCCTTCGATTCCCTCTTCCTGAACGGATTCCGAAAAGGCTGTCGTACGGAAAACCATATTTCGAATGATTCAAATCCATATCTCTTCCTTTCTTTTCCCTCTTGTCTTTTTCCTGGAAATACAGTATAATGAAAAACAGATCAGCGGAAAACAGACAACGCTTGAAGAGAGCGGAAAGGCAAAAGACCNNCGATGGCGGACAACAACCCTGCTTCAGAGAGAAACATGCGTTTCCGGAAGAGTGAGCCGGACAATCCGTTTTTGATTTCCCGGATAGTTTTTCCCCGTTTATGGAGAGGAACTCTTCCTGAAAAATTTACGATGATAGAACTTCTGATCGTCATTTCGATTCTTGTGATTCTGATTGCTCTTCTTCTGCCCGCCCTGAGCAAGGCAAGGGAGAGTGCCCGGCGCATAGTCTGCGCGGGGAATCTGAAACAGATCGGGGTGGCGACGCTGAATTACACGGGGGATCATCAGGATTATTTTCCCAATCCGTCGCTGAACAAGGGGGTCAACGACGTGGTCACCTGGGACGACCTGCTCTGCGGGTACGACGGACGCTCCCTGACGGAGACGGAAATCCTGCGGCAGACAATCTCCGTTGCCGACCATCGCTTTGAACTCTACCACTGTCCGACATGGCCGACGCTCTTCACCCGCGGCGCGAACTGCCAGCCGACCACGACCGGCGCCCATACCCGCGACTACTCCATGAATACCCTGGACTACGGCGGATCCAAAACCTTTGAAGACGGATACGNNCCAGCCTCTCTGAAGATCACAAAAATACGATGCGCCTCCGCCGTGATCGCCTATGCGGAGGATCTCGGCATCGGCAACGTCCTTGGCGGTTCCGGCGGACAGATCACCTGGTTTAAAAACTACATCGGCTTCACCGAAAGTCTCTCCATCTATCCGGCCCGCCTGACCCCGACGCACCAGACGGTCTACAACTATCTGTTCGCCGACGGCCATGTCGCTTCCATGGGCTGGGAAAAAACCATCGGCAGCGGCAGCATCACCTATCCGGGCGGTTTCTGGACCTGGCGTGACGACGACTGAGTTCNNCCCTTTCTCATAAATTCAAACATTCAACGAGGAGACTTTTGCAGTCATGTTGAAAAAACAGTATCTTCTTCTTCTCTCCGGCGCACTCCTGACCCGGGCCTTCGGCGTGGAACTCTACAACTCCAGCTTTGAACTCGATGGCAGCGGATTCGCCCTGAACCGCTACTCCCGCGAGTTCAAAACCCGTCCTCTTCAGTTCGACCGCTCCGCCCCATGGGATGGCGCCCGGTGCCTGAAAGCGGAAAATCCGGATGCGGACATGCTGGTCCTCAACTCCTCCGAATTCCTTCTGGAGAAAGGGAAAACCTATACGATCTCCTGGAGCATGAAGAGCAGTGCCGACATTCCCGCGTTCCGAGCCTNNGGAGCCGGAATCTATTCGACTCTTTCCGCGGAGCAGAAGGGGCTCTGGGTGATGCACAACCGGATTCTCTCCATCCGCGCCGGAGACTGGAAGCGGTATTCGATCACGGTCACGGCAGGAAACGACCGTCCGTATCATCTGGATTTCCGCTGGGGGAACGTGAACGGAAAACCCGCTCCGGGAACGGTCTGGATGGACGCCATTCAGATCGATGAAGGGAAACGGGCGCTTCCATGGCGGCCGTCGAAACGGTGTTCCGGCGCGGTGATGCTTCCGAAACGGGTGTTTCCGGAGAAGCGGGTCCATGGCTCGCTTCTTCTGCTGAATCCGGGCCGAAACGCGGAAGAGGTCACATTTGTGCTGAAGCTGAGCGAGACTGTTTTTCCGGAGAAGGACGCACAGATTTTCCGGAAGAAGATCTCTCTTCCGTGCGGACGCACGTCGGTGAAATTCAGTTTCCCGGTGGAGCGGTATGGACATTTCCGGATCGAGGGAAGTTTGGAATCCCGGGAGGGTAAAAGCCGGATTCCGGAGGTGTATCTGGCAAGAACGTATCCGGTGAATCCGCGTGTGCCGGATCTTTCGCGGGAACTCCAGATGGGGATTGATTTCTCGCACGGAGTGATCAATCCGAATCAGAGCGGGATGAAGCTGGCGTACCGGGGGCAGGAGGCGTCGCTGGAGGAGTATTATGCGTTTTTTGCTTCCTCGGGTGTCAAGGTGCTCCGGACGGGGAATGTCGATTCCTTCTCCTGGGCGCAGATGGAGCCGGAAGCAGGACGGTTTGAATGGAGATTTGCCGATCTCTGGATTCAGCAGTCGCATCGTCACGGAATGGCGGTCATGCCGGTTCTCGGGAACATGTTCTATCTGCGGGATGCGGGGAATCAGAAACGGTCGAAAACAAAAATTCCGGCACATGTGATGGCAAAGTCGAAAATCGTTCCGAATCCGGTCCGGTGCGGCGCATGGGACGGGGTCGAACCGGACATGACATCGTGGAATCGCTATGTCGATCAGATCACAAAACGTTACAGGGGAAGGATTTCCGCATACGAGATCACCAATGAGCCCAATATCTGCATTACCGGACGGGCGTATTCCCGGTATCTGATTGCGGCGGCGNNCGACGGATTACAATGGAGAGAGCGATCAGTTCCTCCGGGAGATCTCTGAAAGCGGAGCCATCCAGCTCTGCGACGCCCTGAGCTTTCATCCGTACAGTTCCCCGCAGGAAAACAGCCGCTTTTCCTCCATCCAGGCATTGGCGAATCTGCGGGAAAAGGCGGCAGGGGCCGGAAAAACTCTTGTCCCATGGTGCACGGAACTGTACTATCTGCGCTCGGATTCGGGGGCGGATGCAAATCTGCAGCAGAAGCGCATGCAGCCGTCGGATCTTCTGCGCCGTTTTCTGGTCGATGCGGGCGAGGGGGTCCGGCAGTGCATCTACCTGATCGAACTGAGTCTGATTCAGAATGAGCTGATGCCCTCCTGGGAGGGAACCACCTCCGTGGCGGCGGTCCAGCTGATCCCGAACGCGGTCTATATGGCGCACAATGCGGGGACGCATCTTTTTGCCGGCGCAGTCCCGCTGGGGAAATATGACTGGGGGAAGGGGATTGCCTGTTACCGTTTTCGCGACCGGAACGGAGAGGAGATCGCGGCGTTCTGGAACTACGGAGCGGAGAGAAAACAGCTGAAGCTGAACGGAAAAAATCTTCGTCTGATGGATTTGTTCGGAAATCCGGTTGCCTGGCAGGATCCGCTTTCGCTTTCAGAGAAGCCCTGGTATCTCCGGGGGGAGGATCTGGACGGCGTTCTGAAACGCGCGGTTCTTCAAAAGTGAGGAGGGGAAAAAGATGCGGATCACATGCGGAAGCGGAAAAAGGCGGAAAGGAAAAGTCTACATGCCGCCGGCGCTCGGGAACGGGGATCTCTCTTTTCAGATCGACTATGAAGGGAGGATGAAGCAGGATCCTTATACGAGCGGTCTTGGCATGGCGATGTATCCGGGAATCCGCCGGGCGGGATACCGGTACGACTCCGGAGCGCATAACCTGATTCCGTTCGGCTGGTTCGATCAGCGGATCCGCGGTGTGGGCGAACTGAAGGAGTGGACACAGACTCTGGATACGACACAGGGATGTGTTGAGTGTATCTGCTTGTATGAGAATGACTTGCGTGTAAGGACGGAGATCTTCTGCCACCTGACGCGGAACATCATCGCGATCCGGAAGACGTTTTCCAGGCGAGTGGAATATTCTTTCCGCCACGTGTTCGGAAGACCGTTCCGGACGACACTTCGCCGGGAGGGGAAACGTCTGTTCTACAACGTCGATGAAGGACAGTATGAAGGAGTGATCGGCTTCTGGTCGGATTCCCTGCGCGGAGATGGCGGGGAGACACTCGGCGGGAACGTGCGCGGATGCACGATCTTTCTGGCCTTCGGGGAAGAGAACATCCTTCGCGCGGAAACGGAGGGATTCGACAATCTGTTTACGGAACACTGTGCGCAGTGGGCCTCCTACTGGTCGGAAGGGAACATCCATGTTCCGGATGCCGAGGTGCAGAGAGCCTATGAAACGGCGCAGTACCATCTTCGGATCTCTTCGACCCGCTGGTCGATTCCGACCGGGATCTTCGATGCCCACTGGCATGGCCGCTACTTCGCGTTCGACGAGTATTTCGCATTTCGCGGTCTGCTCTCCAGCGGACATCTTTCGATTGCAAAAAAAGTTCCGGAGTTCCGCTATTCCCTTCTGGACAAGGCGATTGCCCGCGCCTCGGTCTATTCGGAAGAGGTGAATACCGGTGCCGCGCGTTACGCCTGGGAGACTCTGGAGGATGGAGGGGAGGGCGCTCCGCCCGGAATCTGGATCGACCATCTCTTCCACATGGCGCATATTGCGCTTGCCTGCCGGGATTATGTTCTCTTTTCCGGGGATCGCAAGTTCCTGAAGGAGAAGGGGTATCCGGTCCTCCGCGGTTGTGCGCGCTTCTACTCCCTGATGACTCTGGAACGCCGGCCGGACGGCAGCGTGGTCCTGGGACACTGCACAGATCTGGAGCGGCTCGGAGCCGGACGGGTCAACGCTTTCATGAGCAGCTGCGGCGTGATTGCAACTCTGGAGGCCGCCGCGGAGGCCGCCGCCGATCTCAAGGCCGACTTGCAGGAGGCCGAATCCTGGCGGAAAGACGCCGCCGCCCTTCGCAAATCCCTCCCGCGAGATGCCGAGAAATATCTTCCCTATCCGGACTGCCCGCAGAAAAGCATTGCCGTGTTCAGCGGGACATATCCATATCCTGTTCTTTCCAAGGATGATCCGTATCAGAAGAATGCGATGGAGGACTATGAGAAAAACGGTGGAGCTTTTGGAAACATGTATCCGCACGGGAAAGGTCTCTGTGCCTGGTATGCCGGATGGATCGCGGTCGTTCACGCCCGTTTCGGAAAAGGAAATGAGGCCTGGAAGCAGATCAGGGAAATCGCTAGACAGACAGGATGTTTTGCGGAAATCTTTGAGATCCATGAACTTGCACATCATCCATGGTTTACGACCGCCGAGGGAATCTTCGTTCAGGCGGTGAATGAACTTTTTCTTCAGGTGCATTCCGACGGCTCGTGTTCCGAGTGTCCGGCCCTTCCGGAATCGTGGAAGAACTACTCCTTCTCTCTTCCCGCCGCAGACGGCAGAAGGATTCATGTCCGCTGCCGGAACGGAAAAATTTCCCGCTCGGAATCCCTCTTCCCCCAGGCGGAGGAGGTCCGCTAGACGGATTCATTCGGCATTTCAGTCCCGAACTCCGGAGGATACCTGTTTCAGCATTTGTAATCGGCAGACAACAGGATATAGTAATTCAGAGGATTTTCATCAATCTTTCAACCGGAAGTTGTCCAATCGGGGGAGGGGAAAGCAGATGGGGAAATCCGTTCGGACAGGCGATGGTTCAAGGAGAAGAAAAAGAGAAAACGGACTCAGGGTTCTGTAAAGAAATATCTTGACTTATAGAGGGTTGTATTGTGAGAAAACGCTGCTTTACAATCGGGGAGATTTCCGGAGCGGTCTGGTGCGATCCACTTCATTTTCCGGAATTCACCGTTCTTCCATATTCATACTATGATTCCTCCCGGGCGTGTCCGGAGGCCATGCTGGAGTTCCGCTGTTTTCCGGAATTCCAAGCAGGGGAAGCGTGCGAAATCCGTTTTTCCGCGGGCTGCCGTTTCCGTCTGTGGATCAACGGGGAATTTGTCGAGGACGGACCTGTGGAAGTCGGCGGCGACTACGGAAAACAGACTCCGCCGGACTGGTGGTTCGCCGATCAGCGGGAGATTTCCCGATACCTCAAAAACGGAAGAAACGAGTTCCTCTTCCAGCTGTTTCCCGCAGGAATCACGCAGACCGATTATTCGCTCGGTTTCGGGTGGCTCTGGTGTGAATTTCTGCGGGAGGGATCCGGCTGGAAATCTCTTCCCTTTTCCGCGTGGGAGTGCCGTCGGAACAGGGCGTACCTTGGCAGGGGGAGGTATGATGCCGGAAACGAAGGTGTTGGAAACTGGTATCCCTGTGTCGAACAGAAGGTTCCCGTTCCGATTTTCAAAGGCGATCTCCCGCCGCTGACGAATCGTCGCTTGAGGAATTTCCGCTTTCGTTTCCCGTTTGGGAAAACGGTCTTTCTGCGTGGACGGACCGTGGTGGTTCCACCCGGAGATCCGGTCTCTTTTCTTCTGGAGTTCCCGAAGGAGACGGCCGCCCATTTTGAACTCCTTGCGGAAGGGAACTCGCCGGTCCGGATCCTGCTGAAACGCAAA
>DDJH01000154.1 GCA_002338895.1 Lentisphaeria bacterium UBA1829 | reverse complement strand
TTGAAAGATCATCGCCATTTTTGAGGCGCATGAGGCTTAATATATCACACTTCCCCAACTTGTCAAATCAAAAACAAAACTTTTTTCTGTTTTTCCTGCATCTTTCGACAAAAAAAAGAGCGGAAAGAACGAAATCCGTCCTTTCCGCTCCGGTCAAACGATGGAGCTCAGCACGCATCGAGATCGATACGAACCTGCCTCCGTCCCCACAGGGCTGGATGCCCCCCCGGTCTCATCTCTCCCCTTNNCCCCTTCGGAATAAAGCCTGTCTGACCCTTGCTTCGCGGGAACGACCCCCTCAAAATCGTTTCCCGTGCCTCTTTCATCCTCCCCCCGGGCCGAAACGAATCCCCCGAATCATCCCGGCCCATTCTCCAGATGAAAGAATTCTCCTCCCCCCTTCGGGAAAACACTCCGGCATCCCGCAGCGGGGAACTCTTCGCTATACTTATTCGGCACTTTTCCGCAAATTCTGCATCCGGAGGAAAAATTTTTCTATTTTTTTTCTTCCGCCCCGGATTTCCTTCCCTGTTCCGCCTGAAGAATCTTCGAAAGAACCCGTTCAGGATCCACATCGGGACTGTAAAATTCCAGCGCTCGTTTCCAATACTCCAGAGCCTTCTTCTTCTCCCCGGCTCCATAAAAAATATCCCCGGCATGCTCCAGAATCACCGGATCCGCGGGAGTGCCGCCTCGCAAAAGCGCCTTCTGAATATACTCCCGCGCCTTTCCAAACTCCTTTCGACGATACAAAACCCANNTCTCCGGGTCCGCTTTCAGAGCCTTTTCCAGAAGCGCCTGCGCCTGATCCAGCTTGACTCCGGCATCCGCATACAGGTATCCCAGCAGATTCAAAAGTTCCGGATTCTCCGGATCCGCCTCCAGCATCGGAAGCAGGAATCGTTCCGCAACATCCAGACGTTTCGCCTTGTCCGCCAGAAGAATCAGCCCCATCCGGAACGATGTTCGTTTCCCCTCATCCTCCCACTTCCGGCTTCTCTCATAACGCAGCATCGTCTTCAGCGCGTCGCCGTAACGCCGAAGAATCTGCTCCGCGCTCCCCTTCAGATACAGAAAATCCGGCGACGGTTTCGGAATCGCATTCACAATCCCGGGGAGCCGCTCATACTCCTCCGCCAGCCAGGCGGCCAGAGCATACTGATTCAACGATTTCACATCGTTCGGGAATCGCTTGTAATGCGCCTCAAACGCCTTGAACGCTCCTTTCGCATCGCCGGACCGCAGAAGCGAGAGCGCATAAAGATAGCTGTCCATCGGTGCACGTCCGCCGCCCAGCTCCACAATCCGCTTCCACAGCCGCGCGGCATTGGCAAACTGCTTTTCCGAATAGTAAAACGCCGCAAGACGCCGCAACGAGCCCAGATCCTCCGGATCGGAATACAGCGGCCGCATCAGAATCAGAAGAGAATACTCTTTTTTCCCCTCCCGTTCAAAAATCGCGGCGGAGGTCAGGAATTTTTCCGGATCCAGATCCACACCGGGCTGTGAAAGAATCCGGATAAAATCTTGTGAAGCAGACTCAAATTTACGGGAGAATTTCTCCTTGTCGCTCTCAACGAGAAACCCGATCAGGAACGGTTTTTCGTCCGACGCCTTCTTCTGCGCCTCCAGATAGATGCTCATTGCCGACTGCAGCGCCTCCGCCCGGCGTTTCTCCGGGATCCGCTCCAGAACATCCGAGATCACCTCATCCGCCTCATCGAACTTCTCCTGCGATGCCAGAAGAAGCGCTTCCAGAATCCGCGCGGAAAGCAGACGCTCCATCTCCGGCGAATCCGTCTTCATCCCCTTCCCCGTCTTCCACGCCGCTTCCACCAGTTCGATGATCGCATCAATACGTTCCCGGTCCGTCTTCTTCCCGCTCCGCGCCAGCTGCCCCGCCAGCAGCACGCAGAGACGAATCTGGTCGGGATGCTGTTTCGCAAACGCCATCAGTCTCTTCACCCGTTCCGGCAGTTCTCCCCTCTGCTCCGCGAGATCCGCTCCGACCAGTGTCAGCAGCTCCTCCGAGCCCGGATCCTTCTCCAGAGCCCGGTACAAATGATTCAGTGTCTGTTCCGAAAACCGGTCCGTCTTTCCCCGGCTCGCAATCACGCCGTTCAGAAACGCCGCAAATTCCGCAAGCGACTCCGACTTCTCCTTCCCCGCCGCGGAGAGTTCCGGCACAGTCGAGCGTTCCACACGCTCCTCTCCCGTATCCAGACGGATGTCCGACGCAAACAGCGTACCGCAACCAAACAACAGAACAACAAAAAGACAACGCATGAAAACTCTCCCGAATCAATCTGGGTAAAAAAAAGGACGTGACTCTCATCACGTCCCGGAATCACTCGAACTTATTTGTTCTTGTGGCGCATCGCCTTCAGCATCTTTCTGCGCTTGTGCTGAGCGATCTTTCTGCGGCGCTTTTTTCTGAGATTTCCCATATCGACTCTCTTTTTGTTTATAGGTTTTCAAAAAGGCTGATAGGAAAAATGTACCATATTATCCGGAAATTGCAAATTTTTTTCCGTTTTTTTTCTGCAAATGTTTCAATTTCCGCTTTCCGGTCCCTGCGGCGGAGGCACCGGATCCATCATCCCGCTCCGGTGTGCGACGATGTAGTTGCAGACATTGTCGCCCGCGACATTGCAGGCCGTCTCAAACATGTCCAGCAGCGGATTGATCCCGATCGCCAGCGCCACAATCATCGCCACCTGCTCCTCCGAGAGCCCCATGTTCGCTAAAACCATGAAAAGCAGAAAAACCGATCCCCCGGGAATCCCTCCCGCCCCGATGGAGGCAAACACCACCGACAGAACCAGAAGCGCCAGAGTCCCCATCGTCAGCTCCACATCAAACATGTTCGCCGCAAGAATCGCAAACACCGGCAGATGAATGCACGCTCCATCCATGTTGATCGTGGCGCCGAGAGGAAGCGCGAACCCCGAAAGCTCCTTGCGGATCCCCAGCTCCTCCGCCGTCCGGAAGGAGACCGGAAGCGCCGCCGCACTCGAGCGCGTCAGAAACGCCGCAATCACCGGAGGACGAATCTTCAGAAGAAACCGGTACGGATTCTCCCGGCACACCAGAAGAACAAACAGCGGATAGATCAGAATCAGCATCCCCAGAACCCCGATCACCACACAACCCGCGATCCGCAAATACGGACCGAACAGCGCCGGACCGTACAGAGCAAAATTCACCGCGGTCAGCGCAAGCACGCCGATCGGGAAATACTCCATGATCCAGTCGATAATCCGGAAACAGACCTTCAGAAGAGCGTCGAACAAGCTCAGAAGCTGTTCCACCGGATGTGTCCCTGCGCCGACCGACTCCTGATCCGCCACGGAACGCGCGGCAAGTCCGAACAGAATCGCAAACACGATCACCGGAAGAAAAATCCCCGACGCAAGCGCCTCAAACGGATTCATGAACAACCCTTCGAGGAACGCGGAAAAACCTCCGCTTTCCGCCGCCGCGGTCTTCATCCGGCTGACCTGTCCGAGCAGATGACCGGAAATCTCCATCGCGTTCTGCATCCGCGGATTCAGAATCATCGCAAGAATCACTCCGAAGACCGTCGCAAACAGCGAGGTGAAAATGTACCACCCAAGAACACTGGTCCCCAGCCGGCCGAATTTCCGGATCGGGAGACTCGCCGCCCCGCTGACCAGCGAAAAAAAGATGATCGGAATCACGATCATTTTCAGCATGGCGATCAGCGCGTTGCCGAACGGCGCAATCCATGCGACCGTTTTTTCCACCGTCTGCGGTCCGTAAAGATCCCCCATGCGTGAAATCACAATTCCTGCAAGCACTCCGACAACGAACGCCGCTCCAACCCGGTAAATCAGCGGAACAGCAAAATAACGGCGCAAAAACTCTTTCAGCATCGTCTTTTCTCCGGCTTTCTTTCTCCGACTCGACGGAAAAGCGGACTCGGACTTTTCCTGTCGTCTTTCTCTCTCGTAATTTTTTAAAATATTTGGATAATGTATCACCGGATTTTGAGTTTTACAAACTCCCGGCTCCCGACGGAAGTCCGGGCGGAGAAAAGCGGAAGAAAACTCCGCAAAAAAAAACACAGGAGACTTGACAAACCGGGAATTGAGAATTCTAATACCACATTAAGAATGAATTGTTCCTTTCCCGGACAGGATTTGTGTTCCTCCATTCGGGAAACGGCCGCATCGAAATGAAACGAGGTGAGGAAAGTGGCGGAAAACAATGATTATATTCTCCAGCTGATCCGGGAGAATCACCTGGTGTCCGACGATCAGATCGCCGAAGGATGGGCGACCGTCGCCCAGTCCAGCAGCGAACTGAGCATCATCGACGCATTGAAGCAGCTCGGGTACCTGGACGAGGGAAAACTGCTGGCAATACTCTGTGAACAGTATGGACTGGAACTGGTGGACCTTTCGGAGTATGAGGTCCCGGAAACGGTTGCATCCCAGCTTCCGTCCAATGTGGCAAGGCAGTACAAGGTGGTTCCCATCCGCGTGCATGACGACATCCTGACCATCGCAATGGGCGATCCGACCGATATGGATACACTGGACGCCATCCGAGTCGTCCTTCAGCGCGATGTGGACGCCGTCGTGGCGCCGCAGGAGCAGATCGACCGCCTGCTGATCCAGACGTACGGGACCGACGAGGAAAAGCTGGATCTGGTCTCCGACAAGCTCGCCACAACCGACGACATGCAGCAGATCACCGACGGAACAGAGGACGGAACCCTCTCCATGGGGCAGGGCTCCAGCGCGGAAGACGATGCGCCGATCATCAAACTCGTTTCGCAGATCATCATCAATGCGTTCAACATGAAGGCGTCGGACATCCACATGGAGCCGATGGAAAAACGCTACCGCATCCGTTTCCGGATCGACGGCGCGCTCCGGGAACAGGAAGGTCCGCCCAAATACCTTCAGCCGAACATCACAAGCCGTCTGAAAATCATGGCGCACATGGACATTTCCGAAAAACGGATCCCGCTGGACGGACGTATTCAGATCAAGCTGAAGGACAAGGACATCGACCTGCGCGTATCCTCCATTCCGACGACCCACGGCGAAAGCATCGTCATGCGTATTCTGGACAAATCCAGCATCCAGCTCGATATTCCGAAACTCGGCTTCTATTCGGACGACCAGGAGAAGATCAACCGCATCATCAACTATCCGGACGGAATCTTTCTGGTGACGGGCCCGACCGGGTCCGGCAAGACCACCTCTCTTTACGCGTTTCTCAACACGATCAACACGCCGACCCGCAAGATCATCACGGTGGAAGACCCCGTGGAGTACATGCTCCCCGGCATCAACCAGGTGCAGGTGAATGTGGCGGCGAAAATGACCTTTGCCGCCGCACTGAAGGCGATGCTGCGTCAGGCGCCGAACATCATCATGGTCGGAGAGATTCGAGACCTGGAGACGGCGGAAATCGCCATCAACGCATCGCAGACCGGGCATCTGGTGTTTTCGACTCTGCATACGAACGATGCGCCGAGCGCGGTGACCCGACTGGTGGATATGGGAGTGAAACCGTTCCTTGTCGCCTCGTCGGTGCGTGCGGTGATGGCACAGCGTCTTCTCCGCCGGGTCTGCAAGAACTGCGCGGAATCGACGGTTGCCTCCCCCAACGAGATCCGCATGCTTGGACTGGACGACAAATTCCTTTCGCAGGCGACACTGCTGAAAGGACGCGGCTGCGAAGTCTGCGGCGGAACCGGATACAAGGGACGAGTCGGCATCTACGAAATCTTCATGCTGACCGATGAACTGCAGGAGCTCATTTACAAGAAAGTCGCCGCTTCGACAATCCGCGAGGCCGCCCGGAAATCGGGAATGAGAACCCTGCGCGAGGATGCGCTCCGCAAAGCGGCATCCGGAATCACAACCCTTTCTGAAGTGATCGCCGCCACCGTCGGCGATGCGGATTAATTTGGAGACCGACCATGCTCGACACTGAAAATCAAACGTTGAAAGATATTCTGATCGCCAACGACGTCTGCACCGAAAAGCAGCTGGCGGAGGTCATCGAGGAACACGAACGCACAGGGACCCCTCTTCAGGAGCTGCTTGTGGATTTCGGACTCTTCACCAAGGAGGAGCTTCTGGAACAGATTGCCCACAGTCTGGGGACGGAGGTTTACGATCTTTCCGATCTGGAGATTCCGGAAGAGGTGATTCATCTCATTTCGCCGGAAAACGCCCATATGCTCGGCGTTCTTCCGATTCAGTTTGACGGCAACACGCTCTATGCGGCGTTCCGTTCTCCGCTGAATTATCAGACCGTGGATGAACTGCGCTTCATTCTCGGGCACGACGTCATCGTGGTCGTTGCGCCGGAAGAGCAGGTGGAAAAAGGCATTGAAAAATACTATCCGGCCGACAGCGCCAGCGCCGCAGACCTTCTGGCCGAAATCGAAATGCAGGACATCGGCGATGCGGAGGATCTCTCCGATGATGAGATTCAGACCGCGGCCAACGACGCCCCGATCGTCCGCTTTGTGGATGCGGTTCTCTATCAGGCGATCAAAGACAAGGCGTCCGACATCCACTTCGAGCCGTTCGAACACGAGTTCAAAATCCGCTACCGTGTGGACGGTGCGCTTTACGAAATGGCGCCGCCGCCGAAGAATCTGGCCATTCCGGTCATCAGCCGCGTGAAGATTCTTTCGGGTCTGAACATCTCCGAGCGCCGCAGACCGCAGGACGGAAAAATCCAGCTGAAGATTGCGGGCAAACCGATCGATCTGCGTGTTTCAACCCTTCCGACCCAGTTCGGAGAATCGGTTGTGCTTCGAATTCTGGACCGCTCCGTGGTCAACCTTGACCTGGACGTGCTCGGAATCAACGAGGATGTCCTCGAGAAAATCCGCGACATGATCACCCGCCCGAATGGAATTTTCATTGTGACCGGTCCGACCGGTTCCGGAAAAACCACAACCCTCTATTCCGCCCTCAAAGAGATCAACAAGGTGGAAGACAAGATCCTGACCGCGGAAGACCCGGTGGAATACGACCTGGAGGGCATCATCCAGCTTCCGATCAACGAGGCGGTGGGAATGACATTCGACCGTGCGCTTCGCGCCTTCCTCCGTCAGGACCCCGACATCATCATGCTTGGAGAGATTCGAGACATTGAATCGGGTCAGATGGCAGTTCAGGCCGCGCTGACCGGACACCTTGTGTTTTCGACGCTGCACACGAACGACGCGGCCGGCGCGATCACGCGATTTGTGGATATGGGTGTGGAGCCGTTCCTGATCACATCCGCGCTGATCGGGATTCTGGCCCAGCGTCTTCTGCGCCGCATCTGTCCGAAATGCAAAACGGCCTTCCATCCTTCGGATTCCGATCTGAGTCTTCTGGAGCTGGAGCGTTCGGATGTCGGGGACAACATGTTCTACTACGGCAAAGGCTGTCCCTACTGCAACAACACCGGCTACAAAGGACGGAAGGCGCTCACGGAGCTTCTGGTGATGAATCCGAAGATCAACGACCTGGTTCTGGCCAATGCGCCGACCATCGCCATCCGCGAAAAGGCGCGGGAGCTTGGAATGGTCACCATGCGCGAGGACGGCGTCCGTGCGATTCTGAACGGGGAAACCACGATGGAAGAGGTCTTGAAATACACCTGATCCCAGCAGGACCGGATTCTTCGGCAAAAGTACCCGGGCTCCAACACCCGGGTGTTTTTTTTGCTCCCGGAAAAGAAAACTCCCTGATGGGTCGCGGTTCCAAACCTGCCAGACCTCCGGGCTGCGGGATCAAAAATTTCGCCCCAAGCAATCGAGAAAAATCAAACGTAAAAACAGGCCCCTTTCCTTTTGTCTACCCCCAGCTGCAAACCGTAGATTATGGGAACGGGTGGACAGGACTGCCTCCTGCAAGAGGAAAGGGCCGTGTTTTTGATTTTTCAATCCGTTTTCTGTCCGCGCGGAAGATTTTCCTTTTCCACGATCGTGAATGCAAAGCGATTTTTCTGAATTTCTTCGGATCGGAACAAGGAGAACGAACGTGCCGCATTTCTGTTTCCTTCGGCATCGTTGATTTTTATTTCCATCCCGAAAGGGAACTTCAAAGTTTTTTCGGGGAAGGTCAGGCAGATATCATATCCGTCAGCGGAAGAGGAGACCTGGCAGTCGATCTTCTTCGGGTCGAGGAACGAGCTGTCTCCCCAGAACACGAGTTGTTTCTCCTTGGAGAGCCGAGGCATCACAAAAAGCCTGAATGTTGAATGCTGATAGGCCGATGCATTTTTTTCCGGCAGAAAATACGGTGCGGCATCCAGGAAAAATTCCACGCAGTCCTGCCACCACATTGCTCTGGAGCCGGGGTTGCCGGAATCGGTTGTGTCATTGACGTGTATTCGAATGCGGATTCTGCTGTCTTTCTGTTCAATCCTGGCGGAGGCGGAAACGACGCTGTCGTCACTCTGAAAGCAGAAGGAGGATTTGTTTTTTACGAATCCGCAACGAAAGATTTCCGTTGCGGAACGCCAGATTTTTCCGTTTGAGTACATTCGGATTTCCGGCCGGAAGATTTTTCCTGAAATGGTCACGGGGATTTCCAGAGCGGCATATTTTCCGCTCTTCAGAGAAAAGGGAAGAGGCTCAACGGCGGTTATTCCCTCCCCCCTGACGCCGATATAACCGGATTCATCCGATTTCCCGATGTTGTGCAGACCGACAAGAAGAGTCGTTTTTCCATCCCGTTCAAACAGCCGGCTCTGAGAAGAAAGCGTGACGGTCTGTTCCAGAACCGGGAAAAGGGAATCGAGCTTTTTCAGGAAATCCTTTTCAGACAGTGTTCCGGGTTTCAGGTAGACCGGAGCCTCTGTCATCGTCATCACTCCGGAAGGAAGCGGATTGCCAAAAAGATCATACACCTCAAAAACGGAAAGATCCAGCTTCAAGTTTCTGCGTTTCTGATAATCCCAGACGGCGCCGACGAGACTTCCATTCCTGCGGAAAGCGCAGCGGTAGAGTCCATCCGTAGATTTCCGCTGGGAAAGCGTCACCGCGCCCTCGAAAAAGCGGGTCAGCGCATTGTACACGGAATAAACCGGCCCGGGATAGCAATCCGGCCAGGAGGTGATATGCTGATAATTCGGAATCATCAGCTCCCGCCAGATCTGCATTCCTTCCAGCGGGGTGGATTGCGCAACCCCGAGACTGAGTTCAAGAAGATAGCGGACCGCCACATGATGGGCCTTCACCTGCATCGCTCCGAAAAAATCTCCCGGTTCATACCCGCTGAAAAGATAGAAAAGTTCTGTATTCCAGATCGGCACGCCGGGTTTGTATTTCGAGATCAGTTCCTTCATGGTCCGGATTTGCCGGTCCGCCGGATCGGGAGAAACGAGCTCGGGACTGCCGTACGGATGAAAGGAGATCGCATCCGCATTTTCCAAAACGTTCAAATCCAGACATTTCTTCAGAAACTCTCCGATCTGATGTCCCTTGTCGCCCGTGGAACACACCCCAACGATTGTCGCATCCGGATTCTCCCGCCGGAGAATGGCCGAAACCGGCCGGAAAATCAGCTCCATATATTGCTTCGGAGAAATTGCACATCCCGGCTCATTTGTGATTTCATACTGCATAACCCGCTTCCCCGCATGGGACACAACAGCCTGAATATACCGTTCCAGAACGGGGCGTTTCGGAAAAATATAACAGCGTTCCTCCCGGTTATATCCCCGCCAGTCCCGAGAGCTTTTTTCGCGACGGGCATACGGTTCCCCTTTCAGCAGCCAATCCGGAAAAATCTGCAGGGACCAGGGTTCGTTTTCAACAAGAAATCCACTCCTGCACAGAACGGGCAGAGCTGCGATATTGGCTTCCTCATATAACTTCAAGGTCGAATCCAGATACCGGAAATCAAATTTCCCGGGTTCCGGCTCCAGAAGCATCCAGTCGATTCCCATTCCGCTGAACGCGCGGATGATCCTGCAGCCGGCCAGGGAAAGCAGACGCAGCTCCTCCCGTATGGATGCGTTCGACGCAACATAACCGGGCACTTTTCCTCTTTCCCATTTTAAATGAGCAAAGTTATTGACTCCGAAACTGAACCGCTTCGGATGGAATGGAAGGGCCTCCACCTTCCCGATCACAGCATAATAGCCGGGGAAAAAACGGATTGCCGGATCATCCGGTTCAATGCGGAATGAACCGAACCGGTCCACAGGAAGAGCAAACACCATTGTTTCCATTTTTCCCGGCTCAAGCTGAAGCTCCCGTTCCAATACGGTTCTGCGGATTCCGGAATAATCGTCAACCACAGCAAGCCGGATTTTTTTCCGACAGGCGGATTCCGTTGTATTGCGTATCGTTACCGAGCACTCTGCGTTGTCCGCATCCTTGAAATAGACGCGGGAAGATGACTGGATCCCCATTTCCACACCCCGGAATTCCGTATCTTTTTCCGAAGAAAGAGAAAGACCGCCCAAAAAAAGAGTTCCGGAGTTCTTCGGTTGCGAAAACGTGATTTTCAAATGGTACATCCCTCCGAAATTCCGAGTGGAAACAGGAATTTCAAACGCGCTCCACTGCCCGTTCGCAACAAGAGTCCTCCCCTGGAAGTTGTACCCCTTCTTACGATTGCGGTAGATCATCGAAAAATTCACGGGAAAAGCAGGACCGTCCGATCGGATTGATCCCCGCAGATAATATTTTTTTTGAGGGTCAAGTTTTGTCTCGCAGCTATACACGACACAATGTTCCTTGTAGGGATTTTCTATTTTTAAGATTTTCCTTCCAGCAAACCGGGCATCATTTTCCACGGAAAGAGGCGGGAAAATCATTTCCGGATTGGTGTCGGGCCGCTGCCAGCGTTCTATGGCAAATCCATTTTTCCCCAAAGCAAAATCTCCATTGTAAATCAGGTTTTCTGCAAAAAGCATTCCTGAAAACAGAATGCCGGCAAGGAAAAGGCATCGTTTGACCATCATGACTCGGTTCTCCTTTTGTCCATAAATATTTTCTTCATCAAAAATTCGTGGGTCCTTCGGGGATGTTGTTTCCATCCGTTATGTAGAAGTAGGCGTCATTGCCCTTCAGAAGACTGGGAAATGTGCGACTCTCCAGATGGCCGTCAAGAAACGCCATTCCGGAGCGCGCATCCGTNNGCGCCCCCCCAGAGAGAGTGCATCCGCGACCTCCCATCCGCTGCTCAAATTGCGTGGAGCCCTCCAGTCGTCTCCTCCATGGATATAGGCGAACTCCATGGTCCTGAAACGGATGCGGCTGCCATCCCTCCCCCCCGTGTCCACAATAAAGGGAAGACGCGCGCTGTTTTTGAACTGGGAAAGACGTTTTATCATATTTTCCTTCGCCGAATATCCGGCCCGGTAAAAACCACTGACACTGTTGTTCAATCCATAATCGGTCGCATGATAGCCGCTGCGCCCCGGAACATTGCGCCGTTCCGACGGACAGTGAAAATTGGAAGCTCTTGTCCGATCATAAGAGTACAACGCCCCATAAAGGCTCAGCTCCTTCGGCCAGAAATACTGTGTATTCTGCGAACTGTGCGGATGGATCCAGTCCGCATTGTCGGAAGAATAACTTGCTGCTGCAAAGGCGATTGCCTTCAGATTGCTCTTGCAAAGAATCTCCTCCGCTTTTCCCCGGGCAGAATTCAATACAGGCAGAAGAATCGTACAAAGAATTGCAAGAATCGAAATCACAACAAGAAGTTCTATTATCGTAAATTTCTTATCCGGAAAAACTGTTTGTTTTCTTTTCACGTCCTCTCCTCCTTCTCCGCTTCTCCTATACATTATAGATCGAAACCGTTTTTTTACAAGAGGGGAAAACCATATTCTTATACCCTTTTTTCGGATATTTATATCCTTTTTTCGTTTCCGGAATCACCATAACGCAAACGCTCCGTTGTTTGCAAGAAACGGAAAGAAGATCAACACAAAAAAACGGGACTTTGAACCGG
>DDJH01000163.1 GCA_002338895.1 Lentisphaeria bacterium UBA1829 | reverse complement strand
AACAGCAACGGCGCATGGATCCGCTCCGAAATCTGGGCGTGCATGTTCCCCGGCGAACCCGACGAGGTCGCCCCGTTCGCCTGGTGCGACGCCTGCGTGGATCATGCGGACGACGGTATCTATGCGGAGATTTTCACTGCGACGCTTGAATCCGCGGCGTTCATCGAAAGCGATCTGCGCAAACTCATCAACTGTGCGCTCGCCCGTATTCCCGCTGATTGCCGCGTAGCCCGCAGCGTTAAAATCGTGCTTGACTCCTTCGATGCGGGCGACGACTGGAAGACTGCGCGCCGGAAGGTCATCGACGACAGCGCGGATCTCGGCTCTTTTCAGGCTCCGGCGAATGTCTCCTACGCCATCATCGGTTTGCTTTACGGCAACGGCGACTTCGGACGCTCGGTTTGCCTTGCGGTCAACTGTGGCGACGACACCGACTGTTCCGCCGCGACTTGCGGTTCGGTTCTCGGCATCATCAAAGGGCGTTCCGGGATTCCGGAAGAGTGGATCGCCCCGATCGGCGAAGGCATCAAAACGCTTGCCATCGACCCGTTTCACGCCGTTGCTCCCGCCACGCTCGGCGAACTGACCGACCGCGTGATAAAGTGCAAACTGCGTGCGGATATGGACAATCCGACGCTCGTCCGCCTCACCAACGGCGAAACGGCGATCGGCGAAGAGATCCGTTCGCGTCTCGCCGACGGCTCCGAAACGGCGCGGCGTGTGCTTTCGCGATCCTCCCGCAGACTTACGCAGGAGACTCCGTTCGGGTTCTTCTCGGTCGAATACGGGAGCAGTCCTGTGACCGTTCCCGGTGAAACGCAGACTCTGACACTCGCCTACTTCGGCGCCGCCCATGACGACCAGACCTTCTCCGTCAGATGGAATCTTCCGGAGGGCTGGAGCATTGAGGAGGGACCGGAGCAGCGGTTCATGTCCTACGTCAATGCCGGCTGCCGCAAGCTCACGGTCAAGCTTACCGCGGGGGCGTTCTCCGGGGCGTTCGAATACATTCCGGTGACGTTCCGGCTGAGCGGACGCAACTACCCCGCTTACGGGATTGTCCCGTTTCAGCGAGCGGGAACGATGGGCGCGAATGGTCGTTACGACGTCAATCAGGATTACTGGGACCGTTTTCACCGCGGCAATGCACGCCGCGCGGAGTGAGCGCGAAAGCGGCATTAAAGAGAAATCCGGCTGTGTCCCCTGTTCCGGAATGCGGAGGGGGCGCAACCGGCGTGTTTCCGGAAACAGCGGGCGAAATAGTTCGGATCTTCAAATCCGCAGTCGTCCGCGATTTCGGAAACCGGCAGATCCGTTTCCTCTAAAAGCTGCTTTGCAAGAGAGAGCCGGCGCAGCATGAGATAATTGTGCGCGGAGAATCCGATGTTGAGCCGGAAGAGCCGGGTCAGATGATTCGGCGAGAGATGCAGTTCCGCCGCCAGCTGCATGACGGTGAAGTCGGAATTCATGAATTGCATGTCAATGATGCTTTTCGCCTCAAAAAAACGGGAATTGCGTTTTTTCTCCCTGGAGAGCGGGGTTGAATCGCTGTTCAGGGCAAGCCCGAGAATCGTCAGCAGCAGCCCTTGTCTGTGAAATTCCTCTTTCAGGCTGGATGAAGAGAGCAGAAAATATTCATTCAGCAGTTTCATCATGAGCGGCCGGTCCTGCTCCGGAACCGTTTTCTTCAGCGGGAAGTCCGCGTTCAGCCTTTCCGGGGGCGGAAGCGCGATGGCGGATTCGTCAAAAGGTTCGTTTTCGTCAAGATAAACAAAAATGGCGGGTTTGTCATAGTGCGCGGAGCAGTCGCCGTACCAGTCGAAGTGAATGCACCAGCGTTCCGCCGGAGAGTCGCAAACCGTGCAGTGGATGATTCCGGGCGGAATGAGAATGAGGTCGCCCGGAGTGCAGGAGAAGACTTTTGATTCCGTCATGACGCGGCCGTTTCCGGAAGAAAAATAGACGAATTCATAGTCGTAAATCCGGCGGTTCCGCTCGATGTGTCCGCTCTTCCAGTTCGTCCGGCAGATCGGACCGACGGACGGATTTATCATGCGGAGTACGCTTTCTTCTCGGGTTTGCGGGGTCAGTTCCGGAATCATTTCAAGCTTCTTTCTGTTGTTGAGACTAACATAGCATGGGATTTCAAAAAAACAACAGAAATAATTCACTGCCGTCCTGGAGCCTCCGCTGACGACCGTTCAGCAGAATTTCGAGGTGCTCGCCCGTGAGGCGTTCGATATGCTGGAGCGTCTGCGCCGCAGCGAAGCGGTCTCTTCCGACGTCCTTGTCGACTGTCTTCTGCATGAACGCGGTTCGGTTGCGATTCCGGCACATAAATAATGTTGCATTGATCGGTTTTTCTGTTGCTTTCTTTTGCGTCGATTCCTGATGATTTGCTCTTGTTTTTTCCGGTTGCACGGTGCAAATTATGGAGGAACCCGAAAAAAACAGAGGAGTTGTTCCATGAGAGAAAGAGGTTACAAATCGCTGCTGACCCGCTATGAAGGGAATCCGATCTTTGCCCCGGAGGAATTTCCGTGGTGTCCTGCGGACCAGGTTTTCAATCCCGGTCAGGTCATGACGCCGGACGGACGCACCATTCTGCTGGTTGCGGTAATTCCGCGCAATGAAAAGTTCGCCCGCTGCCATGTGGCGGAGAGTACCGACGGCCTACACTTCACAATCCGCAAAAAGCCGATTTTTGAAGTGGATCCGGACAAAAAATTCGGTGACCTCGATTTTCATCCCATCGACTGCCGCGTGACTTACTTTGCGGAAGAGAACTGCTACTACATCATCCGTCCGGCGAATTCTGAGTGGGGCTGCTGCGCTCTGCTTTACCGCACAACCGATTTCGAGACGGTTGAGCCGATCGAAATCACCGCGCTTCCGCACAACCGCGTGCCGTGTCTCTTCCCCGAAAAAATCAATGGACAGTATGTCCGTCTGGAACGTCCGTACAGCGTCGGTGCGCCGTATGAAAAATCGTTTGCGCACATCTGGCTTTCGCGCTCGAACGACCTGATCCACTGGGGGGAGCACCGTCCGCTGCTCAAGCGCGGCTTCGTTCCCTGGAACGGTCTCAAAGTCGGTCCGACCGTTCCCATCAAAACGGAGAAGGGGTGGCTTGAAATCATTCACGGCGTGCAGAACACTTTCTGCGGCTTCCGCTACAGTCTCGGCGCATTGCTGCTTGATCTGGAGAATCCGGAAAAGATTCTCGGCTGCATGAAGAGCTATCTTCTGACTCCGGAGACCGAGTATGAACACCTCGGCGTCATTCCGGAAGTCTGCTTTGCAACCGGCGCGGTTGTCGAACCGGAAACCCGTCAGCTTCGCATCTACTACGGCGGCGCGGATACCACAATCAACCTTGCAACCGGAAACGTCGACGAGATTGTCGAATGGTGCCTGGAAGGAAAATAATCATGAACATCCAGATTGACAAGGACAATACCCGCTTCCTCCTCACAAACGATGTGATGAGCTACGGCTTCACTCTGATGGAGACCGGGCTTCCCGTCAACCTTTACTGGGGCGCTCCGCTCTTCTGCTCGGATGACATGCCGACTCCGGAACAGCGCCAGGTCTACCGTCACAGAAGCATGGCGGATGTGACGGCGTTTTACCGTGAACTTTCCGTTTTCGGCGGAAAATTCTTTGACGAATCCGCGCTCAAATTCACCTTTCCCGACGGGATCCGCGCGTCCGATTTCCGTTTCACCGGATTCGAGAAGGGGGATGACTCGCTCGTTCTCTCCTTCCGCGACGCAATGCATCCGCTGGTGCTGAAGCTCCGTTACAAACTTTATAAAGAGGTGCTCGTCCGTTCCTGTTCTTTCATCAATGAAGGCAATGCGGGAATCGGCGTGGAAAACTTCGCTTCCGCAACCTGGCATCTTCCGGGCGACGTGACCGACTGGCGCGTCACTCATCTCGCCGGACACTGGGGCAAAGAGGCGATGCCCTGCCATGAAAAGCTTACTCCGGGCAAGTTCACAATCGAAAGCCGTACAGGCATCACCGGACCGTACCATATCCCGTTTTTCGCGATGGATGACGGTTCCGCAAACGAGTTCTCCGGACGCGTTTTCTTCGGTTCGGTTCTCTGGTCGGGCAACTGGAAAATCGTTTTTGAGCGCGACTGTTACGAGCGCGGCAACATTTCCGGCGGCATCAACGATTTCGATTCCCGTTTCACTCTGAAACCGGGTGAAACGTTCGATACTCCGGACTTCGTTGCCGGTTTCACTCCGGACGGTTTCGGCGAAATGAGCCGTATCCTTCACCGCTGGCAGGACGACTCGCTTCTGCCGTCCGGCGTTGCGCACAAGGAGCTCCCGATGCTTACAAACACCTGGGGTAGCCTCGCGCTGAATGTCAATGAGAAGAATGTGATCGAGACTGCACGCACCGCCGCAAGAATCGGATCCGAACTGTTTGTCATTGACGACGGCTGGCAGCATGCGCTCGGAGACTGGTATCCCGATCCCGTCAAATTCCCGAACGGTCTCCGTCCGGTGATCGAGGAGGTCGCCAAGCTCGGAATGACTTTCGGCCTCTGGATTGAGCCTGAGGCGTTTGAGATAAAGAGCAATCTCTACAAGGAGCATCCCGAGTGGGCAATGGCTTATCCCGGCTGCGAACCGGATGTCCGTTACCGCGGAGACGCCGACCGTCACAGTATAATGCTCAACCTCGCCAACCCCGAAGTCGCAGATTATCTCTACACCTCCATTCACAAGCTGGTCGCGGAGACGGGCATCAGCTATCTCAAGCTGGATATGAACACCTTCTTCTCCTCTCCCGGCGGCGCGGAACGCATCTGGATTGATTATGCGCACAACCTCGACTGGATTTTCCAGACCCTCGCGAAGGATTTCCCGTCCCTCCTGATGGAGAACTGCGCAAGCGGAGCCGGACGCACTTCACTGCAGATGACCCGTTCGTTCGGGCGCATCAACCGCAGCGACAACCAGGACGCCCTTGACATTCTGAAGCTTCATGAAGGCTTTACCTACATGAACATGCCGCGCATGGCGGGCGGAGCGTGCCACATCAGCGATACGATGCGCCACGTGAACAACCGCACCACGCCGCTGAAGTTCCAGGCATATTGCGGAATGCTCGGCTCGCTCGCATGCGGCAAGCCGCTCGGCAAGTGCTCCGATGAGGAAATTGCGGAAATCCGCTCTTACGTCGATCTCTACAAAAAGCTTCGTCCGGTGATTCACAACGGCGATTTTTACCGTCTGGCAAGCGCGTTCGAACATCCGTATGCAATCTACGAGTATGTCGCGAAAGACCGTTCCGAGGCGGTTGTCTTTGTGCTTGGCGCCTCCATCCAGTTCGGTGACCGGGTTCCCTTCTTCCTGGTTCCGGGACTTGATCCGGATGCGGTTTACGAGATTGAATGTCATGGAACCGTAATTCCGGATCAGGCGGAATATTTTGCGGAATTCGCAAAGTACACCCCGATGACCGGACGCGGTCTCGCTCAGGTTGGCCTCCATGCCGCTCTCGTTGGCGATTACGATTGCCGCATCCTGCATCTCAAACGGAAATAACCTGGCGTCGGTTGCGCTGAATTTCGGCGGAGAAGAGTCCCGGCTCTCTCCGCCTTCTTTTTTCATTTGAAACAAAAAAATCCCGGCGGATCTGTTTCAGTCTGCCGGGATTCAGCCTTACCAGCGGCCTCTGTGATGACGCGGCGGAGGCNNGGCGGAGGCGGCGGAGGCGGCGGTGGCGGAACGTTGTAAACCCGCGGTCCGGGACCCCATGCCGGCGGAGGCGGTGGATATCCATAGAATGGATACGGCGGAGGCGGCGGTGGCGGATACGCATAATAAACCGGCGGCGGTGGTGGCGGCGCAACCGTGTAGACCACGGGTGCAATAGCGCTCCGCACCACTCCGACGATTCCCGCGGCGAGCGCGACGCCGTCGTTGCGGTAATAATGCGGCGGCGGGGGCGGCGCTG
>DDJH01000133.1 GCA_002338895.1 Lentisphaeria bacterium UBA1829 | reverse complement strand
GCGGGAACCCTGCTTCCCCTCCCCCCGAAACGTTTCCCCGGCAGAAGAGTTTTTCAAACGGAGACTTGCAATCCCGGAAAAGAGGGTTATACTAGTTCCTGAGAAACCGTTCCGCTTCCCGCCGAACCGGGAAGCCGGCATAACCATGGGGGGGGAGATGCAATGAAGGGACTCACAGAAAAACAGCGGCTCATTTTAAACTACATCGAAGATTTCATGAACACGGCCGGAATGGCGCCGACCGTGTATGAGATCGCCGCACACTTTCAAATCAAGACATCCACAGTTTTTGCACATCTTCAGGCGCTGCAGAAGAAGAGATTTCTGAGCCGGAGCTCGAAGGCAAGAAGCCTTGCGCTGCTGAAGCCGAGGAGAAAGACCCGTCATCCCGGAGGACTCCGGGCCATTCCGGTGATCGACAATCCCGGGAACTGGGAGACAAGCCTTCCGGGTCCGCGCCGGGAGTTCTACTGCGACTCCTCGCTGTTCAGGAAAACACTTCATTCCGACTGCAGGACTCTCTACGCACTGCGCATCCGGGGAGGGGGAATGGTGGAAAAAGGGATTCTGGACGGGGATATTGCGATCGTCAAACGGCATCCGGAAACGCTGAAGGAAGGGGATATTATTCTTTTGTCGCAGAAAAACGGAGGGGAATGCGTGCTGAGAAGCTGTCTGCGGTGCTCGAACGGACGGCTTGCGTTTTCGGACGGGAGCACGGGAACCGTGGAAGAGTGCGCACTGAAAGATCTGCCCCTCTGCGGCGTTGTTGTCGGCGTTCAGCGGTCGCTTTGAAAAAACGAGGAAACACGGCCGGGATCTGCGGTTTTTTCATGGAATCCTAATGCTCTTCCGTTGTATTGACAACGAAAAGATGTATATTACCTGTCAGAAACCAAACAGGAGACCGTCATGAAAAACATTTTTTCCGTGACCGCCGCGGCGGCCGTCTTGTTCACCCTCGCCGCCTGCACGACGACCACAACCGAAAACACCGCATCGCCGGCCCGAAGCACCGTTCAGACTGTACAGATTCCGGAACAGGAACTGCGGACCATCGCCATAGCCTATGCGCAGGATGTCATCGGCGGACTGGAGAAGGGTGACTACCCGCTCTTTATCAAACACTATGCCTCCGAATACGCCAAAACGATGAATCCGGAAAAATTCGCTCCGATGGCGAAAGCCTTCCAGGAGCGGAACGGGAAGCTGGAAAACCTGGATTATCTCGGCACGCTGAATCAGGGAGCCTTCAAACTGGTTGTCTGGAAGGCCCGCTTCGCCAGGACAAAGGCTCTGGAAGAGGAGCTCAAACGCGGAGGACGCAATCCGGCGGAACTGCCACTTCCGGATGTGCTGATCCGCCTGCTGGTCGGAAATGTCGACGGCCAGTGGAAAATCTTTGCCATCTTTATGAATTGAAGGAGGCGGGCATGAAGGTGTTTCAATGGATTTTGACGGGGATGTGCCTTCTCTCCGTATGGACCGCCGGAGCAGCGGATATTCTCTGTACGACTCTGCCGATCACCGCGCTGACCAATGCGGTTGTCAAGGGTGTTCCGGGATTCCATGTGACACAGATGCTCTCCTCGACGCTCGGCTGCCCGCACGACTATGCGCTGACTCCGCAGGATATGAAAAAACTGGCGCAGGCGGATGTGATCGTCATCAACGGACTCGGGATGGAGGATTTTCTGACCGGAGCTCTGCCGCGCGTCAACCGGAAGGCTCTGCTGATCGACTCCTCAAAAGGAGCGAAATGCGTTCTGCACAGCCGGGAACACCGGAGAACCGCCTGTCCGGACCCCGCGCACCATCATCATGGACACAATCACGGAACGGTGTGGAACGAGCATCTGTTCTCCTCGCCGGGAACTGCGGCGGAAGTCGTCACACGGATCGCGGAGGAGCTGGCACGCGCCTATCCGCAGAACGCGGATCAGTTCCGGACAAATGCAAGACGTTATGCGGAGGAGCTGCTCCGTCTCGACCGGGAATACCGGGAATTCGGGAAAACGATTGCTCCGGAACGCTGCGGCATTGCCGTTCAGCATGGAGTGTTCGATTATCTGGCGGCGGCAACCGGGTTGCGGGTGACGGATTATCTGCAGGCGCACGCCGGAAGCGAACCCTCCGCGGCGGAGATCCGGGCGATGATCGCCAGACTCAAACAGCAGAAGGTCGCACTGATTCTTGCGGAAAAGAACTATCCGTCAAGAGTGACGGATCTTGTTTCGCGGGAAACGGGGATCCCGGTGGTGGTGCTCTCGGTCTATCCGGAAAACCAGTCGGCGAAGCCGGAGGATTTTCTGGAGGTTTTCCGAACCAATTTGAAGCATTTGAAAGCGTTTTACGCAAAATGACCCACACGCCTTGTCCGGGCTGCGCCCACTCCGTCAGTTTTGATCATGTTTCCGTCGAAAGTGACGGAGTTCCGATTCTGTCGGACATCTGCGCGTCGATTCCGCGGGGAGGGTGCACGGCGATTGTCGGACCGAACGGAGCGGGAAAAACCACGCTGGTGCTGACACTGCTGAACGAAATCCCGTTCACCGGGACAATCCGTTTTCACGGGTACGATTCGGATCGTCCGCGCTTCGGCTATGTTCCGCAGACCCTTCAGTTCGACCGGGGAATGCCGCTGACGGTTCTCGAATTCATGGCGGCCTTCCATCAGAAACGTCCGCTCTGTTTCGGAATCCGGAAGTCTCTTCGGAACGAACTGACGGAACTGCTGGAAAAGACGGCCTGCGCACATCTGGCGGATCGTCCGCTCGGCGCACTTTCGGGCGGAGAACTGCAGCGGGTGATGCTCTCCTCCGCGCTCTCTCAGAATCCCGAACTGCTGATCCTTGACGAACCGGCGTCCGGCATTGACTTCAAGGGAGGCGAGGTCTGCTGCGAACTGCTGGACCGCTTCCGCCGCGAACGGAACTTCACCCAGCTGATGATTACCCACGATCTTTCCACGGTTCTCGCCCACGCGACACACGTGATCTGCCTGAACAAGCGGATTGTCGCAGAAGGGGATCCGAAGACGATTCTGACCCCGGAGGTCCTTGCGGAAACGTTCGGCCCCCATAAAGGCATTCCTGCGCCCGGAATGATTCCGCAGGATATCGCAGAGGCCGGATCCTGCTCCTGCGGATGCGGAAAAGAAAAAGAAAGAGGATGAAAAAGGAAAATGGAACTTGAGATCGTTTCCTTCTTCTGCGACTGGATCGGAAAGCTGATGCCGCTGGAGTGCATGCAGATGCGTTTTATGCAGACCGCGATGCTCGGACTGATCCTGATCGCTCCGATGGCGGCACTTGCCGGAACCCAGGTGGTGAATTTCCGGATGGCATTTTTCTCCGACGCGATCGGGCACTCGGCGTTTGCGGGGGTTGCGTTCGGGCTGCTGTTCGCTGTTTCGCCCGGAATCACGATGCCGCTTCTTGCGCTGATTGTCGGAATCGGAATCATGGCGGTCAAACAGAGAAGCGGACTGTCGACGGATACGATTATCGGGGTGTTCTTTTCCGCAGTGGNNATCCGCAGGCCGCACGCGATATGCAGATGTTCCTTTACGGGGATATTCTGACGATCAGCGATACCGATATCGCTGTAATGGTTCTGCTGCTGATTGTTTTTCTCCTCTTCCAGGCATTTTCGTTCAACAAGCTGATCTGCATCGGGTTGAACCTTCAGCTGGCAAAGGCGCACAGGATCCGGACGGCGTTTTATCAGTATCTGTTTGCCGCACTTCTTTCGCTGGTGGTGATTCTCTCGGTCAAGGCGGTCGGGGTACTGCTGGTGACGGCAATGCTGATCACGCCGGCGGCCGCGGCAAGAAATCTGGCCTCCTCCTACGGGAAAATGGTGTGGATCGCGATTCTGATCAGTCTGTTTTCCGCGATTGCCGGGCTGCTTCTCTCCGCGCAGGAGTGGATGCGGACGGCGGCAGGAGCGACGATCGTGCTCTGTTCCTGCGTGTTCTTCTGCCTCAGCCTTCTGTTCCGCCGCCGGACCCGTTCCTGATCTGCACAGGCGAAGCGCTCTGTTTCCGGAGGAGAGCCGCAAACGCGCCGTCATGCTGCCCGGAAGGGGTCAGACGGCGCTGAGAGACCAGGCTGCACTCCGGATGGGCGGAGAGAAAACGTTCGATCTGAAGATGATCCTCTTCCTTCTCGATGCTGCAGGTGGAATAGAGGAGGTGCCCGCCCGGACGAACCAGATGGATCTGGGCTTCCAGAATCCGCTTCTGCAGCTCCACAATCTCGCGCAGCCGTGCGGGAGAGAATCGCCAGAGCACATCGGGCCGGCGGCGCGGAACCCCGGTGTTGGAGCAGGGGACATCCAGAAAGACCAGATCAAAGGATTCCGCGGCAAACGGCGGATGAAGCGCGTCGGCCTCCACCACACGGATTTCGGGAAGATGAAGGCGGTCCAGATTGGCTCTCATGTTTTCGATCCGGGAAGAGGAGCGGTCGGCGGCGATCCATTCCGCTTCGCCGCGGCAGGCGTCCCGGANNCCGGAGCATGGCGGTTTTGCCGCCGGGGGCGGCACAGCTGTCCAGAACCCGTCCCCGGATCACCGGACGGCAGAGGGAGATGCTCATCGCCGTCGCCGGATCCTGAATGTAGATTTTCCCGTCAGAAAAGGCGGGTGACGAAAAAAGACGGTCCGGTGACGGACACTCATAAAACGAAAATCCTTCTGTAAAATCGAAAGTGACGGGGCGGCAATCCGTCAAATCTTCCGGCAGAGCGTCCATTCGCAGACGGAATGTCAGCGGCGGATTGGCCCCACATGCGGCGATCGCCTGCTCCGCTTCCGCCCCGCCCAGTTCCTGAATCCAGCGGCGGCGGAGCTCCGGCGGAAAAGACGGAGGAAAGGGACCGTTTCCCGCCGCACGAAGACAGGATCGCAGAACCGCATTCATAAATCCGGCGGCCATCCGGTGTTTCCGGGAGCGCTTCACGATCTCCACCGCGATATTGACGGCCGACTCTCCCGCAATCGCCGACTGGAACAGCGCCTGAGTCAGGGCACAGAGCGCAATACACTTCAATTCCGGCTTGATCCCGCGCGAGACCGAACCCATCAGCAGGGTGTCGAGAAACTCCTTGTGACGGAAATATTCAAACAGAATCGACGATGCCGCACGCGCCGCTCCCGGCTCTTTCTTTCGGATCTGTTCGACACAGTCATCCAGCGTCATACCGTTTCCGTTCCACTCCCGGAGAGCGGAAGCGGCGGCAGAGAGGATCTTTTCCGATGATCCGTTTCCTTCGTATTTCATTCCTCATCTCCCTGCTGGATTTTCCGGTTGAGTCCGGCATCCGCCTGCGCGGTCCGGAACAGCTCCCAGTTGACAAACGCCGCCGCAAGAGCACAGAACAGAAGCAGTCCGCAGACGGCGATGAACACATCTCCGAACCGGGCATAGAACGTCGGCTCCGGATTGACCGGAACCGGGACGCGGAAAACCTTCACGCCCCGCTCCGGACGGCCGAACGACAGCGTGTCCAGCAGATCCCCGCGCGGCGAAACAAGCGCCGAATAGTTGGAATTCCCGCTCCGCAGCAGCGGAAGACGCATCTCCAGCGCCCGGAACAGCCCGTTTGCAAAATGCTGATCGGATTCCCAGCTTGTCGGATACCATGCGTCATTTGCGAGGATCAGCAGCAGATTCGCCCCGTTCACCGCGTGTCCGCGGGAAAGGAACGGAAACACCGACTCAAAGCAGATCGACACCCCCGCCCGGACTCCGGGCAGAACCTCCAGCGGATTGCATCGTCCCCCCGACGAAAGATTCCGTCCCATCCCGATCATCTCGTTCAGCTGCGGGAACTCTTCCCCGAACGGCACATACTCCCCGAACGGCACCCGGTGGTACTTGTAAAAGAAATCCCGGACCGCTCCGCCCGGCTCCGTAATCAGAAGCGCTGCATTGTAGACCTCGTACTCCTCCGGCGAATTCCCGGGAACTTGAAAATCAATGCTTCCGACCAGAAACGGCACGCCGTACTTCCGCAGCAGACGGCCGATCTCATCACGGTATCTCTGCGACAGCTCCGCGCCCCCCCGGTACGCATACGGGACCGCCGTCTCCGGCCAGACGATCAGCTCCAGCTTCCGGTTCGGCGCATCCCCCACCGGAACCAGATTCCTCATCTTCGCATCCCGCTCCAGCAGCTCCTCGGAAAGTTTCACGCAGACCTCCAGCGCCTCCTTCGCCTCCGCATACCCCGCATTGCGCCGCTGGGAAAGATCCGGCTGCACCACGCCGACATTCACATACCGCACCGCCTCCCCCGTCAGACGATGACTCCGCATTTCGTGCAGCCCCAGCACATAGCACGCCAGCAGAAGCACAAACGCCACCCCCAGCGGATACGGTCTGCGATAGACCCGCACAATCAGCGACCGCCTCAGGGAAATCAGCGCAAGCCCCAGCCCCACATTGACCAGCACCACCAGAAAACTGACCCCGAACACCCCCGTATATTCACAGATCTGAATCAGCGGCAGATTTCTCCACTGCGACGTCGCCAGATAATTCCACGGCAGTCCGGTCATGATCCATCCGCGCAGCCACTCCAGCACGCACCAGCACGCCGCGTTCCCGAAAACAAAGACGATCCCGGTCCACACCCCCTCGAACGGCAGCTTCCCGGCGCAGAACTCAAATCCTTTCAGCCGGTCCGACGGCGAATACGCCAGATTCCGCCAGAGAAACTGAAAACACGCCGCCCACACCGCCGGAAACAGCGCAAGCACAAACGAAAGCACAAACGGGATCGGCAGCGCAATCTCCCGCAGCCAGAAGAAACCGCACAGACTCCAGAAATACCCCCACACCAGTCCGCGGAGGAAAGCCCCTCCCGCCGAACAGCTCCGGCAGAGAAACACCATCGGCAGCAGCGCAATCCACGCCAGAAGACTCCAGTCCGCCGCCGGAAACATCAGCGAGCAGACCGCTCCGCAGAGCGCCAGAAACAAATACTCGCTTGCCGTCCCGAGCCGTGTTGCGAAAAAGGGATGCGGACCCTCCCGCTTCAGAACATTCATCACATTTCCCCGTTTGGTCGTTGGAATAATATGCGCCCCGCGGAAAATTTTTCAAGTCCGGATGGAAATTTTCCGGTTCCGGCGGAGTGTCAGAGATCGTGCTGCAGAATCTCCTTCAGGTAGCGTCCGGTATGGGAGCGCTTCACTTTGGCGACCTGCTCCGGAGTGCCCGCGGCAACGATTTCGCCGCCGGCATCCCCGCCCTCCGGGCCGATGTCGATAATGTAATCCGCCATCTTGATGACATCCAGATTGTGTTCGATCACAAGGATCGTGTTGCCTTTGTCGCGCAGACGGATCAGCACATCGAGAAGCTGTTTGATGTCCTCCAGATGCAGTCCGGTCGTCGGCTCGTCCAGAATGTAGATGGTATGTCCGCGGGACTGCCGGGCAAGTTCGGTTGCCAGTTTCACGCGCTGCGCCTCGCCGCCGGAGAGCGTGGTCGCCGGCTGGCCGAGCGTCAGATAGCCCAGCCCGACCTCCTGAAGAGTCTTGAGTTTCCGGTAGAGACGCGGAATCGCGGAAAAGAAATCGACCGCCTCGTCCACCGTCATATCCAGAATTTCCGCAATGTTGCGCTGTTTGTAGTGAACGGAAAGAGTCTCCTTGTTGAAACGCTGGCCGTGACAGGCGGAGCAGGTCACATAGATATCGGGGAGGAACTGCATTTCGATTTTTTTGATTCCGTCGCCCTGGCACTCCTCGCAGCGTCCGCCTTTCACGTTGAAGCTGAAGCGTCCGGGCCCGAACCCGCGCATTTTCGATTCCGGAAGCGATGCAAACAGCGTGCGGATCATCCCGAACGCCTCGGTATAGGTCGCCGGGTTCGAACGGGGGGTCCGCCCGATCGGACTCTGGTCGATGACGATCGCCTTGTCCACATTCTCCAGCCCGAGGATCCGTTTGTGCGCGCCCGGCACAGCCGCGTCCGCCATCTTGAACTTCTGCTCCAGCGCCGCGCGCAGAACACCGTTCACCAGCGAGCTCTTGCCCGAACCGGAAACTCCGGTAACGCAGCAGAAAAGACCCAGCGGAATGTCAACGGTCACATTCTTGAGATTGTGATGGGTCACGCCTTCCAGACGGATCGATTTGCCGTTTCCTTTCTGGCGCACCGGCGGGATCTGGATTTTGCGTCGGCCGGAAAGATACTGTCCCGTCAGGGAGGCGGAGTTTTTCGCGATCTCGTCCGGAGTACCCGCGGCCACGATCTCGCCGCCGTGCACGCCGGCGCGGGGACCGAGATCCAGAACATAATCCGCGGACCGGATCGTGTCGGTATCATGCTCCACGACGATGACCGTGTTGCCGATGTCGCGGAGACGTTTGAGTGTGGCAAGCAGTTTGTCGTTGTCGCGCTGATGCAGCCCGATGCTCGGTTCGTCGAGAATGTAGAGCACGCCGACCAGTCCGCACCCGAGCTGGGTCGCCAGACGGATCCGCTGCGCCTCGCCGCCGGAAAGCGTCCCCGTGGCGCGGGCAAGCGTCAGGTAATCCAGTCCCACATCCATCAGGAATTTGATCCTTGCCCTGATCTCTTTTAAGATCTGCCCTCCGATCAGCATCTGCGTCTCGGTAAGTTCCAGCCCGTCCATAAACTGCTGGAGCTTCTCGACAGACAGGGCAGTCACTTCCGCGATATTCATCCCGCCGACTGTGACCGCGAGCGCTCCCGGTTTCAGCCTCTGGCCTTTGCAGGCGGAACAGGGAGTGATATTCATGAACGTCTCATACTCCGCTTTCATTGTCTCCGAGCCGGTCTCCCGGTAACGGCGCTCCACGTTTTTGATCAGACCTTCAAAGGCGACGTCATACACGCCTTCTCCCCGCTGTCCTTTATAAAACACTTTCACGGACTTTCCGTTTGTCCCGTGGATGAGGATATCATGGATCTTTTTCGGATATTTCTCAAACGGCGTGTCCAGGTCAAACCCGTATTCCCTGCAGAGCGCGTCCAGGATCGCCCGGGTAAAACTGTTCTTATCCGTACAGGACTGCCATCCCAGCACTGCGATCGCACCCTGATTAATAGAAAGGGACGGATCCGGGATCATCAGCTCCTCGGAAAACTCCATCTTATATCCAAGTCCGAAACACTCCGGGCAGGCGCCGAAAGGATTGTTGAAGGAAAAACTCCTCGGCTCGATCTCCTCGATGCTGATCCCGCAGTCCGGGCAGGAAAAGCTCTGGCTGAAATTCATCGGTTCCCCGTCGATCACATCCACCACCAGAAGTCCTTCCGCCAGGTGCAGCACATTCTCCACGGAGTCTGTCAGACGTTTCTCAATGCCCGGTTTTACGACCAGGCGGTCCACGATGATCTCGATATTATGTTTGATATTCTTGTCCAGCGCGATATCCTCGGACAGTTCGTACATATTCCCGTCGATGCGCACGCGGACGTACCCGCTGCGCTTCGCCTTTTCCAGCAGCTTCGCGTGGGTTCCCTTGCGCCCCCTCACCACAGGCGCGAGGAGCTGGATCTTCGTCCGCTCCGGCAGAGACATGATCTGATCCACCATCTGATCCACAGTCTGCTTCACGATCTCCCGCCCGCATTTCGGGCAGTGCGGGATCCCGACCCTGGCATAAAGGAGGCGGAAATAGTCGTAGATTTCTGTCACAGTTCCTACCGTGGAACGGGGATTGTGGTTCGTTGATTTCTGGTCAATGGAGATCGCAGGCGACAGCCCTTCAATGCTCTCCACATCCGGCTTCTCCATCTGTCCCAGGAACTGCCGGGCATAAGAGGACAGGGACTCCATATACCGCCTCTGCCCCTCCGCATAGATCGTGTCAAACGCAAGGGAGGACTTTCCCGATCCGCTCAGGCCCGTCAGCACGACCAGCTCATCGCGCGGGATATCCACATCTATATTTTTCAGGTTGTTCTCGTTCGCACCCCGGATCCTGATATACTGCCGGGCATCCATCTTTGTTCCCATGTATCTTCTCTGTTTCCTTCCTAATGTTCTATATCATTGAGCGCTTTTTTCAGCTCTACCAGCTTGTCACGCAGCTCCGCGGCTGCCTCGAAGTTCAGCTCCGCAGCTGCTTTCTTCATCTGCTTGGTCATGTCCGCGATGAGTTTTTCCAGTTCCTTCGCGCTCATGGACTCCGGATCCTTCTCCAGGCGCATCTCCTCTGCCGCCACCTTCTTCGAAATACTGATCAGGTCGCGGACAGATTTTTTGATCGTCTGGGGAGTGATCCCATGCTCTTCATTGTATTTCATCTGGATCTCGCGGCGGCGCTTCGTCTCATCGATCGCCATCTGCATGGACTCTGTGATCGTATCCGCGTACATGATAACATGTCCCTCCGCATTTCTCGCCGCGCGGCCGATCGTCTGGATCAGCGATGTCTCCGAGCGCAGGAAGCCCTCTTTGTCCGCATCCAGGATCGCCACAAGTGTGATCTCCGGGATGTCCAGACCTTCCCTCAGAAGATTGATGCCCACCAGCACATCGAAAACATCCAGCCTCATATCCCGGATGATCTCTGTGCGCTCAAGCGTATCTACATCTGAGTGGAGATATTTCACCCGGATGCCCACCTCGCGCATATAATCTGTCAGATCCTCTGCCATGCGTTTGGTCAGCGTGGTCACAAGGATCTTATTCTTCTTCGCCACTTCTTTGTTGATTTCGCCGATCAGGTCGTCGATCTGCCCTTCCACCGGGCGCACGGAAACTTCCGGATCGAGCAGCCCTGTCGGGCGGATCACCTGCTCCGCGCGCAGCAACTCATGATCTTCCTCATATGGACCGGGCGTAGCGGATACAAACAAGACCTGATTTATCTTACTCTCAAATTCTTCAAAATTCAAGGGGCGGTTGTCCTTCGCCGACGGGAGTCGGAAACCGTAATCCACCAGCGTAGTCTTCCGCGACTGGTCCCCATGGTACATCCCTCCGATCTGCGGGATCGTCTTGTGGGACTCATC
>DDJH01000098.1 GCA_002338895.1 Lentisphaeria bacterium UBA1829 | reverse complement strand
ATCCAGCTGTTCTTTGACCGGGTCCGGGCGGATCTCCGGGACTGGGTGGGAAACCGGTTTTTCTTCCATGCGGTCCGGACGGGAATCGTGCTCTCCCCCCATCGGGATGCCGAGGAGATTCCGGGACTTCGCGGATCCTGCGATTTCTGGGCGCTGAACTATTACACGCGCCATTTTGTTTCGGCGCGGAAATTTCAGGGGACTGTTCCGCGTCCGGCCTGCTGCCGGATCCGGATGATCGACGAACCGTTCTATCTGGAGGAGTTTTATCCGGAAGGGCTGATCCGTCAGCTGGAACGACTGCACGATCTGCCTGTTCAGATCACGGAAAACGGAGTGGCATGCGACGACGACCGCTTCCGCATTCTCTATCTCGCGCGCCATCTCCAGGCGCTCCAAGAGGCGGAAAAACGGGGAGCGAGAATCGATGCATACTATCACTGGTCGTTTCTGGACAATTTTGAATGGGGAAGTTTCCGTCCCCGGTTCGGCCTGGTCCATGTCGATTTCAAGACGTTCCGGCGCACGCCGAAACCGAGCGCGGCATTCTACCGCGAAGTCATTGAGCAGAACGGTTTCGATCTCGAGTTACTCCGGAAATATCTGCCCGAATTCAAGGACTGGAAGATCTATTCCTGATCCGCGTTCCTCTCGGCGGCTTGTTCCCTGTCCCGGGAGAAACAGTCCGCCGTTTTCCTCCGTTCGCTCCCGGATCCTCTGCGCGGGGATCCGGGGCGTTTCTCTTTACGGATTGAGCTCGTTTTCGAGCTTCTTGTTGTAGTCCGACTGAAGTTTGTTCAGTTTTTCCGTGGCTTTGCGTCCCTGTTCGAGCGGTTTCTTTCCCGTCAGATAGTCGGTTGTTTTTTCGACGCTTCCGGCCGTTTTTTCCGCGGCGGCTTCCGATTTGGCCGCGGGCTTGGAATCGTCGCCGCATGCGGCAAGCAGAAGTGCGGCTCCGGCGCAGAGAATGAATGTGAGCATCCGTCGTTTCATGTTCAAATCCTCCATACTTTTTTTGCAGGGGAAATTCCCCTTCGATACGATACCGTTCCGCAGAGAAAAAGCAAGTCCTTTTCTGAAAAGAGAGCTCTGCAAAGAGGGGTTCCTGAAAAGCATCAATCAGAAAATGACATGTTTTTCGTTAAAAAAGACATTCAAAAACTCCTTTTTATGCACCATATTCTCTCCAGAACAAAAAACGCCGAACTATTTCAAAAAAGGAGAAACACTCGATGAATGACAGAATCCGGCGCATGGTGGAACGTGTTCAGAAAGAAGAACTCAATCCGAAGGTGGTCCAGGTGGAGTTTGATCCGTTCGATGAAAAGCTCGCGGAGCCGATGCGGATCGCAAAACGTCTCACGGAATTTCTGAATGCCCAGGAGCCGTTTTTTCCGGAAGAGAGCAATCTGATCGGGGTGCCGCGTCTTTCGAACTGTCCGGTTCCCGGGGATATTTTCACGCGGAGCGGTCATCCGGCGTTCCGCGAAGCGGTCGGACAATATTACAACAAGCCGCAGGAGAATCTCTGCACGCTGGAGTGGCAGCATTCCAATGCGAATTTGAAAAAGTGATCCGGCTGGGCCTGAACGGCTATATCCGGGAGATCAACCGGGCGCGGAAGAACTTTCTCGGCAGACGCGACAATCTGGCCTTCCTCGCCGCACTCGAAATGATGATCCGCGGCATCTCCCTGTTCGCCGACAAATGCCGGACCCGGGTTCTGAACCAGGCGGGGAACTCTTCCGATCCGGAACGCCGTCAGACACTTCTGCGCCTTGCGGAACACTGTCTTCAGGTGCCGATGAATCCCGCCCGGACCTTTGAAGAGGCCGTCCAGTGCGTCTTCTTCTGCTTCGAATTCCTGCCCGACAGCATCGGACGCGCCGACCAGTATCTCCACCCCTTCTACCGGAAGGAGATCGACGACCACACGCTGACGCGCGATCATGCAAAGGAACTCCTTCAGGAACTCTTCATCCACATTCACGCCCATACGCCCAACAGCAGCTGCAACAGCGACCGGGGCGCCGAATCCCACTTTGTCGTCGGCGGTTACACGCGGGATCATGAAGACGGATACAATGAACTTTCCGAACTCATTCTGGAATCCATGATGGAACTTCCCCTTGAACGTCCGCAGGTCTCGCTGCGGTGGACGAAAAAAACCCCGCGCGCCATTCTCCGCCGCACCATGGACCGGGAACGGCACGATCCCAAAAAGCGCATTGCCTTTGTCAACGACGAACCGCGGATCGCCTCGATGCAGAAGATCAACCACCTTCCGTTCGAGGTCGCCTGCGACTACATCATGGTCGGCTGCAACGAACCGGCGTATCAGGGCGGAATTTCGCTGGGCGGCAACACCTGCAACATTGTCCGCTCCCTGCTGAACACGCTGAACAAACGGCGGTCCGAAATTCTGGAGTGTCCCGATTTCGACGCCTTCTACACCATCTACGAGCAGGAGTTCTTCAAGGATCTGGAGCTGATGCTGGAATACTCCAACCGCTTCAACATTCTGCGCTCCCGGGACTGCAACGTTCTCAGTTCGCTGTTTCTGGAAGGGTGCATCGAGCGGGCGGAAAGCGCGACCCGCGGCGGAGCAAAGCTCGCCCGCGGCGGCGGCGTCAATCTGATGGGGGGAACCAATCTGATCGATTCGCTGACCGTGATCCGGCAGTTTGTCTACGACGAGAAACGCGTCACGCTGGAACGACTCCTTGCCGCGCTGGACGCCGACTGGAAGGGCGCGGAAGACCTCCGGCTGGAAATCCTCCGCGACGGACGGTTCTTCGGCAATCATGACGAGTACTCCGACTCGATCGCCCGCCGGCTGAACGAAAGTCTCTACCGCTTTGCCGAAGACCGGACCGACCTGTTCGGCACAGAGCTCACCTACGGGAATCTGACCGGCTACAATCCGCACTTTGCATTTTTCGGCGCGCTCACGGGGGCGACCCCGGACGGCCGTGTTGCCGGAAGCGCCCTCACATTCGGAAGCGGTCAGGTTTACGGCAAGGAACTCAACGGCATCACCTCTCATCTTCTCTCGGTCGCGCAGATGGATCCCACCGGAGTCCTCTGCGGAAACACAATCATGAATTTGACCGTGGACAATTCAACCGTCCGGAACGAAGAGGGATTCGAAAAACTCGTTCTTCTGATCGAAACGTATTTCAAAGCCGGCGGACTGCATATCCAGCTCAACTATCTCTCGCGGGAAGAGCTGATTGCGGCAAAGGCGGATCAGGAGAAATACAAGAATCTGCGGGTGCGCGTTTCCGGGTTCTCCGCAACATTCGTCAAGCTGAACGAATCGCTGCAGGAGAACATCATCGCCCGGACCTCGGAAGAAGTGGAGTGATCCGGAATGAACACGGTCGACCATACGGAGGAAACGCCGGAGAAGGGAAGTCCCATCGGGATCGTCTTCGACATTCAGAACTTCAGCATTCACGACGGTCCGGGAATCCGGACCACCGTATTTCTGAAAGGCTGTCCGCTGCGCTGCTTCTGGTGCCATAATCCGGAATCCTGGAGCGCAAAGCCGGAGATTCTGTTTTCGCCGGAGAAGTGCACCGGATGCGGAAAATGCCGTGACGCCTGTCCGCACGGATGTCATGTGCTGGAGAGCGGGACCCATGTCTTCCGGCGGCAGCTCTGCACCGGATGCGGACTCTGCACCCGAAGCTGTCTGTTCGACGCGCTGGAGCTCTGCGGCGAACCGCGTACGCCGGAATCGGTGATGGAACAGGTGCTCAGGGACCGTCCCTTCTATGAAAATTCCGGCGGAGGGCTCACGCTGTCCGGCGGCGAACCGATGGCCCAGTATTCCTTCACACGGGAACTGCTGAAGCTGGCCGGAGAAAACCATCTTTCCACCGCGATGGAAACCAGCGGCTTCGCCCCTCTTGAACACTACCTGGAGATCCTGCCGGACACGGATCTGTTTCTGTTCGACATCAAAACGCTTGATCCGGAGAAACACCGCCGCTTCACCGGACAGGAGAATTCCCGGATTCTCGACAATCTTCATGCGCTGGACCGTGCGGGCGCGGAACTTCATCTGCGCTGTCCGCTGATTCCCGGCTGGAACGACTCCCCGGAGGAACTGGATGCGATCGCCGCACTTGTCCGAACCCTTTCCCATGTCCGGCAGGTGGAAGTGGAGCCCTATCATCCGCTGGGAGTCCCGAAGGCGCGCCGTCTGGGCATGGAACGGATCTTCGAAGCGCCGTTTCCGCCGAAAGAGCTTCCGGCGCAATGGATTGCACGAATCGCATCCGGGTGTTCCATCCCGGTGATCCGGCAGTAGACGGACGGATGCGGAGATTTTTTCAGCCCTCACAGAGAAGACGAATCAGGAAAGGGAAACAGATGTATTCAACAAGTCTGAAAGGGAAAATCGCGTGGGTGACAGGCTCCTCCCGCGGAATCGGACGGACCATTGCGGAATTTCTTGCGGAATGCGGAGCGGATGTTGCCCTTCACGGCCGCAGTGACGCGCGTCTGGTGCAGTATCAGGAAGGAACGACTCTGAGCGATGCGGCGGAACAGCTCTCCGCCCGCTTCGGAGTCCGGGTTCTCCCCGTTCATGCCGATCTCGGAAACGAGGAGGAGGCCCGCCGCGCCGCTGCGGAAGTCCGGGAAAAACTCGGAGAACCCGATTTGCTGATCTGCTGTGCCGGAGGCGACATCCCGGATCAGGGGAAGCAGGATGTTCTGCATTTTGAGAGCCGGCTGTTTCATGAAGTTCTGCGCAGCAATCTGGATTCGACCGTCTACTGCTGCCGGGAAATCGTTCCGGCGATGATGAAGCGGGGATCGGGCTGCGTGGTGACCATCGGCTCGATCGCCGGATGCGGAGGCTGGAAGACCGCGGGACACTTCGGTGCGTATCCGGTGGCGAAAGCGGCGATTCATGAATATACGCGCTGTCTTGCGGCCTATACCCGTCATTCGGGAGTCCGCGTCAACTGCGTGATTCCGGGGAACATCAACACGCCGCGCACCCGGGAGCTTTATGGAGGGGACCGGAAAACACCTTTTCCGGGACTGAGTTCTCTGGAACATGTCGGCACGCCGGAAGACATCGCCTCTCTGGTTCTCTTTCTCTGCTGCCTCCTCGGGCGCTACATCTCGGGGCAGTGCATCCGGGCGGACGGCGGCGAACAGCTCTCCCCCTGCTGAAGGGGAAAAAAGAGAAAAGATTCCCCGCGGCAAAAAAATCCGGGAAATATTTTCTCTTTGGAATTTGCAGAAATCCACTTTCCGTGGTACATTGTCAGCTCAGAACGAACACTGAAACAGGAGGCAGAACCCATGCGTGTTTTTGTGACCGGAGGAGCGGGTTATATCGGCAGCGCCTGCGCCGAATACCTGCTGGACAGAGGCTATGAAGTCACCGTTTTCGATGATCTGATCACCGGACATATCGAGGCCGTCGACCCGAGAGCCAAATTCATCAAAGCCAATCTGAGCGACCGCGACAACCTGATCAAGATCGTCAAAGACGGGAAATACGACGCAGTCATGCACTTTGCCGCCTTCTCCCTGGTCGGTGAATCCATGAAGAATCCGAGCAAGTACTTCAACAACAACCTTGCCAACGCGATCAACCTTGCGGACGCGGCCGTGGAAGGCGGCGTCAAAACCTTTGTGTTCTCCAGCACGGCGGCCACCTTCGGGGAACCGAAGGAAATTCCGATCAAGGAAGACGCCCCCCAGCATCCGATCAATCCGTACGGTGAATCCAAACTCTGCTTTGAGAAGGTTCTCAACTGGTACAGCCGGATCTACGGGCTCAAATACGCGGCGCTTCGCTACTTCAACGCGGCCGGCGCCACCGGGAAATACGGAGAGGATCACAATCCGGAAACCCACCTGATCCCGATTCTCCTCCAGGTTGCCCAGGGAAAACGCGAAAAGGCGATGCTCTTCGGCGACGATTACGATACGCCGGACGGCACCTGCATCCGCGACTATATCCATATTCTCGACCTTGCCCAGGCGCATGAGAAGGCGCTCTATGCGCCGAAGAGCGGCCACTACAACCTCGGAACGGGCAGCGGACTGAGCGTGAAGGAGATTCTGGAGACGGCGCGGAAAGTGACCGGTCATCCGATTCCCGCGGAAGTGGTTCCCCGCCGTCCGGGCGATCCGCCGCGTCTGATTGCCGACTCCACCCGGGCCCGTCAGGAACTGGGCTGGAAACCGCAGTACGAAGATGCGTCCGCCATCATTGAATCCGTCTGGAAATGGCTGGCGACCCATCCGAACGGCTATTCGAAATAAGCGGATCAGAAGAGAGAGAGGCGTTCTTTCGGGGGCGCCTCTCCGGAAAGCCGAATCCATGGCGGAACAGTGGCAGGAACTCGGGCCGTACACGGTCTTTGATTTTGAGACAACCGGAATGAGTCCGGTGCGCGACCGTCCGGTTGAAATCGGAGCGGTCCGGATCGAAACGGACGGGACCCTTTCGCGCTACACCTCGCTGATCAATCCGCAGATGCCGATTCCCCGCCGGGCGGCTTCGGTGCACGGAATTACCGATGAGATGGTGGCGGATGCCCCCACGTTTCACAAGGTCGGAGAGGAGTTTGTGGCGTTTGCGGAAGGAAGCAAGCTGGTGGCGCACAACGCCCGGTTTGATCTGGCGTTTCTGCAGGAGAGTCTTCATCGGAGCGGACTGCTGACCTGGAACAGCGGAGCGTATGATTCCATTGCGATTGTGCGCAAGGCATTTCCGGGGATGCCGAGCTACAGTCTCCAGTCGCTTCGTCTCTCCCTGTCGCTGGGGAAAGGGATTTCTGGCGATGCGCACCGCGCGATGTTTGACGCGGAGCTGACGGCGGAACTGTTTGCGCTGGCAATGAACCGCCTTTACCGTCTTTACTCCTGACACGGGCACATTTCTCCGGGCGGGGAAGAGACGAACGGGAAGAGGGATCTTACTCTTCCAGCTGGAAGTTGAGTTGTTTCAAGATGGGAAGGATGGTGTTGTTCCGTCCTTCTTTTTTTACGAGGAACGCGGGGAACTCTCTCCGGAGGGGATAGGAACCGCGCAGTTTTTCAAAGTTTTCGGGAGATTCACGCAGTCTCCGGTCATCGTTCCGGATATCGTATGCCGCCGTCACCGCGGAGAAGAGGGAGTCGGCAGGGACCGCCCGGTTTACCGGATTGGGAATCTTCGGATACCAGTTTTCTGCTGCGTCGAGGCTGAAGAAATTTGCAATATTCCGCACACATGCGGCCGTTCCGTTCGCCTTTCCATCCGCGGAATAGCCGGCGATATGGGGAGTGGCGAATTCGAGGAGATTCATCAGATCACGGTCGATATCCGGTTCGTGTTCCCAGACGTCCAGTGCGGCGCCGGAGACGGCTCCTTTGCGGAGAGCGTCTTTCAGCGCTTCCCCGCAGACCACCTCTCCGCGGGAGGAGTTGATCAGGAAAGGAGCACGCCGCAGATTCCGGAAGAAATTCTCATCCGCCAGAGCCTCGGTGCGGAATTCCCCCTGTTTCTGAAGCGGGACATGGAAGGAGATGAAATCCGCCTCGCGCTGAATCTGTTCCAGCGGGACGAAGAGATTGTTGTTTTCGGCTTTCTGCCTGGGCGGATCGTTGAGCAGGACATGCAGACCGAGAATCTGCGCGACTTTCGCCACGCGCGACCCGACATTGCCGACGCCGACAATTCCAATTGTTTTTCCGGCAAGCGCCGTTCCCGTTTTCTCCGCATGCACCACCAGCAGCGACGTCAGATACTGCGCCACGGAATCGGCATTGCACCCCGGCGCATTGTTCCATCGAATCCCCTTTTCGGCACAATATTCGCGGTCGATGTGATCAAATCCGATCGTTGCCGTGGCGATCATGCGAACCGGAGTACCGTCGAGCAGCGCCGCATTGCATTTTGTCCGGGTTCTGGTAATCAGCGCATCCGCGTGCATCAGATCTCTGCGCGAGATCGCCGCACCGGGCAGAAACAGCAAATCGGTCAACTCCGCAAGAGGCGACTCTTTCAGGAAGGGAATTTTATCATCCGCAACAATTCTGAATTTCTTCATCTTTCATCATCCGCCGTTGTTGAAAAATATCCGTTTTCCGTGTATTGTACAGCATGAAACGTCAAATTGCCACCTGTACAGCCTGCTTTTTTCTGATTTTATCCTCTTCGGGAGGGGAGAGTTCGCTTGTGCGCGAACCGGCGATGCGGGCGGAAAACTTTCTTCTGCGAACCCGGAACCGGATCGCCCGGGGCTGGACGGGAGCACGGGAGAATTTCCACTTCGCCGTCCAGTGTCTGAAAGACAAAGCTGTTGCGGCGGAACGGGATGCGAAAGCCCGGGCGAAACTTGCCGCGGATGATCTCCGCGATCAGGCGGTGCAGAAAACGGACGAGACTCTGCGGAAAACCCGTCAGACCGTCAGGGATGCGTACAGCGACCTGGTGACAACAGGCGGAGAAGTCGGCAGCGAAGCCCTCTCCCGCGCAAAGGAGGGGGGAGAAAAAGCCTCTCAAACCGTCCGGAAACGGGTCAGACAGGGGATCCGCGATGTCGAAAATTCTGATTGGTAATGCGGAGATCATTGACGGGACCGGAGCGTCGCCGTTTTGCGGGTGGGTTCTTGTGGAAGGCGAACGGATCCGGGCAGTCTCCCCCTCCCCCCTCCAAGTAGAGGATGCCGAGTTTGTAGATGCCCGCGGACTGACGCTCGTTCCGGGATTCATCGACGCACATGCGCATTCGGATCTCTCCCTTCTGGCGGCCCCGGAAGCGGAAGGAAAGATCTCCCAGGGGATCACCAGCGAAATTTCTGGGAACTGCGGTCTCTCCGCCTTTCCGATCCGGACCGAAGAGGTCCGCGCCCACTTGCAGGAACTTTACAAAATCTATGGTATCCCGTTGGACTGGAACGACTTTCAGAGTTATACGAAAGTTCTTTCCACCCGGAAACCGTCAATAAACGCCGGTTTTCTGTGTGGACACAACACCCTGCGGGCCAATGTTTTGGGATATGAGAACGTCCAAGGGACTCCAGGGGATCTGGAACGGGAGCAGCGGCTTCTGCGTGAAATGCTGGAACAGGGAGCGCTGGGGCTTTCGAGCGGACTTCTTTATGTACCGGGGAAGTTTGCATCCCGGGAGGAGATGACCGGACTTGCGACGGTACTGCGCGAGTTTGACCGTCCGTATACGACCCACCTCCGCAGCGAGGGGGAGCGTCTTCTGGAATCGGTGGAGGAGGCTCTTGAAGTTGCGGCAAGCGCGGGGATTCGCCTTCACCTGAGCCATCTGAAGACCGCGCAGCCGCGGAACTGGCACAAGATCGACGCGCTTCTGAAGCGTCTTGCGGAAGCCCGTTCCAGCGGACTCCGAGTCACGGCGGACCGCTATCCCTACACCAGCGGGCAGACGAGTTTCAGCGTGGTTCTTCCCCCTCCCTGCGACGATCTGACGGACCGGCAGATCCAGGATCTTTTAAGGAGTTCTCCGGAAGAGAGACTCCGTCTGCAACAGGAGCTGATGCGGCACCCGCGCGACTGGGGAGCGATCATTCTCTGCACCACGCGCCATCCGGAGTTTTCGCGTTTCGGCGGACGGACGATTCAGGAAATTGCGGACATGTTGAAGAGACCGCCGGAAGAGATCTGCATGGATTGCCTGACCGAAGATGCGACGGGAGCGATGGCGGCGTTCTGCGGGATGTCGGAGGAGAATCTGGATCGTCTTCTCCGGGAGGAGTTTATCTGCTGTGGAACGGACGAGACAGCGCGTCCGGTATCGGAGCAGTTGGGACGGAGTCATCCGCGGGGCTTTGGCTCGTTTCCCCGCTGGATCCGTCGGAGCCTTCGGCTTGGGCTTCCGCTGGAACGGACCATTCAGCGTCTGACGCAACTGCCGGCGAGAATTTTTTCTCTTTCGGAACGGGGAGAGATTCGTCCTGGTTTTTATGCGGATCTCGTTCTGTTTTCGCGGGAGTCATTGATTGACCGAGCGGATTTTGGGCATCCGCACCGCCTTTCGGAGGGGATTTTTTCCGTCTATGTGAATGGCGAACTTTCGTTTTTTGAGAAACGAGTTTGCGGTCATGCGGGGAAAATTCTGAAAAAATGAAAAAAAAAGAGGAATACGGCTTGACATTTGCGAAAAGCGCAGTATATTCTGCACCATACCATTTGCGGGTGTAGTTCAATGGTAGAACATCAGCCTTCCAAGCTGATTGTGAGGGTTCGATTCCCTTCACCCGCTCCATTCGGTGGGATTCCCGAGCGGCCAAAGGGGGCAGACTGTAAATCTGCTGTCGCTGACTTCGATGGTTCGAATCCATCTCCCACCACCACTTTCCGCTTCCAATCAGTCGCGATTGTTTTTGTTTCTTCGCATGCGCCTCGTCGTGTGTTCTTGCAAAAAAGTAATCCTGCGGTATAGTAGGTGTATTCCTGTGTAAAAGCCAACAGGACGAACCATTCAACGGGAACAAAACTTTTACAGGTGATGGAATGAAGTCTTTTTTCATGTTCTGCTGTTTTTTGCACGATACTAGTCTTAACGGGATGTTTTTCTCATCCAATCGAGAATGTTCGTCAAGTCCAAGGGTATTATACAGCTTCGAATGCTCAAGCGATCGTCATTGTCGCTCCAAACTACTTTATGTACGCCAGCAGACGAGCTTCCGATTACTCGAAACGGCACAATTTAAATCTATATAGTCATAAGGATGATTATCATATTATAAGAAATCGTCACGGTTATTTCCTCATTTTGGGAGAACCTGAAACCTGCTATTCTCCAGTCTACAGGATCTTGAGTCCGAATGAACTGAAAACGGGAACCTCCTATTTATTCGGGCTGATCGACCAGACCGTTGTTCTGGAAAAAATCCCGGAAAAAAGGCAATAGCTATTTTACAATCCTGGGGATATGATATTTCAAAAATCGAAAAAGCAGAATATTCCAACAAATTTTCCTTCCGAAGGGAAAACCGGGGAGAACTGTTATATGATACATTCTCCCTGCGGAATCCCTCCCATTCCACTCCGTAACCCCCGTCCATATCCCGGGATCTTCATTCCTTTTGCACATTTTTCTGCCGGAACGAATATCTGCATTTCAAACCGGAACACAATCCGCACTCAGGATCTCGACCCCGCGTACTGAAAACAATCCTCCCGCAGATTCCGCAATCACAGAAAGCAAAACAGCCCGGAAATATAATTTTTCCAAAAACTTTTGAGAAAAAGGGGTTGTTTTTTCTGCCC
>DDJH01000229.1 GCA_002338895.1 Lentisphaeria bacterium UBA1829 | reverse complement strand
AGGCCTTTTTCATTCATTTTTCGACAAAAAAATCAAAAAAAATATTTATAAAAACTTTTTTAGTGTTTGCAATTTCACAAATGCGGTTCTATGCTATTCTGTCGCCGAAAGCAGAAAATCAGCATGCGAACAAGGAAACTTTCCCACGGAAGTCTTAACTTTTCAGGAGGCCTATTGACTATGAGCTGCAGCTGCACAAACCCCACCGTCTGCGCGGCCGGGACACCGGAACGGGCAGAAAAGTACAAGGAACTGGAGGAGTACATCGCCTCCATTCCGCTGGATCTCGTTCCGGACCGGAAACGGGGCTATCTGATCCAGATTCTCCACAAAGCCCAGCATATTTTCGGGTATCTTCCGGAAGATGTCCAGAAATATATCGCGGAACGGCTGAAGATCTCGCATGCGGAGGTCTACGGCGTCATCAGTTTTTACAGCTACTTCACCGACAAGCCGGTCGGCCGGTACAAGATCAACGTCTGCATCGGCACCGCCTGCTTTGTGAAGGGAGCGGGCAAGGTGCTGGAGGAGTTCAAGCGTCAGCTCAACATCAAGGAGGGGGAGACCTCCGAGGACGGCAAATTCTTTCTCGGATCCCTGCGCTGCGTCGGAGCATGCAGTCTTGCGCCGGTCGTGATGGTCAACGACCGGGTCTACGGAAACATGACCGCGGAACGCGTCGCGGACGTCCTCAAGGAATGCCGGGACTGACCCCCCTTCGGCATCCGATCCTGAAATCCGATTGTAGTAAAGGGAGTTGATGAAATGACAGAAAAAATCCAGTCTCCAACGGAATTGCACGAGCGGGCCGCGGCTCTGAGAAACGCGGTCCGGCCGCCGGTCAAACTGCTGGTCTCGATGGGCACCTGCGGAATCGCCGCGGGAACAACCGAGGTTCTGAAAGCCATCCGATCCGAAGTGGCGGAACGGAAACTTGAAAACGCCGTTGAAATCGTCGAAGTGGGCTGCATGGGGCTCTGCTATGCGGAGCCGGTGATCATGCTTCTCGACCGCGAATCGGGGAAACGACTGATCTATGGAGACGTCACCCCGCAGCAGATTCCCGCCATTCTCTCCGCGGGCACCGACGCGGCCGCCCCGGGAACCCGCACCCTCGAACGCTGCTGGTACTATCCCGAAACCGAAACGCCGGCGCCCGGCGAACTCCAGGCCCGCATCGTCCTGCGCAACACCGGATGCATCAACCCGGAGAACATCGACGAATATGTGATGAACGACGGATACAGCGCCCTGGCAAAAGTCCTCACCGAAATGACTCCGGAACAGGTCATCAAACTGATCTCCGACTCCGGTCTCCGCGGCCGCGGAGGCGGCGGGTTCCCCACCGGGCGCAAATGGTCGCTGGCCGCGGCGCAGCCCCCGGGCGAAAAATTCATCATCTGCAACGCGGATGAAGGCGACCCCGGCGCATTCATGGACCGCGCCGTTCTCGAAGGCGATCCCCACAGCGTTCTGGAGGCGATGGCGATCGGCGGATATGCGATCGGAGCCGGAACCGGCGTCATCTACATCCGCGCGGAATACCCGCTGGCGGTGAAACGCCTGGAGATCGCCATCCGCCAGGCGGAAGAGGCCGGATTCCTCGGGAAAAACATCTTCGGAAGCGGATTCGACTTCAAGATCGAGATCAAGTTCGGCGCCGGCGCCTTTGTCTGCGGCGAGGAGACCGCGCTGATCCATTCGATTGAAGGCAAGCGCGGAGAACCGACCGTCAAACCGCCCTATCCGGCGGTCTCCGGACTCTGGGGGAAACCGACGATCGTCAACAACGTGGAAACCTATGCGTGCATCGCCGCGATTGTCCGGAAGGGAGCGGAGTGGTTCCGCTCGATCGGCACACAGGGATCGCCGGGCACGAAGGTGTTCGCGCTCGCCGGAAAGATCTCCAAAGTGGGACTGGCCGAAGTTCCGATGGGAACCACGCTCCGCCAGATCATCTACGAGATCGGCGACGGGATCAAAAACGGCCGCAAGTTCAAGGCGGTGCAGACCGGCGGACCGTCGGGCGGCTGCATCACGGCGAAGAATCTGGATCTTCCGATCGACTACGAGGCGCTGAAAGCCATCGGCTCCATGATGGGGTCCGGCGGAATGATCGTGATGGACGAGGACGACTGCATGGTCAACATCGCCAAATTCTTCCTGGAGTTCACGCTGGATGAATCATGCGGGAAGTGCACGCCGTGCCGGGTGGGGAACCGCCGCATGTACGAGCTGCTGGAGGAGATCACCGACGGACGCGGGACGATGGATACCATCGCCAAACTCAAACAGCTCTCCGCGACGATCAAGGACACCGCGCTCTGCGGACTGGGACAGACGGCGCCGAATCCGGTTCTTTCGACCATGAGCAATTTTGAGGAGGAGTATCTGGCGCATGTGCAGGAGTCGCGCTGTCCGGCGGGAGCCTGCACGAAGCTGATTCATTACGAGGTGACCGACCGCTGTGTCGGCTGCGGACTCTGCCTCCAGCGCTGCCCGGTCAACGCGATCACCGGCGAGCGGCGCGAACGGCACCTGATCGACCAGAGCCGCTGCATCAAATGCGGCGTCTGCTTCATGGCGTGCAAGTTCCATGCGATCGAGAAGCGATAACCTGTTTCCGGAAGGAGAAACCCAATTATGGAAGTGAATCTGAAAATCAACGATCAGCCGGTTTCCGTCGACTCCGGGAGCACGATTCTCGAAGCGGCGGAAAAGCTTGAAATCCGTATTCCGACGCTCTGTCATTTCAAAATGGACTGTTTTCATGTCGAGCACAAGTGCGGCTCCTGCCGGATCTGCGTGGTGGAGGTGAAGGGGCGTCCGAATCTGGCGCCGGCGTGCTGCACGCCGGTCATGGAGGGGATGGAGGTGAAGACCAACACGCTCCGCGTGATCAATGCGCGCAGGACGATTCTGGATCTGCTGCTGTCGGATCATCCGAAGGATTGTCTGATCTGCCCGAAGAATCTGCACTGCAAGCTGCAGAAGCTTGCGCAGGAGATGGGGCTGCATCATCTGCTTTACAAGGGGGAGCAGTCGACGTACAACAAGGATCTGTCCAGCTATGCGATCGCCCGCGATCTGGACAAGTGCATCATGTGCCGCCGCTGCGAAACGGCCTGCAATACGATTCAGACGGTCGGAGTGCTCTCGGCGGTCGGACGGGGATTCAACACCGTGGTCGCTCCGGCGGGACAGCGTCCGCTGGTGGAGACGGAGTGCGTCTTCTGCGGTCAGTGTGTCCAGGCCTGCCCGGTCGGCGCCCTCAGCGAGATGGACTACAAGTACGACGTCTGGCGCGCGCTGAATGATCCGACCAAGACCGTTGTCGTGCAGACCGCTCCGGCGGTCCGGGTAGCGATCGGCGAGGCCTTCGGCATGGAACCCGGCTCCATCAGCACCGGAAAGATGGTCACCGCGCTCCGGATGCTCGGATTCGACAAGGTCTTCGACACCGACTTCGCGGCCGACCTCACCATCATGGAGGAGGGAAGCGAGCTGCTCCACAAGCTCGCGCACAGAGACGAGAACACCTTCCCGATGTTCACGAGCTGCTGCCCGGGCTGGGTGCGCTNNCCGACCTCACCATCATGGAGGAGACCACGGAACTGATCGAACGGGTGAAGAGCGGGAAAAATCTTCCGATTCTCACCAGCTGCTGTCCGGGATGGGTGAAGTTCCTGGAGCACCAGTTCCCGAAACTCATCTACATGCCGTCGACAGCCAAGTCGCCGCAGCAGATGATGGGGGCGGTGCTGAAGAGCTACTATGCGGAGAAGATCGGCGTGAAGCCGGCGGATCTGATTGTCGTATCGGTGATGCCGTGTCTCTCCAAGAAGTACGAGGCGAAACGCGAGGAGTTCTCGCACGACGGCGTTCCGGATGTGGACATCGTTCTCTCGACACGCGAACTGGCCGACATGATCCGCGAGGCGGGCATTCTCTTCCACGATCTGGAAGAGCAGGAGTATGATTCTCCGCTCGGCGAATCCACCGGCGCCGCAGTCATCTTCGGCGCGAGCGGCGGCGTGCTGGAGGCGGCGCTCCGGACCGCAGCCGACTGGATCGCAGGAGAGGATCTGCCGCAGGTCGAATTCTCCGCCGTCCGCGGACTGGAAGGAATCAAGGAGGCGGAAATGGAGGTCGCCGGACTCAAACTGAAGGCGGCCGTCTGCTCCGGACTCGGAAACGCCCGCAAACTGCTGGAGAAAATCGAGCGCGGAGAGGCCGACTATCAGGCCATCGAAATCATGGCCTGTCCCGGCGGATGTCTCAACGGCGGCGGTCAGCCCTATCACTATGGGAACACCGCCATCCTGAAGAAACGTCTTGACGCCCTCTACACGGAGGACCGCAACAAACCGCTGCGCAAATCGCACAAGAACCCCTCCATTCTCAAACTGTACGAGGAGTTTCTCGGAGAGCCCGGCAGCCATCTGGCGCATCATCTCCTGCACACCACCTACGTCAACCGGAAAGGCTGACTGCGGACGTGGGCCGGCAACCCATCGAGGGGGGGAAAATGAGGGAAACGACCGTCCTGCGACGCACGTCCTTTCCCCCGTTCCCCTGCCGGTCCCCGGGAACAGAGAACGGGATCTTCTTACGGCGCGGCCTCTCTGCCGCGCCTTTTTTATTCGCTCCAGCTCTCCCGGTTCTGAAGCCGGTAGCGGGAAGGCGAGAGCCCGAACGTCCTCCGAAACGCCGTGGAAAAATACAGCGGACTGCGATACCCGAGCCGTTCCGCAATCTCCTTCATCGGCAGAGAGGAATGAGCGACCAGCCGTCCGGCCGCCTCCATCCGCAGCTTGTTGCGATACTCCAGCGGGGAGACCCCGAAATGGCGCTGAAAGAGCCGCATCAGCTGATGGACCTCCATTCCATGTTCCTCCGCGAGTTCCCGGATGGTGAATCCGATGGAGAAATTTTCGCGCATCTCGCGGAGAATCCGGGCAAGCGGATCGGGCAGGGTATCGATCCGGGAGTTTCCGCACTCGGCCGCGAAACCGGCGATCAGGCGGTAGACCATGGACGAGAGTTCCGGAGCGTCCTCCGCCCGATGCTGCTCCATCCGTTCCGCGATGGTCCGGATCCGGGCGAGAAACGGACCGGGATCGGAAAGACGGAAGCAGTTGCACCCCGTCAGATGCAGCTGGAGATCCAGTTCCCGGACGAGCGTTCCGCAGATCATCAGGCGAAGGCGGTGGAAGCTCTCCCCGCCCCGGGTGTGGAACACCACATCGGCCCCCGGATGCATCAGATACACCTCTCCCGGCGCGACGCTCTCCGTGACGCCGTCCTGGGTATAGCGCAGCGTTCCGGAGAGCAGATACTCAAAGGTCAGATCGGCATTGTTTTCGAACCGGAACCATCCGCCCTCTGTCCGCTTGACCTCGGAATAGTAGCGGGGCCACAGGAGCGTGCCGTATGGAAGGGGACCTTCGTTCCAGCAGGCGAGCGCGACTTTCCGATTTTCCGGGAACCAGTCCTCCCGGTAGTAGTCCGTGCTGTTTTTCCGCCACGAGACCTTTTGAACTCTCATTTGCCGACACCGTTCCTTTTTCAGATAATTTTGTTCAGAAAACGAATGTTTTCAAGGTTTTTCCTTCTTTTTTTATAAAAAAAATGTTTTATGGTACTACAAAAGAGTCCGAAAGAGGGAAGCAAAACAATGGCAGAGCAGAGAGGAGAAGGATCCATGATTCAGAATAACGGAGTCTGGACGATTCGGGAACGGAGAGGGGAGAGACTCTTCCGGGTCGTTCTTGCAGGAGACATCTGTCCGCAGGCAACCGGGGAGACGGTCCGGAGAGAGGAAATTCTCCGTCCGCTTCTCCCGTTTCTCCGCGGGGCGGATCTCCGGATCGTCCAGTGGGAGACGCCGATTGCGGAACGGGAGGCACCGATTCCGAAAAGCGGACCGAATCTCAACTGCAGACCGGAGATGATCGACATCATCCGCGCGGCGGGCTTTCAGGTCGCCCTTCTGGCCAACAACCACATCGGGGATCACGGACCGGAGGCGGTGCTCCGGACCATCGAACTTCTCCGCAACAGCGGGATTCAAACCGTCGGAGCCGGAGAGAATCTGGACGCGGCGGAACGTCCGCTGGAGATCCGCGCGGGAGAAAAAACGATCCGGATTCTGAATTTCTGCGAACACGAATTCGGAACGGCGGAAGAGGATTTCCCGGGCAGTGCGCCGATCCGTCCGTTCCGGAACTGCGAGGCGATCCGGAAAGCGGCCGCATGCGCCGATTTTGTGCTTGTCACTCTTCACGGCGGTCACGAGTTCAATCCGTTTCCCTCCCCGCGCCTTCAGGAGCTCTGCCGGGTCTTTGCCGACGCCGGAGCGGATCTGGTCTTCAACTGCCACACCCACTGTCCGGAAGGAGCGGAAGTTCACAACGGCACACCGATCCTCTACTCGCCGGGCAATTTCTATTTTCCGAAACACGGGCAGACCAGCCGACTCTGGAACTGCGGATTTCTGATCGCGGCGAACTTCGACACGGACGGAGTCTATGAACTGGAGTTTGAACCGTACTCCATCCGGGAGGAGAGCGTCACGCCGCTGGAGGAGGGGAAACGGAAAGAGTTTTTCCGCTATCTGGAGGAGCTCAGCGAGCCGCTTGCCGATCCGCACCGGATGCAGAAACTCTTCGAAGCCTGGAGCTCGCGGTACGGGAAAAACTATTTTGAAGGCGGCGTTTCCGCTCTTCCGGAAAACTGGAAACAGACCGGGGATCCGGATGTGGTCTCCCGCTATCTGGGGTTCCGCAACATCTTCACCTGCGAATCGCACAACGACATGGTCCGCTGTTATCTGAAACTGGTCGAGGAACACCGTCTTCCGGAAGCGGGCGAACTGCTTCCGCGGATCGAATCGCTGCAGAATCCGGAATGGGTCCGGGAGTGAAACAATCCGGATTCTGCATAAGGAAAGGAAGGATCTTCTATGAATGTGCAATCCCGACGATTTGAAATCGGAATGAACTTCTCCGAGTGGCAGAGTTCCGCACGACGCGAACTCACGGATCTGCTGGGAATCGCCGATCTGCTTGCCGCTCCGCGCTGTGCGCAGAACCCCCGCTCCGTCTGGAAACGGGAAAACGGACTCGGGACGATTGAAAAAATCGCGTTCCTGTCGGAAGAGGGTTTTGAAAACAAGATCTATGTGTGTATTCCGCATGGGGTCCGTCCGCCGTACCGGGCGTTCCTCTGCCTCCAGGGGCACTCCACCGGAATGCACAACTCCATCGGCGTCGACTGGCGCGACGAACAGATGCCGATCCATGTGGAAGGCGACCGCGATTTTGCTCTGGAGTGCATGCGCCGCGGCATTCCGGCGGTCACGCTGGAGCAGCGGTACATGGGGGAAAACAGCACCGATCCGGAGCGGAAATCGGCGTGCTATCAGCCGGCGATGCGGGCTCTCCTGCGGGGACGGACCGCGCTGGGAGAACGGGTGTTCGATGTCGNNTCGCGGGGGGATTTCGATCTTTCCCATCTCGGCATTCTGGGCAATTCGGGCGGAGGGACGACCTCCATGTTCGCCGGAGCCGTGCTTCCGCGCCTGACCCACATTCTTCCCTCCTGTTCGTTCTCCACGTTTGCAGACAGCATCGGAGCGATGTACCACTGCTCCTGCAACTACGTTCCCGGCCTTCTCCTCTACGGGGAGAGCGCCGATGTTCTCGGGCTGATCGCGCCCCGGCCTCTGGTGATCGTCAGCGGGAATGCGGATGAGATCTTCCCGCTCGAACCGGCGATCCGGCAGTTTGCCCGTCTGCGCGAAATCTATGCGGCGGCCGGGGCCCCCGGACGGTGCCGCCATGTGATTGCCAGCGGCGGACACCGCTTCTATGCGGAAGACTCCTGGAAGGCAATGCTCCCCTTCTGGAACGAAGAAGAAAACCCCCGTCGTTCAGAGACGGTATTCGGAAAGGACATCCCATCATGAATCTGACTGCGAAACGTACCAGTTCCATCCCCGGTCTTCCCTCCCCACTGGAGGGGTGCAGCTGCGCCGCGGACTGGACCTGCCGCCGGAGAGTGGAAATTCTCCATCTGCTGGAAACCCATCTGTTCGGAAAGATCCCGCCCCGGCCGGAACGGGTCCGCTTCGAACTCAAACGCCGGAAGGAGAATGTGTTCGGCGGACGCGGCAGCCGACGGGAAATCACCATTCATCTTCAGAACGGACGCAGGAAGCATTCGATCGATGTGCTGTGGTATCTCCCGAACCGGCCGGGGACGCGCGTTCCCGCAGTGATCGGCCTGAACTTCATGGGCAACGCCGCCTCGACGGAGGAGACCGATCTTCCGCCCGATTCCACCGAATTCAAACCGGGCCAGCAGGCGCACCGCTGGCAGATTCCGATGCTGCTCGACGCGGGAGTCTCGCTTCTGACCGCTCCACGCAACAGCTTCTTCCGGGATGATGCGGACGGACGCCGGACCAGCATCTTCCGTCTGTTCCACCCCGCGTCGGAGCTGACGCGCGCCCATCGGGAGCTGACCGCGATCAGCGCATGGGCGTGGGGATACAGTCTCCTCTTCGACCTTGCGCAGACCGCTCCGGAAATTGATCCGCGGCAGATCTGGGCGCACGGACATTCCCGTCTCGGGAAAACCGCGCTCTGGGCTCTTGCCAACGATCCGCGTTTTGCCGGAGTTGTCAGCAACGATTCCGGCTGCTGCGGAGCCTCCCTCACGCGCGACCGGCACGCGGAAGCGGAAAATCTTCCGTTCATCACCCGCACCTTCCCCTGGTGGTTTCCGGACGTGCTGGATTCCTATGCGGGCCATGAGGACCGTCTTCCGTTCGATCAGCACTGGCTTCTGGCGCTGGCGGCGCCCCGTCCGCTTCTGGTGGCGAGCGCCACGGAGGACGTCTGGGCGGATCCCTTCAACGAATTCCGTGCGGCGAAGGCCGTGGAATGCGTCTACCGGCTTTTCGGAGCGCGCGGACTGGGCTCGGCATCGTTTCCGAAACCGGAAGAACCTCTTTTCGGCGACCGGGTCGGCTACTATCTGCGCACCGGGAAACATGATGTGACCGCCACCGACTGGAAATTTGTTCTGGAGTTTCTCCGCCGCAACGCCCCGGACTCCGCCGCCGGTTGACGCATTTCCCATCGAATGCGGGCAGCCCCCTGCAACAGTTGAAGCGCGTTCTCAGAAGCAGCTTCTCCTGGGGGGATCGAACGAGGAAAGAACTTGTCCTGCAAGTGAACCCGTTCCGCGAAGCAGATTCG
>DDJH01000057.1 GCA_002338895.1 Lentisphaeria bacterium UBA1829 | reverse complement strand
CTGAGTTTTCTGTTTGAAATCTTCACAAACTTCTGATTCCTGTAATATACTCCCCTTTCCTTCTTTATTCCAACGTTTCTTCATTGAAAAAAGAGCTTTTTATAGTAAATTACCGGGGGATCCGCATCCGCCGGGGCAGATCGGAACGGGAAAAGCCTGTTTTTTGCGATCGGGGAGAACACAAACCGGCGGGAGAAAAATTGCGGATAAGGAAAGAGCAGACAGATGACAAGGGAAGTCTCAACACCGCAGCTTCTTGCGCCGGCGGGAAGTTTTGAGTCGCTGGAAGCCGCTCTGCGAAATGGAGCGGACGCCGTCTACTTCGGGGTCGGGAAACTGAATATGCGTTCGAATGCGACGGTGAATTTCTCGGCGGACGATCTTCCGGAACTCTCCTTCCGCTGTCACTCGCGCGGAGCGAAGGCCTATCTGGCGCTGAACACCATTCTGTACGATTCGGAGCTGGAGGAGGCAAGAGAGCTCTGCCGAAAGGCGAAGGAGGCGGGGATTGATGCGCTGATCGTATCCGATCCGGCGGTGATGCGGATGGCAAATGCGGAGAAACTTCCTGTGCATCTTTCGGTTCAGGCGAATATCGCCAATCTGGAAACGGTGCGTTTCTATGCGCAGTTTGCCGATGTGGCGGTTCTGGCGCGGGAGCTGAATCTGGAGCAGATTGCATATCTTTGCCGGAAGATCCGGGAGGAAGGGATCCGCGGACCGTCGGGCCGACTTTTTCAGGTGGAGATTTTCATTCATGGAGCGCTCTGCGTGGCGGTTTCGGGGAAATGTTACATGAGTCTTGCGGCCTACAACTCGTCGGCGAACCGGGGGGCGTGCTTTCAGAACTGCCGGAGGGCGTATACGGTCCGGGATGCGGAAACGGGAACGGAGTTTACGATCGACAACGAGTATGTGATGTCGCCGCGTGATCTCTGCACGCTGGAGTTTTTCGACCGGATTCTGGCGAGCGGCGTTTCGATTCTGAAAATTGAGGGACGCGGCCGGTCGGCGGATTATGTTGCGCACGTGGTCCGGGCCTACCGATCGGCGCTCGACCGCTGGCTGGAAGGGGGGAGCCTGTCGGCGGAAGAGCTTCGGAAATGGGAGGAGGACCTGGCGTCGGTCTTCAACCGCGGCTTCTGGAAGGGCGGCTACTATCTCGGGAACAAGCTGGGGGAATGGGCGGGATGCGGAGACAGTCAGGCGACGGTGCGGAAGGAGTTTCTCGGCAAGATCGTCAATTTCTACCGGAAGATCTCGGTTGCCGAGCTTCGGATCACGTCCGGCAAACTGCGCACGGGAGAGAAGATCCTCGTAACCGGAGAAACGACCGGAGCCGAGAAACTGACGGTCGAAGAGCTGCTTCTGGACGGCAGATCCATTGCGGAAGCGGAAAAGGGGATGACTGTCACATTTCGTTCGCCGATCCGTTTCCGGGTTGGCGACAAGGTATATCTGCTCACGAAAAGGAGTCCGTTATGAGCCGGGAGAACATTCGTCTTTTTTATGCCCATCTTGACCGGGATCCGGAACTGCGCCGGAAGGCGCTGTCGTTTCAGGAACTTTATACGGAGCAGGAGGATGTGATCGAGGCATTTCTCCGCTTCGCGGCCTCGCTCGGCTATGAGTTCACGTTCCGGGAATTCATGGAGCACATGTACGAGCAGGCGCGCGAGCGGGAGTGAGAGGGGAGCTGGATCAGATCAGGCCGCGGACGCCGCCGGAACTGGAACGCCGGGAAACGGAGAGGATGCGGTATCGGGTTTCGTCGGCGATATGGTCTTCGGCGGAGGTGTCGATATCATCGGGATCGCGGCTGTCGCGCGGGAGGGTCGGAATGGTGCGGATAAAGTGCGTGCAGCCGGAGAAGACGAAGAGTCCGGGGCTTTCGCGCCGGACGCTGCCCTGAAGCATCTGACGAAGGAGGACCCAGCCGCGCTTTCGGGAACCGGGGGTTTTATCGGAGCGGAGCCAGCGCACGCCGAGACGTTCCATGTCGGAGGCGATGGAGATCCGGCCGGAGGCGTCGAAAATGGAGTTGTCGGCGGGACCGGCCTGAATCCGCCGTCCGAAACCGAGAAGCTCCTGTTTTTCGAGAATCAGACGGGCGATTTCCGCGGGGGAGTGCCCGCAACCTTCATTCGGCAGACCGCTCCAGCCGTAGATTTCCGCGATCCGGAAAAGATCGCCGCGAAGTGTGTGAAGAGTGCTTCCGTCGTCGAGCCGGGCATCGGAGCCGTCCGATTCCGCCCAGAAGCCGACGCTGTACGGTTTGGAGGCGCCCCAGTCGAACGAACGGTCGAGCTTCCAGGAGGACGGGGNNAAGAATCTCCGGATTCCACAGATCGTCGAACATTCCGCCTGCCACGATATCCCAGGATCCTTCGAGCATCGCCTTCACCAGATACGGGGATCGCAGTCCGAGAAGGCGGGAGGAGTACTCTTCCGCGTCAAGACTCGGATTATCCTCCAGACGGGCGGGAATATACTGACGGAGCATTCCCCCCTCCTCCTTCGGCATCCGTCGAATCTCCATCGGTTCGGCGAAATCGATAAATGCCGCCTTCACCCAGTTGTGACCGGGTCCGCCCGGGTTGGCTCCGCTCAGAACGAGGGGAAGAGGCGGGACCGGGGTTTTCCCCTTCAGTCCGCCGGGAACGCGGCAGCGCGCGCGGAGGGCGCGGTAGACCGTTTCGCTGAAATGGGTCAGTTCGTCGATCAGCAGAGCGTGGATTTCGACGCCCTGGTATTTCATCACGTCGTGGTCGCAGCGGCAGGGACACAGAAAAATCGCCGACCCGTTCCGAAACCGGATGGAGGGCGGTGATGCGGTGATCCGGCAGCCGCCGGTTTTCAGAAACGGATCCAGAAGAACCCGGAATCCGTTCGGTCCGTCCATATGGTTCCGGATCAGCTCCGCATAGAAGCGCCGGAAGAGGTAAATCTGGGTCTTCGGGTAGGCGAGAGCCAGGGCGATGGCTTTGATCCGCAGGAGATGGCTTTTGCCGCCGCCGGCGGCTCCGCCGTACAGAATTTCCGTCGCCCGGCTCGAAAACGCGAGCGACTGCTTGCGGTGAAGAACGACTTCCATCGGAATCAGACCGGAAAAACGGAAAACGTGATCCGGACCGATCCGTGATTCCATGCGCTTTCCCGTCCGGATGCCGGAAATGCGATCCGCTGAGTCTGAATACAGAATCCCTCCCCGGTCAGCAGAAGGGGCGGAAGAAATGCCTCGCCGATCGTCTGGCAGACCGTCTCCGCCTCTCGGAAATTGGAATCCGCCGCCTGAAAGACCTCGTAGACTGCGGAACCCGAGATCACCCACGAAAACTGAGCCGGATAGTCGATTGAAAATTCGGAAAAACTTTCACGGAACCACATATTCCCCGGCGGCGGAAGCGATCCTCCCGCGATGGCCAGGTGGTCCTCCGGAACCGTTGTGTGAGACAGAAGATGGGAACGAATCCGCTCCTTGATCTTGACTACTTCAATCATGTAAATACCTCCCCGATTCAAAATTCGTACGGCAGGCGGAAACTGCCTGATCCTTGATTCCCGACGGCGCCTGAAGGGAATAGCCGTTTTCAAGACGTTCTATATAGGGAACTGAATTCGTCAGATACAGGATGTCTCCCGCCTTCGCTCCCTGAAACGCCGAACGGGCACGACTGGAATCAAATTGTGTCTCTTCGTCCGATTCATAAACCGGGTTGCCGATCGAACAGCGCCAGTTGGCACGGGCTCGGCCACTTCGGACCGGCGTCGCATTCGCCGCGCTCTCATAGAGTCCGGCTCCCGTTTCCGCGATCAGCGCTCCCGCCCGATCCTTCAACTGTCGGAAGACCTCCTCCGCATTCACCGCTCGGAAAGAGAGGGTCCGTTTCATGAAATCACCTCCGTTTCCACCCGGTACAAGCCCCCGCCCGGAAGCGCGGATGCCGAGACAATCAGGCATGTCTCCTTCTCCAGCGCAAGTCGGCTCCTGCCCGGAAGGAAGCGGACAGCCGACTCCAAGCGCAGAAGCAGGGTCCGGGTGCTCCGCTCCGTTGATCCGTTCGAATCCCTCCGCTCCTGCTCAAGAAGCGTAAGCGGTGCAACCCGGACCTTCTCTTCCGATTCCCCGCTTCGCAGAATCGCGTCCTCTCCGCAGAACTCCAGCAGAAAGTCCGCCGCGTCTTTTATCAGTTCGTTTATCATGGATTCCTCCCTTGCTGAACAGCGAAACCGGAGTGTGTCAACCGAAAGGGTGGTTTTTGAGATGGGGAATGGGAGGATGGGGGATAATTCGTTTTTTGTTTCGTGCTGCGCACGACCAGCGTTTCGCCGCTGGACCGCGACAAGGACA
>DDJH01000103.1 GCA_002338895.1 Lentisphaeria bacterium UBA1829 | reverse complement strand
ACCACGCCGCAGAACGCCGCCGGCTGCCGGATCGATCCGCCTGTGTCGGACGCCAGAGCCGCGGGAACTTCGTTCGCGGCAACCGCCGCGGCGGAACCTCCGCTGGATCCGCCGGGAACACAGTCGGTGTTCCGCGGATTGCGGGTTTTCTGGAACGCGGAGTTCTCGCAGGAGGACCCCATTGCGAATTCATCCATGTTTGTCCGTCCGAACGGAATGAAACCGGAGTTTCTCAGCTTGACGATCACGGTTGCATCGTAGACCGCCTTGAAGTTCTCCAGAATTCTGGATGCGCAGGAGCAGCGTTCGTCCTTCACGGAGATGCAGTCCTTGATGCCGATCGGGATGCCGTCGTACGGACTGAGCGGTTTCCCGGCGGCGCGGCGCTGATCGGATTCGAGTGCCGCCGCCTTTACATGATCCCGGTCGACTGCAAGAAACGCCTGAATGACCGGATCGGATTCGTCGAGCTGCTGCAAACAGGCGTTGCAGAGTTCCACGGAGCTGATTTTTCCGGCGTTCAGAAGAGCCGCACTTTCTGCGACTGTGAGTTTGACCAGTTCGTTCATGACATTCCCTCTCCCGGCAGGACCTGCGGCATCCGGATCAGTTCGCCGTCGATGACTTCCGGCGCGTTGGAGAGCATGGTCTCCCGGCTGAAGTCCCGTTCGGCGACATCGTCGCGCAGGATATTGAATCTCGGCGTTGTATGGGCGGTGGGTTCGATTCCATCCACGTCCAGCTCGGAAAGCTGGTTCACATAGCCGACGATCGCTTCCATCTCGCTTTGAAATTTATTGCGTTCCTCCGGCGAGAGATCCAGGCGGGCCAGCATGGCCACCTTGGTCGCATCGAACGAATTTTCTCCTCCGCCCGTATGCATTGTCACTTTCCCGCCTGTTCGAGTTTCAGCGTTTCCGTGGTCGCGTCGCAGACCTCCGCCGGTCCGTAATACTGGATCGGGCCAGGGAAGACGAACGAGGTCGTCAGCGCCCAGGTCTTGCGGTTCTTCTCGAATTCCTGGAACGGTTTTCCGTCCAGTTCGACCAGCGCTTTCCGAATCACCGGCTTGTCGGCTCCGTGACGGCGTTCCACGTTCATCATCGCGGTCAGCGGCACCGCGCCGGCCTTCCACTGTTCCGCGGGGGCCACCAGATTGCTGATGTACGACATATACGCGGTCTTGCCCGCTCCGATGATCGCGGCGGCGTTGTAGCCGAGGCTGTAGCAGTAGTCCGCATCAAAATTGGACGGCACCGAACAGCGTCCTTCATATCCGAAAAAGTGGGTCTGTGCCGAGAATTTCACCTTCTCCGGCATCTTTTTCAGTTTGGCCTTCACCAGTTCGACCAGCAGTTTTTCCGTTTCGATCAGCGAAACCTGGACATTTCCATGCGGATCGCGGTCGTTGGTCAGCTGGAGCTGAATGGTCTGCGGAAGGGACGCAAAGACCGACGCAAGATCTTTCGGAAGGCGGTCGATCACAAACGCCATCTTCTCGTCCTTGTTTTCGATTGCCGCAAAGGCCTCTCCCTCTTTGGCGAGCAGTTCATTGAGTTCGCCGATGAGCTTGTTCATCTCCGGAATGAATTCGATCAGGCCTTCCGGGATCAGAACGACGCCGAAGTTTTCCTTGTTTTTCGCGCGGGCCGCCACGGTCTCGGCAATATAGGTCACGATCTGGTCAAGGGTCTGCTTCTTGGCCGCAACCTCTTCGGAGATGATCGTGATGTTCGGATGGGTTTTCAGGGCGCATTCCAGTGCAATGTGGGAGGCGGAGCGTCCCATCAGTTTGACAAAGTGCCAGTATTTCTTCGCCGAATTCGCATCCCGTTCGATGTTGCCGATCAGTTCGCTGTACACTTTCGACGCGGTGTCGAACCCGAAGGAGGTTTCAATGTATTTGTTTTTCAAATCTCCGTCGATGGTTTTCGGGCAGCCGATCACCTGAATGGGGATGTTTTTCTTCTTGTAGTATTCGGCGAGGAGGCAGGCGTTGGTGTTGGAGTCGTCGCCGCCGATGATCACGAGGGCGGAGATCCCGAGTTTCGCGCAGTTTTCCGCCGCCTTGTCGAACTGTTCCTCCTGTTCGAGTTTGGTCCGGCCGGAACCGATCATGTCGAATCCGCCGGTGTTGCGGTAGGAGTTCATGAAATCGTCAGTGATTTCGACGTAGTTGTTGTCGACCAGTCCGCCGGGACCTCCTTTGAACCCGTAAAGACGGCTTTCCGCGTTGAGGCTCTTGATCCCGTCGTAGAGACCTGCGATCACGTTGTGTCCGCCCGGAGCCTGTCCGCCGGAGAGAATCACGCCGACGTGGATCGGTTTGCTTTCCCCTTTCGAATCGGCCTTCTCAAACGAGAGCACCGGCATGTTGCTGGTGGAGGGGAAGAGGGCTGCGATTTTCTCTGCATCCGCGAATGCCTGCAGTTTTTCTCCTTCGATGCATTTGACTGCCGCTCCGTTGCGGAGGGCGGCCGGAAGTTTCGGCTGGTAGCTGAATCTTGCCTTCTGAAGAGGGGATACGGATCCGTTCATACAAAATCTCCTTCGAATTAACGGTGTGTTTCTTTCCGATTCAATCATTCGGTAAGATACCCCGTTTTCCCTCTTTTCGCAAGTTTCTTTCCAAAAATATTCCAAGAAAAACCTGTTCCGGCGCGGGTCGGGGCGGCGGGGGAAGGAGACCGGGGGAGTTTCCGTTTATTTGCGGATCCAGACCCCGAGAATCTCTCCGATGTAGAGTTTATGGAAATCCCGGGTTCCCCCATAGGTTTTCCGGGCGATCTCCTGCGGGATCCTGTCCTGCGTCAGTTCGACTCCGGCAAGACGACGGCAGAGAAGAATCCATTTTGCCTGCACATAGGCCACTCCGCCTCCCGGAACTTTGACCGGCGTGAAGCCCGATTCCCGGATCTTGTCCGTGTTCCTTCCCGACATCCGTCCGAAGACCCGCATCAGCTCCGCCCGTTCCGGATTCTCGTAGAACGACAGCGTGAAATACGGCTCCTTCTCCAGAAATTCATACGTATAGCGTGTATTGCGGACATAGATACTTGCCACATCCCGGCCCCACAGAACTCCGAATCCTCCCCACCCCGCCGTCATGCTGTTGTAAGACGCCGGACTGCCCGCCGTAATCAGAAAACACTCCTTCCGGACCCAGTCGAATACGTTCCCCTTCAGCTGTGACGGTTCCACCTTCTTGAAATACATCTGAAACAGCGTCTCGTTCAGCGGCGGATATTTTGTTTTCGGCAAGGCTCCTCCCTCTGCGAAAACCGTGAACACCAGTGCGGCGGAAGCCAGCAGCCCCATCAAACCCTTCATCCGGAATCCTCCTCAATTTGAATGAAAAAACAAAACGCTCTTCCTCCCCCGTCTCTTCCTCATTCCGGATAATATATCCGCTCTCTTTCCCGTTTCAACCCGGTATTCCGAAATTGCCGTGCCGCAGAAAATGCCCGACCGTTTCCGCGGTTCTTTTCCGGAAAAGAATGCTCGTATGCCGTCCCGGAAGAATCCGATGTTCCCGTTCCCCCGCAAGATGGGTCCGCTCTTCCGAAACCGCATGATCGTTCTCCGCCGCCAGAACGCCGAACTCGAGCTCTCCCGGAAGATTCGGAAGTTCATAAACCGGTGAACCCGATTCGGAACTCAGATCGAAAAGCGGAACAACCAGTCTCTCCGCCACAGGAAATTTCTCTCTCCAGAACCGCGCAAGATCCGAACCCTGATTGGGCGGAGCAATCATCACAATCCGTCCGATTCTCTCCTGCAGTTCCGGCGCGCGGGAAAGCGCCTTCCGCAGAATCAGTCCGCCCATGCTGTGCGTCACCACGTCAAAACGCTTTTCCGGCCAGAGAAGCAGCCGGTCCGCCAGCTCTTTTCCGTGATGGTCCATCCGGCGGATCCGCGTGGGATAGTCGTAGCCGTAACACCGGTAGCCTTCCCGTTTCAGATGCGATGCGATAAAAGACAAAATCCTCGATCCCATAAAAAGACCGTGGATCAGAAGTACCGTTCCGGACGCGTTCCGGTTTGGTTGTGTCAGATGGATTTCGCCCCGGAGAAATCCCATGGATCGCCGTGCTTACCAGCGGATCAGCTGGGCGCCCCAGGTGAGACCGCCGCCGAAGGCTGTCAGCAGGATATAGTCGCCGCGTTTCAGCTTCCCTGCGCGGTTCAGCTCGTCCAGACAGATTCCGATGGAGGCCGAGGAGGTGTTCCCGTAACGGAAAATGTTCACATAGACCCGGTCGTCCGGTACGGCGAGGCGCTGGGCAACCGCCGAGATGATCCGGTGATTCGCCTGATGCGGAATCACCCATGCAATCTGATCCGGAGAAACTCCTGCATCCGCCAGCACCTCTTTGCTGGCGTTGGTCATTCCGGTCACGGCCAGCTTGAAGGTTTCCTGACCGCCCATTTTGATATAGTGCAGTCTTCCGTCCACGGTTTCATGGCTGGCGGGCATGGCGCTTCCGCCGGCGGGAAGGTGAAGGATATCGCCGTAGTTGCCGTCGGCGGCGAGTTTTCCGGCAACGTAGAAATCGTTGTCGGAGGAGTCGTCCCGTTCCAGCACGAGGGCGGCTGCGCCGTCGCCGAACAGCACGCAGGTGCTGCGGTCCGTCCAGTCCACGATCGACGAGAGTTTTTCCGCTCCGATCACCAGCGCTTTCCGGTAATTCTTATTTGCCTTGAGGATGCTGTGCACCACTTCCAGAGAGTAGAGCAGTCCCGAGCATG
>DDJH01000253.1 GCA_002338895.1 Lentisphaeria bacterium UBA1829 | reverse complement strand
TTCCGCGAAGGTGGAGGCCCACTGGCTGACAGACTGTTCGCTGGCTCCCGCGCAGACCATGATTACCATGAGAATCCAGAAAGCGGGCTTTCGGATCAGATCGGTGAAGGACAATCCCTTTTCTCCCTCTTCTGTGAGCGTGCATATGGGGACTTTGCGAAAGACAAAGAAGTTATATACCGGGACAAGAGCCCATATGACAGCCATGATCCGCCAGTTTTCCACCCCGAACAGCGCGAAAAATATTGTCGAGACAAGAACCACTGCCACGTGTCCCCAGCAGTAGAAGGAGTGCAGCAGACTCATTGCCGCGGCCTTGCGCTCCGTCGGGCAGGCCTCCACAATCGGGCTGACCAGCACCTCGATGATCCCTCCCCCCACTGCGTAAAGCGCGATCGCGATCAGCAGTCCGACATACGGATCCGGGAAACAGTCCGGCAGCAGCGCCAGTCCGATCAGTCCCGCCGCCGAAAATGCGTGCCCCCCGACAATCGCACTCCGGTATCCGATCCGGTCCACATACCGTGCCGACAGCAGATCCACCAGCAGCTGTACCGCAAAATTGATCGACACCAGCATCGTAATCCGATCCAGCGAAATCTGATAACTCCTCTGGAACGTCAGAAACAGCAGCGGCGCAAAATTATTGATAATCGCCTGCGTCACATATCCGATATAGCAGGCGATCAGCGTATGATTATACGAATTCCGGATTCCCATCTTCCACGTCCTCTTTCCAGTTCAGCTTTTTTCCGTTCCGCAAAATACCGGAGACAAGACAATCCCTCAGGCAAAGGGATGCCTCATCTTCCATGGAATTTCCGGCACGGTTTCCGGGCTTGTTTTGCGCCGGCTCAGGCGTAGAAATCGAAATCGACGGCCCGGAGGAACGCGCGTGCGATCACCGCATGCCCCGGCGCGGCCGCCGGATGAACCCGGTCCCAGGAGAAATACGAGGAGTGGCAGTGTTTCAAAACCTCGTCGAAGGCCCCCTGCACATCGACGAAGATCAGACCGTACTCGTCCGCGAGCCTGCGGCAGACCTCGCCGTACCGATCGACCGCCGCGCGCATGGCATCTCCGCGGTTCGGCTCCATGTAAAACGGCGTCATCAGCACGATGTTCGGGATCGTCTGTTTCGCCTGTTCAATCATCTTCCGGAGATTGGCTTCATACTCGTCGATCTTCACATGGCGCTCCTTCATGTAGGGCACATCGAACTGGCGCCAGATGTCGTTGACTCCGATCATGATGGAGAGCCAGTCGGGCTTGAGGTCCAGCGTGTCGGTTTTCCAGCGGGCGAGCAGGGAGCGGGTGTTGTCGCCGCTGTTGCCCATGTTCACGACGCGGATCATGCGTTCGGGATAGACCGCCGTCAGCAGTCCGTTCACCAGATTCGGATATCCTCCGCCGAGCGGATTGTGAAGGCCTTCGGAAATCGGCCGTGTTCTTCCGGCGTCCGTCACCGAATCGCCCTGAAAAAGCAGTTTGGCTCCCGTCTGAATTTTCATTGACAGCTCCTTTTTGCCGGCGAAAGCGGACCCCTCAGTCCTCGTATTTCAGGATGATCTCCCCTTCCCGGCAGAGATTGTATTTTTCCCGGGCGACCTTTTCCGCCGCGGCCGGTTTATGTTCCAGATCATGGACTTCGCGGTTCAGCACCACGCTTTGATTGATCTTCATCTGCAGTTCGTGATTGAGTTTGGCCAGATCGTTCCGCAGTTTGTTGTAGCGGTTGTAGGCGGGCCAGACCAGCGTCAGGGAAAGGCCGAAAATCAGCAGAAGAAGAATGAACAGAAGAACGGATACCGCTTTCTGAATTTTCGTCGCCATAAACTGTCCGGGTCCTTTCGCCGTTTTCTGTTAATATACGCCGGAAGTGTTCAAAATACAATCCCCTTTTCGGATTTTCGGTCATCTCCCTCCGGCGGAGGAGAAGCATGCTCAGAGACCGGCGAACAGATCGTCCGGCGGCAGAGCGGGAGAAGATTTTCCGGAATCGTCCGGTCCGGCGTCCGGTCCGGCGGAATGAGTCTGTTCCGTCTCCGGAGCGCCGATCATCTTCAGGAACGCCGCTTCGTCGAGAATCGGAATCCCGAGCTCCTGCGCCTTGCTGTATTTGCTTCCGGTCGCTTCGCCCGCGACCACATACGAGGTCTTTTTACTGACGCTTCCGCTGACTTTCCCTCCATGCCGGGCGATGGCCTCTCCGGCCTCCTGACGGGACATGGATGCCAGTGTTCCTGTCAGCACGAACGTCTTTCCCGCCAGCGAGGAATCGGTACCTTCCGGCAGTTTCTCCTCCATCTGCAGTCCGAGTTCGCGCAGCTTTCCGATCAGCTCCCGGTTCCGCTCCGATGCGAAGAATTTGACCAGACTCTGCGCCATCACCGGTCCGATCTCCTCCACCGATTCGAACTCCTCCGCGGTCGCGGACAGGAAATCGTCCATGGTCCGGAAACGGCGGCAGAGAATTTTTGCCGTGCGTGAGCCGATCTGCGGGATTCCCAGCGCGGTAATCAGGCGCGACAGATCCCGGTGACGGCTCTCCTCAATCGCCTCCAGCAGATTCCGGGCGGATTTCTCCCCCATCCGCTCCATGCCGATCAGCGGAAGCATGGTCAGGCGGTAGAGATCGGCGATGCTGTGAATGAGCTGATGCGCCAGCAGCTGGTCGATCACGGCGGGACCGAGTCCGTCGATATCCATCGCCTCGCGGGAGGCGAAGAAGCGCAGACTCTCCCGGATCCGGGAGGGACAATCCGGATTTTCGCAGCGCCAGGCGACCTCCTCGCCCAGCCGCACCACCGGTCCGCCGCACGCCGGACAGCTTTTCGGCACCGCGATCTCCCGTTCCGTCCCGTTTCTCCGTTCGGGCAGCGGGCGCAGGATTTCCGGGATCACGTCGCCGGCCTTGTGCAGCACCACCGTGTCGCCGATCCGCAGATCCTTCTCCCGGATGTAGTCGAAGTTGTGCAGACTCGCCCGGCTGACGATGGAACCGGCAAGAGACACCGGCTCCAGCACCGCGGTCGGCGCCACAATGCCGGTCCGCCCCACATTGATCTCCACATCCAGAAGCCGGGTCTCCTTCTCCTCGGCGGGGAATTTGTAGGCGATCGCCCAGCGCGGGCTCCGGGATGTCGACCCCAGCTCCCGCTGCGCCGCGGTATCGTTCAGTTTGACCACAACGCCGTCGATATCATACGGCAGGGCGTGACGCATCTCGCAGAAGGCGTTCCGCGCCTCCCACACCTCCTCCATGCTGTGACAGAAACGGCTTTCCGGATTGGTCGGCAGTCCCATCTCCTTCAGGAATTCGATTTTGGAACGCTGAGTCGGGAAGGAGCACCCCTCCGCGTAAAGGATCTCGTAGAAGAACGCCGAAAGATCCCGTTTCGCGGTCACGGAGGCGTCCAGCTGACGGAGCGATCCGGCGGCCGCGTTGCGCGGATTGGCAAAGATCTTCTCCCCCTGCTCCTCGCGGAGTTCGTTCAGACGGACAAACGAACGCTTCGGCATATAGATCTCTCCCCGGACCTCCAGACGGGCAATCGGCTGCTTGAGCCGGAGGGGAATGCTGCGGATCGTCCGGACATTGGCGGTGACGTCCTCCCCCACCAGACCGTCTCCGCGGGTCGCCGCGTTGATGAGAACGCCGTTCTCGTAGATCAGCGCAATCGAGAGGCCGTCGATCTTGAGTTCCGCCAGATATTCGGGCGCAGGCTCCGCCGCGCGGATTCTCCGGTCGAAATCCTGCAGTTCGGGCAGGGAAAACGTGTTGTCCAGACTCAGCAGCGGCACGCGGTGACGCACCGTGCGGAACTCGCGGGACGGCGTTCCGGAAACCCTCTGCGTCGGCGAGTCCGGAGTAATCAGCGACGGATTCGCCCGCTCCAGCTCCTTCAGTTCCCTCATCTTCTGATCGTATTCCGCATCCGGCACATTCGGATCGTCGAGAATGTAATAGCGGTAGTCACACTCGCGCAGGAAGGCGCGCAGCGCCTGGATCTTCTGTTCAATTTCGCTCATTTTTTTACCATCCGTTTCTCATATTGCATCGCCCCAGTTCGGTCCGGCGGAGACTTCGACGGGAAGCGGCACCGAGAGGTGCACCGCGTTTTCCATCTCCTCCCGCAGAAGATCCGCGACACGCTCCGCCTCCTCCAGCGGCGCATCCAGAATCAGTTCGTCGTGAATCTGCAGAATCAGCTTTGCCTTCAGCTTTTCGCGGCGGAGACGGCGGAACACGTTTCCCATCGCCAGCTTGATAATATCCGCGGACGATCCCTGGATCGGCGCATTCAGCGCCACCCTCTCCCCGAACGCCCGGACACTGAACACCGGCGACTCCAGTTCCGGCAGGAGACGGCGTCTCCCCATAATCGTCGAAACATACCCGTTCCTCCGCGCCGACTCCACGATCGAATCCATATATTTCCGCACCCCGGAGTATGTCGCAAAATACTGATTCATATAGCGATCCGCCTCCTTCCGGGAGACTCCGATATCCTCCGCCAGTGCGAAGCGGGAGATTCCGTAAACAATTCCGAAATTGACCGCCTTTGCCCGGCGGCGCATCTCCGCTGTCACCTCGCCGGGCGGCACCCCGAACACCTGGGACGCGGTCGCCGTATGAATATCCTCTCCGTTCCGGAACGCCTCCTGCATCGCCGCGTCGCCGGAGACATGCGCCAGAAGACGCAGTTCGATCTGCGAATAGTCCGCATCCACCAGCGTTCCTCCGGGCGAAGCGACAAACATCCGGCGGATCTCCGCCCCCAGTTCCGTCCGCACCGGGATATTCTGCAAATTGGGCTCCGTGGAGCTGATGCGCCCTGTGCGCGTCTCGGTCTGGTTGAA
>DDJH01000174.1 GCA_002338895.1 Lentisphaeria bacterium UBA1829 | reverse complement strand
TCCGTTTGACGCGGACCGACCTTCCCTTCTTCTCTGCATCATTCATTCTCCGGCTCCCTTCTTCTGTTGAGTTTCTTTCCTTTCATTATACCATGCAAAGTCCGGTTTGACAATGCAGAAAAACGCTGTATATTTATATTATTATGGAAAGAATAGAATATTTCGATAAATATATCGCTCCCGATCTGCCGGATTTTGTAAAACAGGGTCTCGAACTGTTCCGCAGCCGTCACGGACTTTTTCTGACCATTCATGCAATGAGCAGCCGCTGGTACATGCCGGATGGATCGTTTCTCTTTTCCAAGTGCATGGCCCATCACGCGGAGTACTGCGTGCGGAAGCGGTATTCAAACCGGAAATACAACAAACTGTGTCTGCAGGACTGCGCGGCAAGGGTGGAACAGGTGTGCCTCCGGAGCGGAGAACCGTTCCTGCATCACTGCTGGAAAGGTGTGACGGAGCTGATTGTCCCGTTTGTATGGGACGGTGTGCTGGAACTGATCTTCTATGTCGGCCCCTTCCGCGGACCCGAGGTTCCGGCGAAGGAGGAGTTCCGAACCGGGTGGAGCGCTCTTCCGGAGTTTCCCGCGGAAAAACGCGATCCGCTCATCCAGGAGTGCCTCCTGCTCGGAACGGCGTTCTATGCCCGCCTGATGCAGGAAAACCGGAAGGAGAGTCACGCCTCCGGACGCAAGGAGATGATCCGGGAATATATTCTCCGGTACGGCTGCGGCGGAATCACGCTGCCGGATCTGGCGGCGCATCTGGGGGTTTCCGTTTCCCGGGCGAGCCATCTGTGCGTGGAACTGCTCGGAGTCCCGTTTCAGGATCTCGTGCTGAACGTCCGGATGAAAAAGGCGCAGTTCCTGCTTCAGGAGACCGAGGAACCCATGAAGGAGATCGCCGTCAAAGCCGGTTTTTCGAATGTCTACTATTTCAGCCGGATGTTCCGGCGCTTTTTCGGCGAAACGCCCGGCCGTTTCCGCTCCGCCGGCCGGACCGGATAGATCCCGTCTATTTCAGCAGCCCGGCAACTCCGGGGAGCCAGAGCGACAGCGAGGGAAAAGCGGCCGTCAGCGCCAGCGCCGCCAGAATCGCCGCAAAGAACATCAGCATCGGCCGCGTGACCGCCGCAATCGTGGTCTTTCCGATTCCGCAGCCGAGAAACAGACACGACCCCACCGGCGGCGTGCACAGCCCGATGCACAGATTCACGATCATCATGATGCCGAACTGAAGATCGCTCATTCCGACTGTCCGCGCAATCGGCAGGAAAATCGGCGTGAAGATCAGCACCGCCGGCGTCATGTCCATAAACGTCCCGACGAGCAGCAGAATCACATTGATAATCAGAATCAGAACAAACGGATTCTGCGAGATCGACACAAGTCCGGCGCTGATCGCCTGCGGAATATTGGCAATGGTCATGATCCAGCTCATGGCCGAACTGACGGCGATCAGAAACATCACCACGGCGGTCGTCACGCCGGTCTGGCGCAGGATTTCCGGAAGATCCCGCAGACGCACCTCCCGGTAGACCAGCATGGAGAGAATCAGAGAATAGGCGACGGCCACCGCCGCCGCTTCCGTCGCCGTGAACACTCCCCCGAGAATCCCCCCGATGATGACCACCATCAGAAACAGACTCAGAAACGCCCGTTTGAACGTCAGCAGAATCGTTTTCAAACTCGCCCCTTTTCCCCCCCTGTCCCCTTTGATCCACGCATGGAGCACGCAGACCGCCATGATGCACACTCCCATCACGATCCCCGGAACGACCCCCGCAAGAAACATGGCCGCAATCGACACCGATCCACAGGCCACCGCATATACAATCATGATATTCGAAGGCGGAATCACCAGTCCCGTCGTTGCGGAAACCGTGGTCAGCGCCACACTGAACTCCTTCTGGTATCCGTTCCGCTCCATCTCCGGGAGCATGAACCCTCCGACGCTCGAGACCGCCGCTGCCGCCGATCCGGAAATCGAACCGAACAGCATGCACGTCAGCGTGTTGACATAGGAAAGTCCTCCCGGAAAACGGCCGACAAGCGCATTGGCGAAATCAATCAGCCTCCGCGCCATTCCTCCGCGTCCCATCAGAATTCCCGAAAGGACGAAAAACGGAATCGCCAGCAGCGAAAAGGAACTCACCCCGCTGACCATCCGATCCGCAACAATCCTCTCCGGCGCCCCCATCCCCCCGTTTGCATAGACCGCCGCCAGCGACGCCGTCCCGATCGCCACCGCCACCGGAACATTGCAGAGCAGAAGAACAAAAAAAATCAAAACCAGCACCACCGCCACTTCCGTCATTCTCTCTCCTCCTTTCTCCGCACTTCCCGTCCCAGCGCTCGGAGTTCAAACACCAGAATAAACACTCCGCTCACCGGAAGCGGAAGAAACTCTATCACATCGGAAACCTGCAGCGCCGGAAGCACATTCCTGTGCCGGACCGCCTGCAGAACCAGTCCGATCCCTCCGATTTCAAACACCAGAATCACAAAAATCAACGTGAGAACATGCACTCCCAGCGCACTTTTCCTGCGGATCCCCGGATCGAACTTCTCCACAAGAAGATCAATTCCCAGATGCGCTTTTGCCTCAAACGCGGCGGCGGTTCCGAGAAAACTCACCCAGATCAGCAGCACGGTCGCCAGCTCCTCGGTCCACTTGATCTGTGCTCCCCACAGGTAGCGCGATCCGACTCCCAGGAGAACATCCAGCGTGAGAAGCGCCACCGCCGATGCCAGACAGATATTCAGAATTTTCAAAAGAATCGCCGCCGTTCGTTCCAGCATTATTTCACCTCGCGGATTTTGCGGATGAGTTCCGCCGTCTTTGCCGGCATGGAATCATACATGGGTTTCATCCGGTCGGCGAATTCCGCCGTGTCAACGTTCAGGAAGCGGACCCCCTGTTTTTCGGCCCGTTCGCGCGCCAGTTTTTCCGCCTCCTTCCAGAGTTCCCGCTGATACAGACTGGATTCCCGGGCGGCTTCCGTGATCCATTTGCGCTCCTGCGGCGTCAGGCTCTCCCAGGTCGCCCGGCTGATGACCAGAACATCCGGAACGCGGGAGTGGCGGCTGAACGTGAAATATTTACAGACCTCCATGTGGCGTCCCGTATCAAAGCTGGGAAGATTATTTTCCGCTCCGTCCACCGTCCCCTGGGAAAGCGCGGTGTAAAGTTCGCCCCACGGAATCGGGGTGGGCGCTCCTCCCAGCAGTGTGACCATGTCCATCGCGGAGCGGCTCTGCTGCGTGCGGATTTTGAGTCCCTTGAGATCGCTGACCTGGCGGATCGGTTTCCGGGTCGTGTAAAAACTGCGTTCTCCGGCGTCGTAATAGGTGAGGGCGCGCATGCCCGGGAGCGAATCGCCGATCTGTTCCCCGAGAGGTCCGTCCAGAACTTTCCAGAAATGATCCGAATCCCGGAACACGTATGGAATGGAGAGCGCAATCAGTTCCGGAACCGAGGATTCCAGCACCGCCGTGGAGGTCTTGGATATATCAATCTGATTGTTCTGCACCTGTTTCAGACATTCCGCTTCCGAACCGATCATCCCGGATGGATAAATTCGAATCTGCAACTTCCCTCCGGAACGCTCTTTGAGCCGTTCCGCGAATTTTGTCATCGCCTGATGGACCGGATGATCGGTGGGAAGTCCGTGCCCGAGCTTCAGATAGCGGGTTTGACCGGTCTCCCGGCCGGTCTGTGCGGACCGTGCATGAATCGCCAGGCCGATTCCGAGTGCCAGAAGAAGCAAAAGCACAATCGCCGTGATCGCGGAAGCCTGCGGAGAAAACGTTTTTTTCATAACAGAACTCCTTTCTGAATCCGGGGGACAGGAGGAGTATAGCCCCTGTTTCCGGTGCTGTCAAGATTGCAATCGAAAAAAAGCGGACTTAAGATCTTTTATTTCCTCCTTTTCCGGATCAGGATTTCGATGCCCGGAGAGAGACACTCGGCGGAAGTCGCAGACGGCGTTCGTCAGAATTTCCAATAATTTTAGCGGGATTCCGGATATTTTTCCTCTCTTTTCCTGTTGCCGGAAAAGACGGAATCTGCTCTCATTCTTCTCCGGGATCCCCGGTGCCCGGTCTGGAACGCAATGGGATCCCTTCACGAAACGAACTCTGAAATCAGACATTCCGGAAGGTCGATTGAAAGACTTGAAACACAAAAGGTTTGAAAGAAGGAGGCAATATGAAAGGAACTCTTGTTCTGCTGCTTGGAATGATCGGTTCTCTGGTGGCTGCATCGGATCTCCCGCGGCTTCGCGTGGAGGGCGATCCGATTCTGGCGGGGGAAAAGAAGATCCGTCTGCGCGGAATCAACCGGGGGTGGTGGAACAGCAGGGGAACCCGTTACACGGAAGAGAATATGAAGCAGCTCTCCGAGCGGGACGCCAATGTCCTGCGTCTGAGAGACAACCCATCCGGGGACAATGGCTCTTCAGGCTCAGAAAAAAGACGGCAGCTGTTATCCGGTCAATCAGCCTCTGCTGAACGTCCTGAAAAAAGCCTGGGAAAAGAATCGCGAATGACCGTTCTCCCCGCCATCGGAAGCGACATGCTCCTCTTTCCGCCGGGGCGCCGTTCAGCGGTCCTCCCTCTGGCAGGCGCTCCGGTACGCAAGAGGAGTCAGACCGGTCTGCTTCTTGAAATCCCGGGAGAAATAGTGCGCATCCGAATACCCGCACTCATAGGCGACCATTTTGATTTGCGTGTCGTAATTCCGCAGCAGCAGTTTGGCATATTCGATCCGCCGCTCCGCAATATACTGAAGAGGCGTGGTGTTCAAATACCGGGCAAACAGGTGGAACAGGGATCGCTCGCTGATCCCCGCCACCTTTGCCAGATCCCGCATGCGGAACGGATGGAGAAGATGTTTTTCCACGCGGTCCAGAAGATCGGAGAGCTTCTGCGGCATCTGCCGGCGGAGACAGGTCTGCTGAAGTTCCAGAAGAATCTCATAGACCGTGGCAAAGATGCGGTTGTTGAGAGCTGCATCCTGTTTCGCGCAGAGTTTGCCGGTCTTCCGGAAGAGGGAATCGATGCGGTCGGGCCGGTTCAGATGAATCACGCTGGTCCGCTGATCGAGTCCGAGTCCGGCTAAGATGAAATAGAGGAGGGAGCCGTCCAGAATGATGGTTCGCTTGAACGCATAGTCGCTGACGCATTCGAAGCGGACGTCCCGGTCCTTGTGGACAAGAAAGACGTCGCCGGGATGACAGAAAAAGGTTTTGTCGTCCTGCGTCAGGATGAACTCGCCGCTGACGAGCAGTTCCAGGGAGAAGGTCCGAGAATTCGGACGGTGGCGCCAGAAGCCGCGGTTGGTCTCGTCATCTCCGGCGAAGGTCACATAGAAGGGGCGTTTCAGGTCGATGTCCCGCAGCAGCACGCGCGAAAAGTGGTGGCGCGGATAGCTGCCGATGTTGCAGCCGTTCAGAACTTCCCCGTCAACAATGCGTGAAATCATTCGAATGCTTCTTTCGGATGGTGTGTTCTTTTTGCAGGATTTTCCCATATCCCGTGTCGGTCGGTTTCTCTTCCGGATCGGATTGTTTCGGGAATACTATAGCATCGGAGGGAGGTTTTTAAAGTTTTTTTCTGCGGTTTTTTCATTCTTTTTTTGGGAGTCCGGACCGTTCCGGAGGGATTGGAAAATGGTCCGGACTTTCGCAAGATCGGATTCAGATCTCCTGCGAAGTCGTCCGGAAGTATCCCGGACGGAGAGAGAACGCCGGGCATGGAAAAGTGGAAAAGAGCATGATAAAAATTTGTCGTATGCCGGGATTGGAACGACTTTGCATGAAAAATCCTCTGTTTTGCAGGATTGTCCTGGTGAAAGAGTGCGGACCCCTATTGACAGATTCCCGGTTTTAGAGCATAATATATCTGAAAAGATTCCCGGTTTTGTCTCTCGGAGGAAGATCTGTTGATTCGTTTCCCGGGAACACAGAAAAATAAAAACGGAACCTTATGAAAGGAAGGAACGGCCATGAAAGATTCTCCGATGCCGGAAGCGGCGCAGATCGGCAGACGCCTGCACGGATTCACTCTGATAGAGCTCCTGATCGTAATTGCGATCCTCGCGGTCCTTGCGGCTCTGCTTCTTCCCGCTCTGAACCGGGCCAGACTGGCCGCATCCAGAACGCAGTGCCTGAGCAATCTGAAACAGCTGGGAATGCTCGGAACACAGTATCAGCACGATTTCAACGAGTACACCATGCCGCCGGTCACCAATCATCTGGGGGGAGATATTGAACTGTACAAGGACAGTTATCACTGGGATTTCTATTTCCAGACATTTTATTTGAAGGACCGCTCGGGAAAACAGATCTTCCGGTGTCCGGCGGACGACCGCCCGGTAAACAACATCTATTCGGTTCTCCGCAGCTACGCCGCCCCGCGCGGATGGATCTTCTGCAACGATTCCCTGATCCGCGCCAACGAGGTGAAAAGCTCGTCCAGAGCCCTCTATCTGGGCGAGACCGATAAAAGCAGAGCCAACTTCCGCAACGCGATTGTCGGCCACTCCGGAAGCGATGCGGAACTCTGTTTGAACAACATCTCCTGGCTCGGAAACAACCATGCGGATCCGAAGCGCGGCATCGCGGTGGCGCTCGACGGACATGCGACCGTTTCCACAATCAATCTGCTCTGCGGCGGATTCAACACCTCCAGGGAAAATTTCAAAAAACGTGTCATCGACTGGGGATTCTGACCGGTCGAATACAAAGAGAATCAAACAACAAGGAGAAGTATGAATCGAAACACATTGGCTCTTGCACTGTTTGCATCGCTTGTCACGCTCTGCGGGACGGAGGTGAAACTGGAATCCTTCGGTGTGCCGCGCGTCGAAAAAAGAAGGATCGTTTCGGAACGCAGCGGCATTGCGGTCCAGGTCCGCGCACCGACGGAGGAGGACGTTTCCAGAATCACTGTCGTCCCGGAAAAGGAGGGTCTTGTGGTGGATGCGTCGAAACTGGATCGCGGAAAGAAGGTCATGGTCCTTTTCGGCGTCGTCACTCCCGGGGAGACCGTCAAAAACCAATCGGGAAAACGCACGCTCGGAGAACCCTTCACTCGTCTTGAAGTGGAATTTACGGCAACAGCCAATGTCAAGAGCGCTCTCCTCTTTGAAGGTCAGAACACGGATTCGGCCGGAAAACGAAAACACTTCTGGGGCCAGCGTCCCTTCCTCACCGACGGAAAAAGACAGATCGTTCAATTCGACAAAGTCTTTCCGGAGACCTCTTCCATCACCCGTCACCGGGTCGACGTCCCCGGCGGAAGCCGCTTCCAATTCCATCGCGCCGCGTTCCTGCGGATGGAGCAGTAACGGGAGATGTGCCAGATGAAAATTCGACTGTTTCTGATCGTATTCTGCTCCCTGTTTGTTCTGTTTCCGCTCTCCGGAGCCTATAAACAGGGAAAGATCCTTCTGGACTGCCGGTTCACTCCGAAGGAGGTCTCGGCGGATGATCTGCGTCCCGGTTCCGTCATGTGGGAGAAGGACAGCGGGAAGGAGGGCGGTCCCGCTCTTCATCTCAAGTCGACGACTCCGGCAGGCACCCGGAATTATCCCATTCTGCTGGATCCGGAGCTCTGCAGGGGAAAGCGTCTGATGCTGGAGGTCCGGGTGAAGGGCCTTAATCTGGAGCGCGGGGAAAAACAGCATTTCGCCCCGAACTTCATGTTCCGCATTCAGAGGAGAAATGTTCGGAAAGTTCGCTGGGCAAAGGTCGCCTCCGAGCTCGGAAGCTATGACTGGAAGTCGTTTTACTGCGTGGAAGAGATCCCGAAGGATCTCGAATCCATCTGCATTGTGCTCGTGCTCCAGGAGTGCACCGGGGAGGCGTGGATCGACCGCGTCGTCGTCAGTGAGGCGCTGGACGCTCCCGACAACGGCGAGAAACCGTTCAACGCCGAGGCCGCAAAAATCCGCCGCGGTCCCTACGCCGATCCCGCCAAAGACAACCGGAACGGAAAACGCGGCTTCATGAGCGGACGCGACATGAGCGAAAGCGCCGTCCGGACTCTGAAACTCTGGGGTGCCAACCTGGTCCGCTATCAGATGAGTCCCGGTAAGAAAATTGATGTCTCCACTCCGGAGAAATACCTCTCCTGGCTCGAAAGTAAAATGCGGGAGGCGGAAACGGTCCGCGAACGCTGTTTCCGGAACGGCATCTCCATTGTGCTGGATCTTCACCGCGCGCCCGGCGGAACCCGGAGCAAACACGCATCCAACATGCTTTCGGAAAACACACGGTTCGATGTGCTGGAGGAGGCCTGGAACCGTCTTTCCCGTTTTTTCCGCGGGAAACCGGGCATCTACGCCTACGATCTGCTGAACGAACCCTCCATCCGGAACAGCGTCTGGCAGGAGGAGGTGAAACGGCTGATCGCTGTGATTCGGAAAAACGATCCCGACACTCCGATCGTCGTGCAGTCCGTCGACCATTTCTATACAGAGGATGACAAGATCATCTATGGTCCGCACTTCTACTCTCCTCATGATCTCACTCATGAAGGGGTCGGCCGCTTCACGCGCTGGAAGTATCCCGGATACATCAACGGCGTCTACTGGGACAAGGAGCAGATCCGTCTGGCCCTGAAGCCGATCCTTGATTTCCAGCAGAAGTACAATGCGAAAATTTTCATCGGCGAATTCAGCTGCATCTCCTGGGCCCGGGGCGCGGATCAGTGGGTCCGGGACACCGTTGAGCTGTTCGACGAGTACGGATTCGATTACACCTATCACGCATTCCGGGAGTGGCCCCCCTGGAGTCTGGAGCACGAGGCCGTCTCGGTCGGGAAGGTGAAACCCTCCGCCGACAACGGACGCAAGCGTGCCATTCTGAACTCCCTGAAACGCAATCGAAAAGCATCGCAATAACCTCTTCTTTTCGGACGGGAACCATGGATCGGCGGATTCATCGGTTCCCGTCGTTCCCCTCTTCTGATTTCCGTTCCTTCCTTGTCTTCCTCCCCGTTTCCGGATTTTTCTCCGGATGACCGGCGCTCTCCTGCTTTTATTTCGGATACGGGGGATTCTTTTCTGTAAAAAAAAATCATGGAAGGACTCCGTCTGCCCTTGCATTTTGAAAAAGACGACTTATTTTAAACCTTGAAAATAAAAAATAGAAGGATTGCAACTATGAGGAAGTCGGTCTTTTACGCTTTGCTGGGAGATCTGGAACGGCAGATCGGATCGCTTTCTCCCGGGACGGTTCTTCCGGCGGAGCAGCTGCTTGCCGAACAGTATGCAATCAGCAAGCCGACTCTTCGAAGGGCTCTGGCGGTTCTGGCTGAAAACGGGCTGATTGAGAAGAAGAACGGCGTTGGCAATATCGTGCTGAGCTCCAGAAGTGTGATGCGGCGGGAAATTATTTTTCTCTGTCATAACATCCGGTTTCATTCGGCGATGCTCTCCGCGTTCGGATCGGAGGTGCAGAAGGAGAATTACTTTTTTTCGATTGTGCCGCTGGAGGGGGATGCGTTTGCGCAGACTCAGATTATTGAGACTGCGATGGAGCGGTCGCCGGCCGGACTGGCATGTTCTCCGGATCAGGAGTATAAGGAGCTGCCGATTTATGCGGAGCTGGGGAGGGGAGGGACGCCTCTGATTTTTCTGAACTATTCGCCGGAGCTTTGCAGCAATGCGTCCCGGATTGCGTTTGACAATAAAAAGGCGTTTGCCGGGATTGTCCGGCGTCTTTATCAGGAGGGGTGCCGGAAATTTGCGCTTTATGGAAACGGAGCGGGGTTCGTGCTCGCGGCCGCGGAACGTGTGGCGGGGTTTTATGAAGGGATGCGCGCGTGTCGGCTTCGTCCGCGGCGGTCTCTTCAATGCCTTGATCTGGAAGAGGTGGAGGTGTTTCTGGATCAGTTTCGTTCGCCGGGGAGTGCGCCGGATGCGGTCTGCTGTCTGAATGACTGCTGCGCCATGGAGCTGATCCGGCGTCTGGATCAGGAGGGGATTGATTTTAAAAAGATCCGGTTTTCCGGATTCGACAATCTGGAGATGGCAAAATATTTTCCGTATCGGATTCTGACGGCCAGGCTGCCTTTGCGGGAGCTGGGGGCTTCCGCGGCGGATTTGTTGATGCGGCAGATTGAGAACCGGAATTTCAAGCCGGTCAGCCGGATGCTTCCGGTGGAAATTCTGGAAGAGTAGGCGGGAATTCGGCTACCTGAAGAGCAA
>DDJH01000059.1:3929-11321 GCA_002338895.1 Lentisphaeria bacterium UBA1829 | reverse complement strand
CTCGTCGGGCGTGAAGCCGATGCAGATTTTCCGGTGAGGGGTTTCGGAAGAGAGGATCCGTTCCGCCGCGGTCATGATTTCGGCGATTCCGGCTTTGTCATCCGCGCCGAGAAGGGTGGTGCCGTCGGTGGTGATGAGGGTATGTCCGATCAAATGGTTCAGGGAGGGGAAGTGTTCCGGATCCAGCTGTTTTCCGCTGGAACCGAGCGGGAGGATTCCGCCGTTGTAGGAGCGGATGATCTGAGCGTTCACGTTGTTTCCGGAGGCCTCGCTGCTGGTATCCATATGTGCAAGAAGACCGACCGGGGCGAGATGGTCGAGTCCCGGGGTCGCGGGAATGGTTCCGAAAAGACAGCCGTACCGGTTCAGGCGGACGTCCCGGATGCCGATCCGGCGCATCTCTTCCGCGAGGTGTTCCGCGAAGATGAGCTGTCCGCCGGAAGAGGGATGCTTTCCGCTGTTCTCATCGGACGTTGTCTCATATTTCACATATTCCATCAGCCGCTCTGCCGCGTTCATACTTCCTGCCTTCCCTTTTCTTTTTCAGGGCTGGATCCCGGAATTTTCCGGGGTCTCACCCGACGGATATTTCCCGTCCGTTTTTATCCGATAAAAAAGCCGCGTCCTGAACGGGCGGACGCGGCGGAGGTTCCGACATTGGATCCTTCTGTTACTTTTTCACTGCATTTTTTCCGGTGGACCAGACGATCACTTCGGAATTTTTCGGTACGAAACCGTGATTGCTTCCCTGCACCCAGCGGATGGATTTGTCGGGGGAAGCGATGTTCTTGTAGCTGATGGCAAGTCCTGACGGCGGACAGGTGTAATCGCCCAGTCCGGCGCGGGTGATTTCGACGCGGGCGTTTTTGATGCGTTTGGCCATGAACACCGGATCGTAGTAATCCAGAGCGGGGACATACTGGATTCTCCAGCCTCCGGAGAGTCTCTGTTTTTTCTGCGTTCCGGCGAGGTCGCAGCACCAGGTGATGCCCGGTTTTGCGACAGTGACATCCGGATCGAGCGCGGCGGCCCACATGGTCTGCAAACCTCCCTGACTTCCCCCGACGGCGGTCAGATCCTTTCCGTTCCACTCCGGACGGCTCTTGAGATATTCCAGAGCCCGCATCACGCGGAGCCCCGTCCCNNGCGGATGCTTTCGAAGAACTTCTTGTAATAGGCGTCATCCTTTCCGAGCTCCTGACCGTGGGCGTTGATGTCGAGAGTCAGTCGTCCCGGGCTACCCCATCCGGGAGCGCGATGGATGTGATTTCCATATCCGTGGAAGGAGATCTGCGCGGGAAGGGATTTCGGTTTCGCGTTGACCGGGACGTTCAGATAACCGGTCACGGGACGGGGTCCGGCGCAGGGGATGGAGACCGCATAGATATCGGCCTTGTTGACGGTCTTGATTTTTTTCAGCGTCACTTTGTCTTTGAACGGGACGGCGGCAAGACGTTTTTTCTGTTTTGCCCAGAACGCATCGAAATCCGCGGGTTCGCCGCAGTCGGTCAGAGTCTCCGGTTCGACCGCGGTTCCGGCGAAGTAGGCGACGCTTCTTTTCCGGGTTTTCCTGCTCCAGTCCTTGTACTCCTGCTGAACGACTTTCCCCTTCTGGTCGACGAGGAAGACATCCACGCTGACAAATCCCGGCTTGTCCAGTTTGGTCTTGACCACAGCCGTCTGATCGGCGGGCACTTTTCCGGACATTTTCACACCGTCGTCGCCCTTCCGCACCCAGCGGAGGAAGAGTCCGTCGGCCTTCTGGTTCCCCAGCTCGGCCTTGAACGTGTAGACCATCTCTTCTCCGGGCTTGTAGGAGAGAGCCGATTTGTTGGTCTTCCCGACCAGGAAGACATTGGTCGGATCAAAGTCTGCAAAGCAGACCAGCGCCGCACCGGCCAGCAGCGCCGCACTCAAGATTGATTTCATGCAATAAATCTCCTTCCTTTTGTTGTAAAGAAAGGATACAGTAGCTGTTCTTTTGCTTTTTTTAAACCCGGAAGACGAAAAAAATTGGAAATTCGCAGAATTTTTCAGGAATTTTCCTTCCTCCGTCCGCCCTTCCGTGCGCATCCGGACGTATTCCGGAACTCTGCGAGACGGCGGAACAGATCTGTTTTCCTCTCTTCCGGCAGGAACGATGCGGCGATTCCGTTTTCCGCCAGAAGCCACCACTCTTCCGACGCGAGATGGAGCGCCTCAGCCACCGCCCGCCAGTTTCCACTTGCTCCGGCGAGAAAGTAGGCGGGATCGTCCGAATTGATCGTCACCCGGACCCCGGCCCGCAGCATGCGCTTCAGCGGATGCTCCTGCAGCGACGGCACCACATGGAGCCGGAGATTGGAAACCGGACACAGGGTCAGCGGAATCTTCCGTTCCGCCAGCAGACGCAGCAGCTCCGGCTCCTCCGCCGCGGCGTTTCCGTGGTCGATCCGGTCGACATGGAGAAGTTCGACGGCCTCGCGGACATACTCCGGCGGCCCCTCCTCCCCCGCATGGACCGTTGTCCGGAATCCGCGTTCGCGGACGGCGGAAAAATACCGGGCAAACCGTCCCGGCGGATTTCCTCTTTCCGCCCCGCCCATCCCGAACCCGGCGATCCGGTCATACCAGGGCGTCAGACGGTCCAGCAGAGCCAGCGCCTCCTCTTCCGGCCGGGAGCGGATCACACTGCCGAGAAACAGCGACGAAATCCGATCTTTCATCTCCTCCATCGCCGAAAAGACCCCCTCCATCATCGCCTCCAGCGGCACCCCGGCATCCAGAAAAGTCTGCGGTCCGAGAAACATCTCCGTATGGACCACTCCNNCTCCATCCTCCGCGGCCCGTTCCAGATACGCCCGGGTCAGCTCATAGAAATCCCGCCCGGTCCTCAGCACCTCGCAGGCCTTGAAATAGATCTTCAGAAATCCGCCGAGATCGCGGAAATGACAGGCTCCGCGCAGCTCCTCCGGCGATTTCCACGGCAGATCCAGTCTGTTTCGTGCGGCGAACCGGAAAAACATCTCCGGCTCCATCGTTCCTTCCAGATGAACATGCAGATCCGTCTTCGGCAGTCCATCCGGATCCAGGTTCTTCCATTCCGACATTTCCACGCCTCCGGGACTTCATCCGGGCCAAACGGCGTTCTCTTCTCCGGAAGGAAAACCAACTCTTCTTTCCATCCTGCCGTCCATTTCCCGTACCGGGTACCATACCACATCCAGGCGCGATTGCAAGACGGGATCTGCGATCACACGAAGAATTCCCCATCCGGCCGGAGCATGCGGAAAGGGAACCCTCAGGCGGAAAGCTCCGTTTTCCCCTCGGCACCCCCGTCAAGCTCCGGAGTCCGTTCCGGCGGGACATAGTTTTTGTCCCCTCCGAGCGCCTTCCACTTCCGGTAGACCCAGATCAGGAGGATCAGTCCTACCGTTGTAAACAGGAAATCCCACATGTAAATATACTGATACCCCAGCAGGTCGATGAACCATCCTCCGCCGGCATTGGCCAGGACGAGCGTGATCGCGCTGACCATGGCCATCGCCGAGCTGAACTGCCCATACTTGTCACGCGGCACCAGACGCATGTTGAGCGGCAGCGTGCTGGCGATCTGCAGCATGTAGACAAAAGCCAGCGAGATGGCCACCACGGAGAATGTCGCATAGCTGTGCACCCAGAAGAATCCGAAAATGTTCATGCAGATGATCAGCACACTTCCGATCATGTAGACCCGGATCGGATGAATTCTGTCGACCAGCAGTCCCACGAAATAGAACAGCGGGATCGTGATTCCGGATCCGACGGCGATGATGAACCCGTACTGCTCCAGCGAAATATGGAGTTCCTTCGTGGCGAACAGCAGATTGAACATGCTCCGGCAGACCGTGGACGCGTTGTTCAGCGCCATCACCAGGAAGTAGACCAGGAAGAACGGGATGCTGAAACACTCCTTCACATAGACCGAGACGAATCCGAACGGACTCCGGTTCCGCACCGGTTCCGGCGGCGGATACTCCCCTTCCCGGACGTGGAAACACATCAGCAGGAACGAAACCAGATACACCAGCGCCACGATCGTGAAAATCCACGGCAGATGCGTATCCGCATGCGGCAGCACCAGCAGGTTGAACACGAATCCGGCGCAGGTCCCGGCGACCCGGAACAGCGCCATGAACCGCCCGAGGAACTGCGTGGGCACCACATCGGCGAACAGATAGTAGAACACCGACGCGATGAACAGATTGAACACCTGATATGCGATCGCGAAAATGGCGATCACCACGATAATGGTTTTTGCGGGGCTGCCGCCCGGTCCGAAGGCCAGATTGTGAATCCACGCGCCGATGCTGTCGCTCCATCCGAGCAGGATCAGGAAGAACACGACGAACGGACTGGAGAACAGCAGATAGGGGATCCGGCGTCCCCAGCGGCTCCGGGTCCGGTCGCTGGACGTGCTGACGATCGGGTTGATGATGAAATTCAGCAGCGAGGGAAGGCTTCCCACCAGGAGTCCGATGGTCAGATTGTTTGCATTGTGATTCTTCAGCATCAGCGGCAGCAGAGTCGGGGTCAGCGCTTCCATCATCCAGAAGCAGAAATCGCCCCAGAGCATCCAGACGAACAGCATAATCAGCGCACGTTTCGTATAGGAGAGAGTCCCGATCGTGTAGAGAGCCGGAGTTCGTCCGGCCGCGGCATTCTGATCCATAAATAACATCCTTCCCGTTTGGAATGGACTCCGGATCCCGACAGAGAACCCGGACTTCGGACCCCATTTTATTTATAGTACAGTTTTTCCATTTCATCCACGGTCTTATTCTAGCATACTAAATTAAATTTGTCAACCATACTTTCGAAAAAAGCTGAATTTTTTCATAATTTATGGTATAGTTTTTCATCCAAAAAAGAAAGGCAATATCCTTGACTCCATGAAAAATTCTGCTATAGTAAAAACTGAACCATAAAAAAAAGAAAAAGCAGAAGATCCTCCCGGCATTGGGAGGATCTTCCGAAAGTGGACGGAACGTATGACAGCACATCCTCTGGACGAAAAGAAACCGGAGCGGCGCGGACGCAAACCGGAACGGAGACGCGACCTTTTCCTGCGCCTTGCCGCAGAGATCGATTCAGGCAGACTGACCGGGAAACTGCCGGGTGTTCTGAAACTTGCCGAACAGTACCACTCCAGCCACGGGACGGTGCAAAACACGCTCCGGATGCTCGCGGAAGCGGGATATCTTGAAATCCAGCCCCGGAGCGGAAGCTATGTCCGCCGACGCCTCGAAGCGGTGATGGTGGGGCTGTATGTGGAAAACCAGAAAGTGCTGAACCTGCCCGACGCCTATACCAACTTCATGGCGAACATGGGACCGCTTTACCAGAGTCTGCACGATACGCTGAGCAGAGCGGGAGTTCCGCTCTCCTTTGAAGTGGCGGAGGCGGGAAACGCGGAGATGGTGCGCCGTCTGAAACGCCCGGACCGCCACCTGATCATCAACTTCCCGATTCTGGAACCGGAGAGGTATTATTCCCTGTTTGACGGCTGTGCGTGGACCCGGATCTCGGGAACCTTCGATCCGGACTGTCCTTCAGCGCATTTTGCGTGTGACAATCCCGCGATCGGCCGTCTGGCCGCGCGACGTCTTCGGGAGAGGGGCTGCCGCCGTTTTATCAGCATCGGCTCTCTTGCCANNATCGGCCTGTTCCGCCAGCGGTTCGACGCGTTTGCCGAGGAACTCCGGAGCGGCGGATTTCCGGCAGAGCACATCGAAATTGATTCATTCCGGATGAATCTTCCGGAAATGCTGAACCGCCTGAAAAGCGCTCTGCTGCCCTGCGCGGACTCCCTGCGCTCCGGGGAGACGGGGCTCTTCTGCGGGGCGGACGCCTTCATGCAGCCGCTTCAGCAGGCGCTGGACCATCTGCCGGACGGCGGTGCGGCGGACACTGTGATCGTCTCCTGCGACAACAACCCCTACTTCCTTCAGAACGTGATGCTGGAAGCCGATGAGATCGATATCGGACTTCGCGCGATCGGCGAAGCGGTCGGGAATCACATTCTGACGGAACCGGACCGCCCGGTCAGACAGGTGTTTCCTCCGATCCTCCGGGAATCCGCCCGGAGGAGCTGACGCCCCGGAAGAGCCGGGACCTCATTCCCCCGGCGTGAAAGTGACCGAGATCCTGGCCTTCCGGACCGGCCGGTTCAGACGGACTGCAATTCTCCAGGGTTTCAGTCCTCCCTGATAAACCCCTTTGATTTCGGCAGGGACCAGTGTAAACGGTTCGCCGTCCGTCTGAATGGATGCGAGCAGTTTTTTCCCGGAGAATTCCAGTTCGAGAAGATTCGGAGAAAGACGGCGGAAGGAGCCGAATGCGATCAGAGCGCTTTCGAAACGTTCCGGTTTTGTGAACTGGACCGCATCGGTGACCGAGAACGATCCGCTTCCAGCCCGGGAATAGAGGAACGAGCGTTCCAGACGGGTCATGGAGGCGATCCGGTACGCGTTGCGCAGATCGAGCTTCCAGAAGAAGGAATCGGCGTCCTGTTTTTGTTCGAGGAGACGGGCATCGGTCTGTTTCCCCGGGATTTGAAGCTGTCCGGCGGGACGCGGAAGGGGGTGACCGAACGAATTCATAATCGGGTTTTCATACCGCTTCGGTCCGAATGTCCATGCGTTGTAGACCTCCGCACCGGGATCGCCGGCAACCGGAGCTGCGCCGTCCACCACGATCGAATAACTGCCGACATCGTTGTGATTGTGCAGTTCATCATTGTTTCCGCCCTAGACCGCCGCGGCAATCCGGCAGGATCTGGAATTCCCGGGCCGCATCAGAGCGACTCCTCCGACGGGAAAAACGGAGACCGGCTCAAGGTTCTCCTTTTTCCCGGAATCTTCCGGCATTCCCGGATCACTGAGCTCCACTGCGAGGAACAGCTCCGGAAACCAGCCGAGCGGAGCATGGTTCTGCGAGCGTTTCAACAGCAGATCCCGCAGATCCAGATACTGCTGTGCGATCCGGGTTTTGTAATTGCAGTCCGCGAAGGCGGGGATCCATCCGCCGGCAAGGACGATCCGGTCCGGATAGAGAGCGGGGATGCGGGCGGCCTCCTGATCCAGCAGATTCAGACGGCGGGAGGTCGCAAGATAGATCATTGCGCTCATATAGAGATAGTGGCCGAATCCGTAGTTCCAGTAGGCGGCGCCCTCGGAACAGTAGCCGTCGGGGAGGAAACTTTCGAGAAAATAGCGGCTGTACCGGAGAGCGGTCTCCACCATTCGGAGACGTTTTCCGGCATCCGGCTCCGCCGCGAGCGCCGTTCCGGTGATTCCGGCAAGGCAGACCGCGTTCCAGTTCATTTTCCGGGTCATCCACCAGAACGGGGCGCGCTTTCCGGTGATGATCCGG
>DDJH01000059.1:0-3906 GCA_002338895.1 Lentisphaeria bacterium UBA1829 | reverse complement strand
CCCGGAACAGCCCGAGAATCGTTGCCAGGCGCCATCCGGTCAAAGCGGACGCCAGATCGATTTCGACCGTTTTCCCGGAGAAGTTGAGCAGTTTCTTATCGTGCGCCGGCAGGACCCACGTCGGGAAATCGCAGACTTTTCCGATCAGCTCCTCCAGTTTTTCGAGATAGACCCGTTTTCCGGTTGCGTAATACGCAGTGGAAAGCATTGCCAGAGCACGGGAATACTGATCGTAAACGTTCTGATAGCGGGTCCGGTTTCCCGTTTTCCGGAAATCCAGATACAGTTCAGGAAAAGGGAACGGGAAATCCTGAAGCAGAAACCGGTCCGCGCGGGCGACGGCCGTCTTCACGGTTGGAGAATCGATCAGCGCCTTTTTCTGAGCGGCCGAAAGATTTTTTCCGGCAACCCACGGTGAAGGGGAAAGCATCTTCTCCAGCGGGATCTTCTCTTCCGCCGCGGCGGAGAGAAGAAGCGCGGCGGAGAGAAGGAAAAGGAGAGCGTGTTTCATGCGCCGGCCCCCTTATTTGTCAAGCGCCCACCAGTTCTGGCTGTTCGAGCCGGTGAACTGCGTTGCATTGTAGCGGACCTCCGCGCATCGACATGTCCGTCGATCCAGAGGATGTTCGTATATGCGGAATGGGGGAACGCGATCAGATAGTTGACGGCGGCTTTCGAGGAGGCATAGGTGTTCCAGGTGGCGACGGTTGTTTTTCCTTCATCGGGACCGCCGTCGGCGATGTAGAGTTTTTTTGTCGGAGTTTTGATCCGGGAGATTTTGATTCCGCCGGCTCTTCCGCTTTCCGCGGCGTCGCCGTTGGAATAGACGGTTCCGGCAAACATGTTGATTCCGTAATTGGCGGAGAAGTTCCAATCGCCGCCGGGAGAATGGAAGACCGGATTGGCGGAGCAGAGAAGCGGTCCCGGATTCGGTTTTCCGGGTGCGCGGACCGCGGGCACCTTTGCGCCGTTGTTCATGTAGCCGTAATAGGCATAGTACCAGACGTTTTCGACCGTATCGCTGCCATCCAGTTTGAAATAGTTCCGGTTGTTGGTGATGAGATAGTCATTGCTGTCGGCCGAATAGAGGGAGAGTCCCTGCCCGATGCCGCGGAGATTTCCGGCACAGTGAATGGCTCTGGCCTTGTCTCGGGCCTGGTTCAGCGCGGGCAGAAGAAGCCCGGCGAGGATCGCGATGATCGCAATGACGACGAGGAGCTCAATCAAGGTAAAACTCCGTTTTTTCATGTTCAGTCCTTTCCCTTTGTAGTCCTCGGCAGGGCGCATCCCTTCCGCAGGATCAGTTCACCTTCGAGAGTAACAGGTTCATCCGCAGCGGCCCTTCCGCCGGGAATATGAAAAAGCTGATCCACAGCTTTGACACCGACCGCATTGCGGGACTCCGTCAGAATCGTATACGGCTGCGGAGAGTTCCGGTTGAACCGATCGCTTTCTCCCCAGATGATGACGGAGAGCTCCCGCGGCACCGCCACCTGCATCTCTTCCACAAACGTCTGAAACGCGGAAAAATGGATATTGGAAACGATCATCGCAGTCACCTGCGGCCTCTGTTCCCATCGTTTCGCGATCCGGAACCAGTTGGACGGCTCCGCAGGCGAAAGGGAAAGGATGAACTCTTCCATCTTTCTGTTTTCCTCATACAGGAAACTTTCCCGCAGGGTCCGCTGCCGTTCCCGGGAGACCTCTGCATTCGGCAGGAAATCAATCAGCAGAATTTCCTGATGTCCGATGCTGCGGAGGAACCGGGCGGCCTGACGGAGAGAGGCGGTGTAATCGCTGCTGACGGAGGGAATGCCTTCCATCTTCCGGTTGACCAGCACCTGCGGAACTCCCTGATCCCGAAGCACGGAGACCAGATCCCGTTTTTCCGGCAGCAGACGATCCCAGATGATTGCCCCGAACTCTCCGTTCCGGAAACGTTCCAGCAGCTGTTCCGCATCGTGTCTCTGATCTCCTGGGATCATCCTCCAGGAGTGGAGGTAGGCTTCGTCCATAACGCTGAGCATCAGCTCCCGGTCGAACAGGGGACTCTCTCCGGGATCTCCGTTGTATTCCGGGAACAGCAGAAGAATCTTTTTCCGTTCCGCTCCGGCGCGTTTCTCCGCGGAAATTTTTCCGGCATCCAGAACAAATGTCCCCTTCCCCGGGATTCTGGCGATCAGGCCGCTTGCGCAGAGCATCCCCAGAGCCGACCGCAGAGTCTGAAAGCTGACCCCCCTCTCCCTGGCGAACTGCAGCTCCGGCGGAAAACGGTATCCGGGAGGAAACACGCCGGAAAGAATCTGCTGTTTCAGCTCCCGAAACAGAATATCTTTCTTGTACTCCAGATTCATTCCTCGCCTCCGATTCCCATCAAATACTACCTAATACTATCCAATACTATTAATTATAATCGATCCAGGCCGTTTTGTCAAGAGGGGAAATGAAAGAAAAAGAGAATTTTTCCTGATTTTGCGAGAAGAGGAGCTGGCCTTCCGTCCGACATCGGCAACGCAGGACTCCACCCAGTTTCCCGGGAGGCGAGAGAGAGATGGACCGAACTCTGCCGTCCCCCCGGTCCGGAAATACAGAACCCGAAAAAACCCCTGTAACGAAAATTCTGAAGAAGCGGGATTGAAAAAGTAAATCCTGTGGATTAGAGTATTTCATCGGAGAAATCGCCGTTCGGAATCACCGCGCAGTTCCGGAAAGGACGGAAGGAACCGGAGGAAGAAGAAGAGCCTCCGGGAATTCCGATACCGGAAACGGGGAACCGTCAGCTTTCCGAAAACTGCGGGGGAGAACTCCGTGCGGCGAAGCCCGGAACAGCATGGAAGCAAGTATGGCGGAAAAATAACAACAAAGGAGGAAGAGAAAAATGTTTCAAAAGAGAACCCTGCATTGTCTGCTGGGAGGAGTCCTGTTTTTTGCGGTGTCGGCGGTGTCGGCGCAGATTTCGGTCAAGAGCGGGGATCGGATCGCCTTTCTCGGGGATTCGATCACGCAGCAGGGCAATGGACCATCCGGGTATCTGAATCTTGTGATGTCGGCACTGGAGAGCAACGGGATCAAGGCGGTCAAGATTCCGGCGGGAATCAGCGGGCACAAATCCAATCAGATGCTGGCGCGTCTGGAGCGGGACGTGATCCGGAAAAAGCCGCAGATTATGACCCTGAGCTGCGGAGTCAACGATGTCTGGCACGGCAAACGCGGCGTTCCGCTGGATCAGTATAAGAAGAACATCACCTCCATTGTGGACAAGGCGCAGGCAGCCGGCATCAAAGTCTACATTCTGACGGCGACGATGATTTCTGAAAATCCGCAGAGTGACAACAATAAAAAACTGGTTGCATACAATGAGTTTCTGCGGGAACTGGCGAAGAAGAAAAATTGTAAACTTGTCGATTTGAATGCGGACATGCAGCGTCAGATCACCTCCATCCGGGAGAAGTACCCCAGGCAGAAAGGCAATCTTCTGACCGTGGATGGCGTGCATATGAATCCACTTGGGAACATCATGATGGCGAAAGGGATTCTGCGGGCGTTCGGGCTGACGGATGCTCAGATTGCCAAGGCGGAACCGCTCTGGGAGAAGAAAACGTTCCAGCAGGGATTCTGGCTGAGTGTCAAGGAGTATAAGGCATTGGCGGAGAAGGCGTTTCAGGCGAACATGTCTGTTTCGGACTATCTGAAGGATCTGGTGAAGAAAACCATCCAGTGACCTGGAGCGACAGGATTTCACGAGGCGGAGTTCCGGCAAGTTCCGGACTCCGCCTTTTTTTCCGGGAAAAAGACATCCGGTCGATGCGGGAAAGCAGGAAATGTCGAATATTGTTCCAAACGGGCATTGTGCTTGAAAGTTTTTCCGGTACAACATTCTACCCCGAAGCTGGTTGTGACAAATTT
>DDJH01000070.1:1166-5946 GCA_002338895.1 Lentisphaeria bacterium UBA1829 | reverse complement strand
TCCCGCGCTGGAACCCGAACAGTCCCATCGACGCATCCATCCCGGAACAGAACGCCATCCGTTCCGGAAGCGGAAAGGCAAGCTCCTCCACAGGAACCGCGAATCCGCACCCCAGCGGATAGATCCCCGTATCGCCGCGCTTCATTTTCCAGGCGGGCGGCCACGCCACCTCCGCCGGCATCGGTCCTTCCGCGTCAAGACGCAGATGGATGCCTCCGGTCTCCGGAAGGGTCAGGGTTGCATGGATCGGAAAGCCGGAGCAGTTCAGATCGAACGTCAGCGCATCTCCGCTCCGGACGGTGTTGGATACGGAACAGGCGGATGCGCACTGCTCCAGTTCCGTCCCGTCCGCCAGACGGACCGAAAGCGAGTTCTCCGGTGTCAGCCGGACGGATAATTGAGTGTTTTCCAGAATCAGCATGGGATATTGTTCTCCTTGGACGGGGGATGAGTTGTTATCGGACGAATTCCGTTTGGATCATGGCGAAAAGCTCCTCGAAGAGAGCGTCGCCCACCGGATCGCTCACGTAGCCCGGGTGACGGCAATAGGCGCTCGGAATCCAGCCGCGTCGTTTCAGAATCTCCTTCTCGTAATGGATGATCATTTCCACATTCTGGCGGATGTGGTTCAGAAGGGCGTTGAGTTTATCATGAACACGCTGCGCTTCCGCGGAGTCGCCCGCGAGCAGTGCGTCCCAGATCTTCCGGTAGACATCGGGCATCGAGGGGCCCGGCATCACGCCGTACGCGCCCCGGCGGAACCCTTCGATCATCTGGAATCCGGCGTTGCCGACAAAGATCCGGCGTCCTTCCGGCAGCAGCGTCATCAGTCTGGAAACATACGCCCCCGGCGGTTTGCATTCGATTTTGAAGTAGGCGAGATTCTGGTGCTTCTTCGCCAGATCCGCCAGAATTTCCGGCGCGATTGCCACACCCGTCTGTTCCGGCGCATACTGGAACATCACGGGAATGTTCACGCTGGAGCAGACCGCGTCGATGTGGGCAAAGAGCGCGGCTCCTCCCGGCTTCAGAAAGAACGGCGGAAGAACCATCATGCAGTCCGCGCCGGAGGATTCGATCTTCTTCGCCCATTTGACCGCGGACTCGGTCGAATGGCGCGTGTTGGAGACGATCGCCGGCACGCCGTTCGTGTGACAGACCGCAATGGTGGAGTCGATCAGTTTTTCCTCCTCGTCGCGGTCCAGTTTGTAATATTCTCCGGCGATTCCGAACAGCGTCAGAGCCTGGGCGCCGTGACGGATCATCTCCGTGCAGGCGTGCTCGTAGCCGTTGTACTCCACTTCTCCCGCGTCGTTGAAGACCGCCGGAGCGATCGGGCAGATTCCCTTGATTTCCATCGTATTTTATTCTCCGTTTGTTGGATGAGGTTGTTCAATGCAGTAATCCTGAGGGGGGAGGGAACGGCCGGATTCGGTCCGGAACTCCTTCTCCGAAAAATTCACGGTGACGGATACTCCGTTCGAAAATGTCGTCCGCTGGACCAGACGGTCGCTGCTGAGAATCTCGAACGAGACCATCGATTCGTATCCGGCAAGTTCCGCGCTGCGCACCGCCCGCTTCACCGATCGCAGAAGAGAGTCTTTCAGTTTCTCCCAGTCGGAGACATGAAACGAATAGAGCGGCGGCTGACCGTACAGAAGGTTGAACAGGTCGCGGCGCGGAAGAAGTTCCGGACAGCAGTTGGAGCTGTCGCCCCAGTACCAGTAGCTGACGGCGCAGTCGTGGTAGACCAGCTCCCAGAGCGGAATGCGGTATCGCGGATTCAGCATGAAGCGGTCGAAGAGCTCCTCGTGCTCGTCCGCCGTGTAGAGATGCGCCTTCCTCCGGCCGGATTCCCGGTAGTTGATCCGATAGTGGGCGGGACTCAGTTTCCCCTCGCAGTAGCAGAAGGAGGAGACTCCGTTTTCCGCACCCTCCTCGGTGCCGGAGATCAGACCGTTTTCGGTCAGAATGTCCAGCGCGCGGCGGCGGATGCGCACACACTCCCTGCGCGTCAGAGGGTGTTCCGGCGACCAGCACTCCTGGGAACCGCAGCCCATGACGTCGAAAAACCATGCGTTGAAACCGTAGTGCCGGGCGGCGGAAGGAACCTCGTCGCGCGTGTACTGGTCGACAAACGAGGGGCAGGTCCGGTTCTGAGAATACTGTTTCCCATCCCGTCCCCGCAGCGCCCACGCCTCGGCGAAGCCGCCGTCGCGAAGAACCATCGTGTCGTGCGGCCAGTACTTCATCCTCCGTTCCGTGTAGTCGCATTCCCGGATCCGCGCAGGGGGAATCCGCGGCGCCACGGTGCCGGAAAGCTCGTCTTCCATGTTGTCGTAATGGGTCGCAAGAAAACCGGTCCGTTCGACAATCTCCCGTGCCGCGGGGCGGTCCCCTGCAAAGAAAATTCCCATCAGCGCTTTTCCGCATCCGCTCTCCTTCAGCTCCTCCGCAATGCGGAGAATCTCCTCCGCGGCAACTTGGAGTTCCGCATGCTCGTCGCTCCCGTACATGAACGATTCATACCGGTCGGGCCAGATCCAGAAGTTCGCCGCCCCGATCAGGGAATCCAGATGCGGCAGCGAACGGCGTTTTTCCCGCAGAGGAATCACTTCTCCCAGCGATTCGCGGAAGGTCCGGTAGGTGCGGCAGAGCGCATTCAGTCCGCCTGTCGTTCCGCAGAGGAAGCGGACCGCCCGCTCATAGCCCCATTCGCCCAGCTGGGGCTGCCAGCAGAGCTGGGTGAAGAGCAGTCCGTCTCTTCTTTCATGCCGGATCGTCGCATCGGCTCCCTCTTCCGGCGCCAGCGCGATCCACGCATCGCCGCGCAGGGATGCCAGCAGCGCCATGTGCCAGCTCTGGGAGCACAGCCATGCGCTCTCCGGAAGAACGGGGATCGACGGGTCATCCACGGGAAACGCAAATCCTTCTCCGGCCGGGATCAGGGCGAGATCCCCCCGTTCCGGAACGAGAGCACCCGGATACTCGAAGGGGTGGTTCATCGGTCCGGAGGCGGAAAGACGCAGTTCCGGACAGCCGTCTCCGGCGAAGCGCAGCACCGCGCGGACCGGCTGCGGATGGAGTGGGGAGCGGGNNAGGGTGAAGTGGATCTGGTCCGCATCCGCGCTTTCCAGATCCGCCGTGAAGCCGTTGCCGCCGAACCGGAACGTGCTCTCTCCGTCGGAAAGGGTGATGGAGGCGTTTTCCGTGTCGAGGAAAATGCGTCGGGAAGTATGGATCAGTTCGGGCATGTCCGATTCTCCGGGATCAGCGCAGATAGGGGAAGTCACAGCCTTCGTCCGCCTGCAGGACGTTGTCGATATAGTGACGGACAAAGCCGCGGCGGAAGGTCTCCTTCGACTGGAAGGTGGTCTCTTTCAGGCGTTCGGCGATCTGTTCCGGAGTCAGTTCCACATTCAGGATGCCCTTTTCGACATCCATTTCGATGATGTCGCCGTTCCGGAGCGCGCCGAGCGGACCGCCGTCGCAGGCTTCCGGACAGACGTGCAGAACCACGGTCCCGAACGCTCCCCCGCTCATCCGCGCGTCCGTGATGCGGACATAGTCTTTGATTCCGCGCTTGTAGAGCTTCGGCGGAATGGGCATGTAGTTGCCGAATTCGGGCATTCCCGGCGCGCCTTTCGGTCCGTATCCGCGCAGAATGACCGCCTTGTTCTCGTCCATGTCGGACTCCGGATCGAGAAGGTAGCGTTCGGCCTCGGCGAGCGTATCGAAGACCCGGGCCTCGCCGCGGAATTTCAGGATCGAGGCGGCCGAACGCTTGATGACCGCTCCCCGGGGAGCCAGATTCCCGTGCAGAACCGCAATGCCGCCCTCCGGCTTCAGCGGTTTGTCGAACGGGGCTATGACGTCGGGACGGTAGGGCGGGGGGACATCTTTCAGGTTCTCCTTCAGCGTCTTTCCGGTCACGGTCATCACTTCGGTGTGGAGAAGCGGTTCGAGCTCCTTCATCAGAGCCGGAACCCCGCCCGCCTGGTGGAATTCGATGCCGACCGTTCCCTTGCCCGAGGGTTTCACGTCAACCAGAACACGGGTCCGCTCGCTGATCTTCTGGAACTCATCGAGTTTCAGATCGATCCCCGCCCGGCGCGCAATCGCCGTCAGATGGATGATCAGATTGGTCGATCCGCCGGAGCTCATCAGAACGGTGATGCAGTTTTCAATGGCTTCCTTCGTTACGATGTCGGTGGGTTTGAGATCGCGTTCGATCAGCTTCAGGATGGTTCGTCCGGTCTCTTCGGCATAGCGCATTTTCTCGGCGGAGACGGCCAGTGCGGTGGCGCTTCCGGGAAGAGAGAGTCCCAGCGACTCGGTCGCACACTGCATGCTGTTCGCGGTCCCCATGATCGGACACGCGCCGACGCTGCCGTACAGACACCCCTCCGCCTCTTTCAGATCCTCCTGCGTCAGCTCTCCGGCAAGATAGCGGGTCCAGAGTTTGAAACTGTCGGTTCCGCACGCGAGCGACTCGCCCTTGTAGTTTCCGGGAAGCATCGGTCCGCCCGGCAGAAAGATCATCGGCTTGTCGGCGGAGATCGCCGCCATCAGCTGAGCCGGAACATTCTTGTCGCAGGAGCCGAGCAGCACAACGCCGTCGAACGGGTGGCGCGCGATCAGCTCCTCGGTGGTGATCGACAGAAGATTGCGGTAGATCAGACTCGAAATGTCGAAAAACACCTCGCAGATCGACATCGTATTGACCTCCAGCGGGAATCCTCCCGCCGCCCAGACTCCGCGCTTGACGGCATCCGCCATC
>DDJH01000070.1:0-1157 GCA_002338895.1 Lentisphaeria bacterium UBA1829 | reverse complement strand
CCCATCGATTTGATCAGTGCGCGGCGCAGCAGACACTGCCGCGTGCCCGGTTTCAGCCAGGTCTTCGAATTCGAATTCTTCATCATGCGGTCCTTATTCTTGAGTGGGAGTTGTTTCTATGAGTTGCGACGTCAGTTTCCTCGTCGTGATTCCAAAACACGGATTTTCAATCTGCCGGATCACCATTGCGGCCGCTTCCTTCCCCAGAACCTCCATCGGCGGTTCGACCGTCAGAATCCCATGCGGCAGAAACGCTGTCAGCAGCGAATGGTCGAATCCCGAAATCCGGAGCTTCGCAATCGGGATCCCCCTGCGCATCATCCCCCGGATGAACACCCCCGCGCAGAAGTCGTTCAGACAGCAGAGCGCATCCGGCGCCTTCTCCGGCGATCGGAAGCATTCATAAAACCTTTCTCTTTCCTCCGTACTGCTTTCCGGCCGGCAGATCCACTCCTCCCGCGGATGAAGACGGCATTTCTTCAGTCCTTCCAGAAAGCCGAGCGTTCTCTCCCGCGCGGCAAGCGGATTGACACCTTCCGCCCCGAACAGCGCAACGCGGCGGCATCCCTCGTTGTAGAACCGTCTGACGATTCCCGTGACTCCGTCCGCATTTTCAAAGGTCAGCAGATTCCCTCTCATCCCCTGCGGCGTCCGGATCAGGAACAGCAGAGGAATTCCGCTCTCCTGGAGAATCCGGTATCCTTCCAGCTGCGGGAGCCCCGGGTCCGCATAGAGAACCAGCCCGGCGGGTTTCCGGGCGACGGCCGTTGCGATGATCCGTTCCTGCCCCGCCGCGTCTCCCGAGAGCGGAAGAATCGACGGCAGGTAGTTCGCCTCCGCCGCCGCCAGACTGAAGCTCCGCAGACTTTCCGCAAAGAAGACCAGGTCGTGACACAGGAAAATCACTTCCCGCGAAATCACCTTGCTGCTTCCCGCGATCGTGCTTCCGACTCCGTTCTGTTTGCGGATGAGTCCCCGTTCCGCCAGTTCCGCCAGCGCTCTGCGCAGGGTCGGTTTGCTGACGCCGCACTCCTCCGCCAGCTCCTGTTCCGTCGGAAGGCGGGTTCCTTCGGGAAGAAGACTGAATTTCTTTTCCAGCTGTCCGAGCAGGGTGCGATAGATGCTGCCGCGTGCCATGATGACCAGACAGGCGGGTC
>DDJH01000189.1 GCA_002338895.1 Lentisphaeria bacterium UBA1829 | reverse complement strand
CTTTCTCCTCGCATCCTTCCGATCCGCGGCGGAACCGACGGCGCCATGCTCTCCTTCAAGGGCCTGCCGTGCCCGAACCTGGGAACCGGAGGATACAATTTCCATGGAGAGTTCGAATTCGCAAGCGCAACGGAGATGGAGGCGGTCGTCGACCAGCTCGTGTTCCTGATCTCCGACCGCTCCGAGGTGCAGATTGTTCTGCCGGATGGGATTCCCTCTCCGCTTACAGCTCGAACATGAGCCGTCCGAGCTCCAGCGCATATTTCAGTTTCAGACGCTGGAGCGCCCGCATCGAACAGCGTTCCCCCGGGACCTCAAAATTGAACAGACCGCGGTAGGGAGACTCCTTTAATTTCGGCATAAAGGCTTTCCAGTTGACCGTTCCGCGTCCGCAGGGGAGCATGTGGTGATCCGCATTGCCGAGGTTGTCTGCGATGTGGAGCGCGATCAGCTTGTCGCCCGCCTCTTCGAGGAACTTGCAGGGATCGCCCTGAACCAGATTCAGATGTCCCGTATCCAGGCAGATTCCGAGCGCCGGACTGTTCACCCGATCCAGAATCCGCAGCAGATCCGCGGCAAACGGCTGTGTGGACGGAATATTTTCAATGGCGATCCGGATGCGGCTTCCCTCAATGGAACCACAGAGTTCCACAAGAGATTTGACGGAAAGCTCTTCCGCATCCGCCGCGGTCATCCCCTCTTTCCGCGCGGCATACCCTCCGCAGTGGAGAACCGCCGCCCGAACACCGAGCCGCTCATAGACTTCCAACTCTTTTTTCAAAAAATCCAGATACTTCTGCCGCGAGGCCGGATCGGGATGTGCCACATCCGCATCCAGCTGCAGATGCCCCTGCGCCAGTGTAATGCCCAGTTCGCCGGCAAAATCGTGCAGTTCGTCCGCCGCCTTCAGCGGATCGGGACGGTCCATCAGAACTTTCCCGTGTTCATCGGAAAATTCCGCATACCGGTAGCCGCAGTCCGCCAGAGTTTCAATTGCCGATTCGGGGGAATCTTCCAGAAGAAACGCGGTCCACATAGCAACTTTTTTCATTTGGTTCTTTCCTTTCCTGTTCGGGTGAGCTGTGAATTGGGATCTTTTCTGTTACCGTATCCTGTTCCCGGATTTTTTCAAGCGGCAAGAAGGGGAAAGTCCGTGAAAAAGAACGACTTTCACTATTCGGAACGCCGGCGGGCATTGGATGGACGGTCTCCCGATAAACGGAAGGGNNTCCCCGCCGTCGGAGTCCGCGGGCCTTGTGCGGATTATTTCAGAAGAAGAATCTGGAACAGCGCATCGTTCTTTTCCGGCGAGATGCCGAATCCCCAGTTCAGGAAGCCGGCCCGGCCGGTTCCGGGATTGCTGTTGACCAGCATTGAGGATCCGATCACGGAGCCCGGTTTCAGCTCCAGTCCCAGCTCCTTCCCGTTCAGACGGATCTCATAAAGGAACCAGTTCTCGGCCGGAGTATGGAAAAGAAGACGGGAGTGTTTCAGGACTCCTTTCGGCGTTCCGATATGGGCATAGAGCACATTCCCATCCCGGCACCGGGAGGCGGTTATTTCATGGAATCGGTTTTTCCCGGACGGCATCCGGTCGGCGGAGCGCTGCTGGACCGTCAGCTGGACGGAGTCGCCGCGCCATGATTCAAAGGCGCTGTTCGCATTGACATGCCGCGCATCTTTGACCAGAACAAGAAACACCAGTTCTTCCGGTGTATGGAACGCCTGGAACCTTGCTTCGATGTCGGGAACGGTCTTGTCGCCTTCCCAGGGAGTCCAGTTTGCCGGACCGCTGAAGTCGATCCATTTTCCAAAATTCTTCAGCTCCGAGAGCGTGGTCGGAATTCTCCGGTCGGGAGGAAGACTCGGAACTTCCAGTTCCGCCCTTCGGAATGGAGCCAGAGAAAATGCGATCGGCGTTGCTCCGCTGCCGGCATCCTTCAGGCGAAGTGTCTGAAAGTGCGAGTCGTTCGTTTCCGCAAGAGCGACACGGAAGGAGAGATCCGCGCTTTTCCCGGCTCCAATCTGGAGAGCGTCCGGTTTCCGGAGAATCCGGGTCCCCGCCGGGACTTCAAGCTCCGGGGTGAAAATCCGCGGCGTTTTTCCGAAATTGCGGATCCGGACCTTCAGTTCCAGCTCGTCGGCGTTCGGGACATAGAAGCCCCGGTTGCTCAGAATGAAGGAGGATAGATCGGTCATCGGCTGAAGAACAAGCGCGTTGGCCGCCCGGGGAGTCCGGCGGTACGATTTTGCCAGACGATAGAGCTGCATCGCTTTCGTTTTCGAGTTGACATAGTTTCGTTTCTCCGTTCCGGGGATGTATACATAGGCGATTCCGTCTGCACAGGAGACTTTTCCGTTTCGGACGGAAAGAGGCCGTCCGTCGATTCCGGTCGCGCGGATCACCCGGAGACCCTTCGGAAGAGAGGTCCAGGCTTTTCTGTGATCGCCCCGTCCGTTGTAGAGCACGGCAACCAGATCCTTTTCTCCTTCAAAGACGCGGGCCCGGAACGCATCGCCTCCCCGGAGATCCCCCACATACTCCCGATGGGAGAGAACGCGGACCAGATGAGTATAGGCCGCCATGGCCCGCATCGGAGTTTGATGAAAATCCATCAGGCCGAAGTTGTTGGCGTTCTCTTTGCGGAATTTGTATTCAAAGGCGAAGTGCCGTTCCACGCCGAGCGCGCGGAATTCGGCGGCCTTCCCGACAATTTCAACGGCAGAGAGAAGATCCGGTTCGGTCATCCCGCGTGAGGTGCCGGAATATGGACGGGGTTTTCCGCTTTCGGTGATCCAGTAGGGTATTCCGAATTTCCGCGTGCCGCTTTCCCGTTCGGTTTCCCGCATGGCGGCCACGGTCGATTCCTGTTCCGCAACGCTGCCGTAGGTGTGGAAACTGATGAAATCCGAATCCTCAAGAAGACCGTTGTCCACATAGGTGCGGTAGAAGTTGGTGCCGGGACGCGGGGATGCAAAAACTCCTCCGCCCAGGATGGTGGGACTCTTTGCTTCGGAAAGAAAGCGCGAAAGAGTCTTGGAAAGAGCCGTCACATATTCGGCGGGAAGAAAATTCCCGAACCCGATGTCCGGTTCATTCCAGACTTCCAGCGCATCCTGTTTCCAGTGAGAGACAATCGTCCGCCAGCTCCCGCCGGCTGCAAAGAGATCTTCCGGAAACGGACTGCTGTTCCCCGGTTTGTTCCGGTTCACCGGCCGGGCTCCGGTCCAGAGCGGCGCATCATGGAAGGTGTCCAGCGTGCGGATCCTCTCTTCCGCTGCGAGTCGGCGGTAGAGACCGTATCGGCGACCGAAATCAAAATCTCCTTTTTTCTTTTCAAGACTGCTCCAGCTCAGACGGTCGCGATTCCAGTGGATGCCGTTCTTTTTCAGAATTTGCAGGAAGGTCCGGATGCCGTTTTCGTCGGCGGGGGAATCGCCCCAGCTGAAGGAGCTGTCCATGCCGAAATAGAAATCCGGACGGGACGGCGGAGGTGTGTCCACAACCATGCCGAAGCGGATTCCAAGGAGCGGAAAATCGTATTCGAAAAATCCGCGCAGATCGGCAGGAGAGGGGAGGAGAAGACGGTGTTTCGATTCCTCGTATGAGGCGGTCCCGCGCACAATTTCCGCTCCGCGATAGTCCCGGCAGCTGTATTGAAGGTGTTCGGGGCGGCGCAGCTCCGGCGGGAGCGTGACTCGGATTTCCACCGGCGTTTTGTCGCCCGGTTCCCGGAAGAGTTGAAGCGGATCGGGAATCTTCCAGTCCGGAAGAAACGCTTCGGGATCGTCGGTTTCCAGCTGGATGTCGGAAAAGGCGGTTTCGCCTTTTTTCTCCGGCCCGTAGAAGCGTCCGCACTGGACCAGTTCCAGGGCGGCGAGAGGACCGTGGAACACGCCGTCGTTTTTCCCGCCCCAGTGCCGTTGCGAGCCGGTGACTTTCAGCGAGACCGAAAATTCGTTCTCCGCATCGCCGGAACACGTCCGCTCGTAATTGTGATACTGCCCGCTGGAGTCGATCAGGCGGACGGCATAGCGCCGATTCCGTCCGCGCAGTTTGAAATGAAGAGCCTTCACGTTCAGACGTTTCGGCAGCGTGTAGTGAAGAGCGGCGTAGTCCCCGCCCGCTCCCGCGTCGGTTTTCAGAATCAGAGCCTTCCCGTTCGATTCAAACGACGCCTTCGTCCCGGGCTTGAACTCCGGGCCGTTGTTCAGACTCCAGAAGGAGACATCGGTGGGAAGTGGAAGACGAATCGTCCCGCTTCCGGATTCCAGACATTGAAAATCCCGGAGCCGGAGAGTGGCTCGTTCCCCGGAACTCCCGGTTTTGCTCAGAAGAAGGGAAAGCGTTGAAATCTTTTTCCCGGAGGACGATTGGCTCTTGTCGGATTTGTCCGCTCCGCTCCGGCTGAGAAGCGGAACATCCACGCACTGCCAGATCTCCGCATCGCCGGTCAGCGGAAGGGATCTCTCCTGCGTTTTCCCTGTCGAATCCGAGAAGCGCACGGTCAGCTCCGTGCATTCACTCCGAACCTGAAACCGGAAACTTCTCAATGCAATCGGACGAGGAAGCCGACAGCGGATCGTCGAAGTTTCCCCTCCTTTCCGGAAGTCCGCATTCCAGCGGAGTACTGCTCCGCCGGATTCCGGAAGGACAGAGACTTCCGTTCCTTTTCCGGCAGGCCTCCAGAGCTCCGCTGAGAGGGACTCCCCACGGAGCGGAAAAACCACGAATCCCAGGAGAAACAGAGAGAGAACGACGAGCCGCAGTTTCCGGATTCCCGGATGAACAGGTTGCGGATTCGATCGGGTGGAGGTTGATTTCTGCATCTTTGTCCTCACTCTCCCAGCGGAACCATCATGTTGAATTCGTTGATGCCGTAGATCTGATAGTTCGGTGTGAAGTTGTCCCGGATGATCCGGACGTACGAACTTTTCCCGGTGCTCGCCGCATGTCCGTCCGCAAACACGATGTTGCACTGTCCGTTGTGGCGGAACGCCGCCAGAGGATCGTTCCCCCAGCTGGTGTACATGAAGTGATAGCCCTGTTTCTTCTCGTTCGGATACTGACTTTCCGAGAGCAGCGGATAACGGGAGGGAGATCTCAGCTTCTGAGGACGGTAGGCAATGTATGATCCCTTGTAGAACAGGGCCCCGGAGAGCGCGGGGGCGTTGGCATGCCATTCCCGCGGATTGAAGATGGCATAGGTGTTCCATCGCAGATCTCCGAATGTGCCGTTCCAGTTGCTTTTCGGCGGGAGGGATGGGCAGTACAGATGACCGAGTCCCTTGCTCTGTTCATCCGGAAACGCATAGACGAAATCTGTCCACGCATAGATGTTCTCCCAGCTTGCCCACTGCAGAATGTATCCGTCGTACGAATCCATATAGTTGGTGGTCGCGATCCCGTTCTGCTTCAGATTGCTCAGACAGGAGATCCCCCGCGCCTTCTCCCGTACAAGATTCAGAGAGGGCAGAAGAATCGACATTAAAATCGCAATGATTGAAATTACAATAAGAAGTTCAATCAAAGTGAACCTCTTTTCATTACGATCAAGTCCCGGTGCGCGATAGAATCGGAAAGTATTCATTTTCTAATCCTTTTTTTTCTATTTTTATTGAAGAGCGTATTTCTCAGCTTTTTCCTGTGAAAACTGCAGTTTGGGCGACTGAAGAAGAAGGATTCTGGGAGAATCCGGTTTTTCGAGCCGGGCAATCAGCAGATCCACCGCCCGTTCCGCCATCACCGGAAGATTCAGATCAATCATGGTCGGACACGGAAAGAATCCATTCAGAAGCAGCGTCTTGTCGCAGACCAGTACACTGTTCGGCGAATACTTCCGCAGCACTCCCAGACTCTCCAGGGAACAGCAGAGCTTCACTCCGCAGAGTGCATTGAACCCGAAAAAACCAATCCGTTCATCTCCCGCTTCAATCATCTGCTTCATCCGGCCGGTGAAATCCGGTTCCTCCCGGTCGAACGGCATCGGTTCCGTGTGGATCCCGAGTGCATTCATCCGCTCCAGAAAACCGGTGATGCGGGGATGGTTCGGAATCTGCACCATGTTCCGCTGCCAGACAACCACCGCCCGGCGGACTCCCGCATGACGGAGAAATTCCACCGCAAGGGTGACGATTTCCGTATCATTGGTCGTAATCCGGTCCACTGCCGGTCCTCGTTTCTCCCATCCGAAGACCTGGACTCCGGGAATGTTCTCCGGAAGCTCGATCCCTTTCAGGTCGTTGCAGAAAACGATGCCTTTGAACTCGTGCAGAATTTCCGGCTCCTCCCGCAGTCTGCTCAGGTTGATGTACCGGTGTTCGATGCCATGCCGGCTCAGGTGCTGGGAGACGATTGGAAGAATGCCGTCCCGCACCGGATCCTCCTCTCCATGATCATCTAGCAGAAGCATGACCGGACCCAGATTGGATTTCTCCCTTTCCTTTTTCCCCGTCGTCCGCCGTGTATAGGCCCGAGGCGAAAAGCCCTGTTCCGCAGCTGTCTGCCGGATCCGGTCCCGAACCTCTTCCGAGAGAAGCGGCGAGTTCCGGAGGGCCAGTGACACGGTCGCCGCCGTAACATTCAGCTGTTTGGCCAGATCATTCAGATTTCTTGGTTTCCTGTTCGATGCCATGTCTCTTTTCCTGTTTCA
>DDJH01000186.1:177-5429 GCA_002338895.1 Lentisphaeria bacterium UBA1829 | reverse complement strand
ATTCCGGTAGGGGGGGGGAAGAAAAACAACGGTCGCATCGCGCGGTATTCGAAAAAAATTTCTTTTTTCCAGATTTTTTCTCTTGAAAAAGAGGGGAATAGATAGTAGTGTTAAATGCCCGTTTAAAATCATGGAAAATTGGAAAGGTTTCAACGTATGGTATCCGCACGATATGCCGGAAGGCGGATGTCTGCTTTTGCGCTCTCCGCTCTGGCAGGTATGTCCGCGCTCTGCGCCCAGGAGGCGAACAAGGCTTCCGCTCAGATTTCAGAACAGAAAATTGAGGAAAAACGAATCGCAGCCGGGTTCACCGGCCGCGGAAAAGAAGCGGTGATTCANNAGCCGGTGGTGAGCCCGAAACGATATATTCCGGACAAACCGTATCTGGTGGTGACGGATGTGGAAAATGAGAATCCGGATGCGCCGAAACGGTCGGTGATTGTGTACCGCTTCCGGTTCGTCGATGCGGATTCCGCGAAGGATGCGATTGAGGCGGCTCTGGCGGAAAGCGGAACGTGCGAGACGTCGCCGAACCAGAATACGATCGTCATCAATGTGCTGCGCGACAAGGTGCCGACGATCAAGGCGACTCTGATTGCTCTGGATGTGCCTCTGCCGCAGGTGCTGGTGGAAACGCAGATCATCGAGGTCTCCAATCAGCAGGGCGAGCAGCGCGACGTGAAGCTGCAGTACTCCCATTACGATGCGCATACGCAGACGAATAATGTGTTTGGATACTCGCTCGACAGTCCGACCCAGAATTCGGTGGCGGGGGAGACATCCGGGTTTGACTTCTTCCCGGTTGCGCTCGGCCGCCCGGGAGGGGACACCTCCACGCTGCAGGCCGCACTCCGCTGGCTGACCACCAGTTCCGATGCGCGGATCCTCGCCGCGCCGAACGTGATCGCCGATCTGGGAATGAAGGCCAGTATGAGTACCGGAGAGGATCTGCCGTATCAGGAAAACACCGTCACCAACAGCGCGGTTTCCCAGAGCGCAAAGTTCAAACGGACCGGAATCAAGCTCNNAGCTCAATATCACGCCGACTCTGATCAACAATGATACGGTTCAGCTGGAGATCAATCCGGAAATCACCATCGCGGTGCGGTATGAGAAATTCACGATTTCCGGTTCTTCGGGCGATGCGCCGGTTTACAATAACGTGCCGGTGGTTTCGGTCCGGAACATCAAGACGCGTCTGACCGCCGCCGACGGCGAGATCATCATGCTCGGCGGACTCTATTCCAGCGAGGTTTCCGAATCGCTCCGCAAGACGCCGTTCCTCAGCGATCTGCCGCTGATCGGCGAGCTTTTCACCGCGAAGGATGCAACCACATATGACAAACAGCTGGTCTTTTTCATGAAAGTGCACATCCTCCGCAATCCGTATTCGGTGACGTTCGACCCGGAAGCCACGGTCAAGGAGATCAAAGAGATTGGAAAGGCGTATCAGGAGTCGGACGTGATTTTCGATTCCAAAGACTATCCGCGCCGCTCCTCCTCTGCGGACACGAAAGGTTTCTGGGCGCAGTTCTTTGATTTCTCTCCGGATGAACCGGAAGAACCGAAGGCGAAGAGCGCGGAACCCCCGGCGTACGGACCTCTTGCGGCTCCCGCGGAAAGAGGACGCAAATGAAGTTCTTCCAGTTCAATCGGAGGAGAGGGATCGTTGCGCTTGTGCTGCTTCTGGCGCTTCTGGCCGGAGCGTTTTTCGTGATCTATCCCCGCTACCAGGCAAGGCGGAAGGCGAAGAGCGGGACGGAGACAAAGGCGCCGGACCGGATCTTCACCGCAAAAAAAGGCGATCTGATTCTGGGCGTCATGCTGAGCGGAAGCGTCAACGCAAAGAAGAAGCACAAGCTGGCGATGGAAGCTCCGTGGGGCACAAAACTGATCAAGGTCGTCGATGAGAACAAGGAGGTCAAGGCCGGCGAGATCGTCGCAGAGTATGAGACCTACGATCTGCTGCTCAAAATCGACGACCTGAAGGTGAATCTCGACAACCGGAGAAAAGATCTGGAGATCGCTCTGGACGAGCTGGCGATTCTGGTCAGCTCCAACGAGGCCGACATCCGGACCGCGCGCGACAGCGTCACCGATGCGGAGGACGCCTACAGCAAATACTGGCGTCTGGAAGGTCCCCGCGATCGCGATGAGCAGAAACTCAAGGTCGATGAGGCGAAAAAAGCTCTGGATGACGCCGAAGACGAGCTGGCGGCTCTCGAAAGCGAAGTCTCCACCACCGTCTATTCCGACGCCGCGGAGGAGGAGAAGGCCCAGCAGAGCATCGAAACCGCCGAACAGAAGCGCGACAGCGCCAAAACCAAATACAACAGCGCCATTCTGGAACGCAAGATCTTCAAGCGCTACACCCAGCCGAACAAGCTCAAGGAACTGCGCAACAAGCTCGCTCAGGCGAAGCTGAATCTGAAGAAGACCAAAGTGCGGACGGAGGCGTCGCTAGCTCAGAAGAAGAAGCAGATCTTTCAGCATGAGACGCAGATCCGGAAGCTGGAACGGGATCTCAAGAAACATCAGTCCTATCTTCCGATGATGACGCTCCGGGCGCCGGTTTCGGGCATTGTCATGTATGGCGACCCCGACCGCCGCTGGGGAAATCCCGAGGTGAAGGTCGGAATGGACGCCCGGCGCAAACAGGTCATCATCACGATTCCCGATATGAGCAAGATGATCGTGGATGTGAATCTGCCGGAACAGTACCGCTCGAAGGTGTCGGTCGGCGATTCGGTGATCATCACGCCGGATTCGATTCAGACCATCAAGATGAAGGGACGGATCGACCGGATCGCGCAGCTGCCGGTGAATCTGATTCCATGGGATCAGAACAGTCCGAAAATCTACCGGACGATCGTGGATTTCTCCGAACGGGATTCCCGGATCGTCAGCGGAATGAGTGTGCAGGTGGAGGTCGTTTCGCGCATCCTGCATGATGTGCTCTTCATTCCGATCGAAGCGGTGTTCGAGGAGAACGGGAAACTGCTGGTCTACCGCAAGGCGTTGTCGGGTCCGGAAAAGGTGTTTGTCAAGATCGGACAGGCCAACAACAACTATGTCCAGATTACCGAGGGGCTTTCCGAAGGGGACGACGTGTATCTTTACCGTCCGTTCCAGGGCGGCCGCAAGATGTGACGGGGAAGGAGTGTTCGCATGTCCGGCTCTCAGGAACGAAAAGAGGCCCTGCATCTTGCCGATATCCGCAAGACGTATTTTACGGAAACGGTGGCGGTCCCCGTGCTCAAAGGGGTGAACTACGATGTCTGGAGGGGGGAGTTCATCGGGATCATGGGATCGTCCGGATCGGGAAAGTCCACGATGCTGAATATTCTCGGGCTCCTCGACAAGCCGACGGGGGGAGAATATCGTCTGGATGGGCTTAATGTCGCGGAAATGAGCGATTATGAGCTTACCCGGGTCCGCAATGTGAAGATCGGGTTTGTGTTTCAGGCGTTCAATCTGTTCCCGCATCTCACGGTGCAGGAGAATATTGAGGTGCCGATGCTCTATGCGGAGGTGCCGGCAAAGAAGAGACATGAGGTTTCGGCGTACATGGCGGAACGGGTGAAGCTGGCGCATCGGCTGAATCACCGGCCGACGCAGCTGTCGGGAGGGGAGTGCCAGCGTGTCGCCGTTGCCCGTTCCCTTGTCAACAATCCGACCTTCATTCTTGCCGACGAGCCCACAGGAAATCTCGATGAAAAAACCGGTGCGGAAATCATGAATCTTTTTCATGAACTGCACGACGCCGGAACGACAATTGTCATGGTGACCCATAATCCGTATTATGAATCGCATTACGACCGTGTGATCTACCTCCGCAACGGAACGGTCTGGAAAATCATCGACAACATCGCGGGGAACACGCAGGAGTTCCAGTCATGAAACTGCACGATCAGCTCTGGCTCTCCTTTCACAATCTGATGCTGCACAAGGTCCGGTCGATCCTGACATCGCTCGGAATCATTTTCGGCGTCGGAAGCGTGATCGCGATGCTGGCAATTTCCGAAGGCGCCAAAATCCAGGCTCTCGCCCAGATCGAAGCGATGGGGACGGACAAGATTATTGTTTCAACCCGCAAGCCGCCGACTTCCGGAAAGGATGTCTCCGACTCCTCCGGAAACAGCATGATGGAGCGATACGGTATCACGGTGGCCGATCTCGATCATATCCGGAAAATGGACAATGTGGAGGAGGTGTCGGTCGCCAGAAACTCCAGAAAAAAAATCCNNCTCAGCGGGATGAAACGCCTCGATCTTTCGCTGGTCGGTGTCTCCATTGATTTCATGGAGTTCAGCCGATCCCGTCTCGTCCAGGGCCGATGGCTCTCCACCATTGATGGAATCACAAACAACTGTGTGATCGGGTCCAACGTGAAAAGGCTGCTCTTTTCGCTTGGAGAGCAAAATGTCATCGGAAGCACGATCATGGTGGAACGGGATATTTTCCGCATCGTCGGAATCGTGGAAAATCTGCATGGAACCCATATCCCCGGGATCGGAAGTCCGAATGACTGCATCTTTATCACGATCATGGCGTCCGATTCCATCTTCGGAAAGAAGGCGTATGAGACCAGCAATCGAAATCCCAGTGTCGAAGATGTCGATTTCGATACGTTCATCATTCGCGTCCGCGATGTCAGTTATATTGATTTTACTTCAAAGCGGATCTCCTCCTACATGGCAAAACGTCATGCGGACACCAAGGACTGGACCATGCTTGTCCCGCTCGATCTCCTCAAGCAGCAGGAGCAGACGCAGAATATCTTTACGATCGTCATGAGTTCCATCGCCGGAATCTCCCTCCTCGTCGGCGGAATCGGGATTATGAATATCATGCTCGCAAATGTGTATGAACGCCGCAAGGAGATCGGTACCCGCCGTGCCCTCGGCGCTCAGAAGGCGGATATTATTCGGCAATTCCTGTTCGAGACGATTTTCCTCACGTCCATCGGCGGCGGAACCGGTGTCACTCTCGGCATCGTGATCGCGTTGGGGGTCACTCATTATGCCGGGATGCCGACCTCGTTCTCCCTCTGGTTTATTCTGCTGGCTCTTCTCATCAGCGCCGTCATCGGGGTTCTCTTCGGAACTTATCCCGCGTGGAAGGCCGCTCAGCAGAACCCGATTGAAGTTCTCCGTTCCGAGTGATGGTTCGGGGGGGGAAAAGGAGAAAGAGAAGGGGAGGGGGAGAGGGAGAGTGTATATGGGGGAGGCAGGTATTTTGTTTCGTGCTCC
>DDJH01000186.1:0-157 GCA_002338895.1 Lentisphaeria bacterium UBA1829 | reverse complement strand
AAATGCTGTCGCATTTTTCCGTAACAAAAGAGCAGGAATCATTCCCGCTCTTTTGGGGGTGGGTATGGGGTTATTTTTTGAGTTTCTTCAGGATGTCTTCGTAGTGGCGGGTGTATTCCTTGACGCCGCTGTTGCGGAGGTAGCCGGTCTGGGCAAG
>DDJH01000074.1:7691-8574 GCA_002338895.1 Lentisphaeria bacterium UBA1829 | reverse complement strand
CGGAAAATTCCGCGGCCCGCTGTTTTTCGTTGAATGCGGAAGTGCCCGGTCAGATCTCGACCAGCGCTCCTCCGGCGTTCAGAAGTCTGCGGACTTCGCCGGCATCGACGTTCGGCAGATCGGTCTGATTCTGCAGAGCGCACCAGGCGGCGACTCCGGCGGCTTCTCCGCACTGGTTCAGATTGACCATGACCCGGACTGCGCCGAATGCTTCCGGATCGGCGTCGAGCATCCGTCCGGCGGCGATCAGATTCCGGGAGTTGGAGGGGATCAGGCAGGAGAGGGGGATCCGGTAGTACGGGAGGACCTCGCCTTCGGGGAGCCAGCGGTCTTCCCGGATCAGGGTGGAGGAGCGATAGGTTTTCCGTTCGCCGGTCAGATGCTGGAAGGAGATGGAGTCGTCGGTGTTGCTGTGAATGTCGACCGGATAGGTGCCGCGTCCGATGGTGTCCGGGTCTTTCCGGTCCGCGAGCATTTCGGCCCCTTTCAGACGGCGGAGGGAGGTGATGTGGCAGCTCTCCCGGATCCCGATGGCGGAGGGAAGGGCCTGAAGGGAGACGGCGGCGTCCGGATAGGTTTGCCGGAAAAGTTCGGTCAGGGCCCGGAGCTGACGGCGGGATTCCAGTTCGGCTTTGGTGATTTCATCGGCGTCCATGCAGTCGCAGTTCATGATCCGGGTGGCGGCGAGCATGTAGATGTGTTCGCTTCCGGGGATGTCGCACCCCCAGAAATAGCCGCAGGGGAGATCGGGGTAGCGGGAGCGGTTCTGCTCGACGAGCTCCTTGAAGTTCAAGTCTTTCATCCGGCGGAAGTTTTCGATGCGGGCGCAGGCGGTCGGCGGCTGGGGGTGGAGCGGACGGGTCATGGGAACGCCGGCGTCGCA
>DDJH01000074.1:0-7685 GCA_002338895.1 Lentisphaeria bacterium UBA1829 | reverse complement strand
GCGCCGGAGGCGTCGATGAAGACTTTCGCTTCGACAAGAAAGCGTCCCGATTTGTTTTCGGCGATCACGCCGAGAATGCGTCCTTCTCCGTCCAGCACCGGACGGGAGTAGGAGGTGTTCAGCAGCGGGCGGATCGTCTTCTGCTCCAGGACCAGTTCGTCGAGTTCGAGCGTGAGCTCCTCCGCATTGAAGGCGAGATGGCGGGAGCCGTGTCCGTCGCGGAAATTCGAGATGGCGTTTCGTTTTTCCAGACGTTCCATGGCTTCAAAGGTCAGTCCGCCGATGATCTGTTTTTCCCCGGTGATGTCGAACAGGGAGTGCCACATGCAGACGAGCCCGCAGGTGGCCACTCCGCCGAAGCGGTTCTGCCGTTCAAGAAGAACGACTTTCGCTCCGAGCCGTGCGGCCCGGACCGCCGCAAAAACTCCGGTACAGCTTCCGCCGATCACGCAGATGTCGGCCTCCTCCTTCACCGGCAGTTTTTCCGCCGGAATCAGAATCTCTTTCATGATCCGTACTCCTTCTCTCGTTTCAGGTGTCTTTGGAGATGTAATATACAGCTCCGGGATGGGAAATCTCTGCAAAAACAGTTGTTTTTTAGGTAAATTATGCTATTTTTAATCATATACATATAAAATGGAGGTCTTATGGAAGAGCTCGAACGGGTTCTGGAGGATCTGGAACGAGTGTTTCACGTCCACATTCAGTGGAAGTCGGTCGGGAGGGGGAATCCTTCCTGCGGACTTTCGGAACGGCACACGTTTCATGGATGCGAATTCTGTCGAAGGGTCAAAGCGGAGAAACGGAGGTATCGACTCTGTTCGGAGAATGACGACATCCTGCTGCCCCGTCTGGCCGGGATCGAAAAAGGAGCGTTTGTTCACACCTGCCATGCGGGAGTCTCCGAACTGGTGGTGCCTCTGTTCGAAGGCGACCGGTGCACGGAGGTGTTCCTGGCCGGCGTGTTCCGGCGGGAAAACGGGGAATCGGATGCTGCGGAGGGGGATATTCCGGTGATGAAGGAGGAGGTGTTGAAGAATCTTCAGGAGCTTCTGTCCGACTTGTCCGGGATTCTCCGCGCCCGGCGGGACTCCCTGCGCAGGGAGGTGCGGACCGGTGAAATCCGTGACAGCCGGATCCGCAGAACGGTGGAGTATCTGGAACAGAATTTTTCCCGTCGCATCCGCGTGAAGGATCTTGCGGCGGCGTGCAGTCTGAGCGAGTCGCGTTTTCTGCATCTTTTCCGTCAGGAGGCGGGGTGTCCGGTTGTGGCTTTTCTGACGAAGGTGCGTCTGAATGCCGCCCGGGAGCTGCTCGAACTGTCCGGTTCGACGATCTCCGACGTGATGGAGCACTGCGGCTTTCGGGATCAGAGCCGTTTCGGACGACTGTTCCGGGAGTTCACCGGTTTCACGCCGCTGGTCTACCACCGGAAGTTCCGGAGAAGGACGGATGTATAAATGAAAAAGGAGCAGAGATTGTTTCTCTGCTCCAGATGTCGTGTTTTCCCGGGGGAAGGGGAATCAGTGCGTCATGAGAATCTGTTCCGTGACCTCGTGGACGAGCGGTTCCCCGCCGGCGAACCGGATGTAGTCGCCGATCACATAGTCGGCCATCCGGTGAACCTCGTCGTTGAGGGATCCCGCGATGTGCGAGGAGAGGCGGACGTTCGGCAGCGTATAAAGCTCCGATCCTTCCTGCGGCGGCTCCGGCCAGGTGACGTCGAGGAGGGCGGTGAGATCGGGACGCTGTTTGAGCACTTCGATCAGTCCTTTTTCATCGACCTGTGCGCCGCGGCCGGTATTGATGAACGTGGCGTTCGGGCGCATGGATGCGAACATCTCCTTTGTGAGGATCTTCTGATTGTCCTCCCGGTTCGGGAGATGGTTGCTGACGACGTAGGCGGTCCGGAAGACCTCCTCCAGACTGATCGTCCGCCGTTCCGGACGCGACGGGACGACAATCACCTTCAAATTGAAGTTCTTCAGCATCTCCTGAACTTTTCCGGAGATTGCGCCCGCTCCGATCAGAGCGACGGTTTCCCCGTAGCATCCCGGTCCTGCCGTTTTCTGATTCCAGGATTCCGGTCCCCTGACCGCCGCGCTGTTGGTGAAGTAGTTTTTCATGGAGAGAATGATCTGGGCGACCGTGAATTCCGCGACGGGAATCGCATTGGCTCTCCATGCGCTGACCAGTCGGATTCCGTGATTCAGAAGCGGTCTTGCGAATGCGTCGGTTGCGCCTGCCGCGTAGAAGACGGCTTTGAGGTTCGGCATTCTGGCGAGCTGTTCGTCGGAAAAGCAGATCATCCCCCAGGTGGAGAAGATCACTTCGAGCTCGGAAAGATCGAGGGAGTCGAAGTTCCGGGAGGAGATTCTTTCGGGCATCAGGTCGGTGATTTCCGCAAGCTGTTTCTGCTGAGCCGGACTGTAGACGTAATCGATCTGCACATCGTTGTCGCAGAGGAAGGCCGCTTTGAGTTTTTTCATTCGTTATTTTCCTTTCAGGAGATAGTCGATGATGGTTTCGACATTCCGGATGAGCTTCGGATTCGAAGTGACCTCCGGAGCATGACCGGGAATGAAGTTCACAAGTTTTCCGCCCCAGGGGGAGACCGCTTCCGTGCACTGGGGGAACGTGCCTTCCTCGATATGAGTTTCCATCAGAATCATGGCGGGGCAGACCTGTTCCATATTAATATAGATCTCATCGGCGGGAAGTTCAATCTCCTCCAGAGATTTTGTNNCGAGTGCTCCACCCCGTCCGGATCATTCGGCCGCACCCAGCGGAACCCGACGATGCTTCTCCACCACTCCCACTGCCAGAATGCGGCGCTGGATCCGTGGAGCATCAGAATGTTCCCTCCCTTTTCGCACCATTGCCGGACCGCCTTTTCCGCGCCCGGACCCGGATGCGGAAGATTGCACGTGGTCCCGATCAGATTGAGAATCAGCAGTTCGCAGTCGTTCAGCCACGATGCGCTTTCGAGGACGGTCCAGTCGTTTTCAAAGAAGCGGATCCCGGACTTCCGGTCGTCCGGAAGATGCTCGAAGATGACTTTGCCGGGATGGACATTGTAATGGTCGTCTGCGAAAAAATAGATCATGATCGCGTTCTCCTTTTTTCTTATGCTTTGGAGTTCTTTTTGATGTCTTTCAGGCGGAGAGCCTCCGGCCGCTGCTTGTAATACTCGTCCAGCGGATAGCAGCCGGAGATCATGCCGTTGCGGGGCGCGTTGGTGCAGTCGCCGAAGGTGCGGCAGATGTGACGGCGGTCCAGGGGCTTTCCCGCGAGAACGTCGGAACACATCTCCGGATAGGAGAGAACCATGCGTCCGATTCCGACAAAATCGGTCCACCCGTTGGCGACCGAATATTCCGCCGCGTTCGGCAGATACTCCTGAAGACAGGTGTAGCCGGAGCCGACCACCAGCATTTCCGGACACAGCTCCTTCAGCCGGCGCACCGCTTCAATATGACGGCCGACATTGTAGAGCGGATGTTCCGGCATCTCGTATCCGTCGCACACCGGATAGTACGCCGGGCGCTGCATGTGGACATTGTAGTAGGGACTGCCGATGGTGGCACAGATCATGCCCACTCCGTATTCTTCGAGCATCCGGACGAATTGAACGGTCTCCTTGAGATCGGGATCCATCTGCATGCCGGAGCCGTCTCCGCCGAAGGCGTAGGGATAGCGTCCGTCTGTCCACTCCATCGGGTGGCCGACGCCGTCTTCGCCTTTGACAAACGGAAGAATGTCGAAGAGGCTGACCCGGGCGGAGAGGTCGAGTCCGGGAACGTTTTTCCGGATCCCTTCCGCGATTTCCCGAAAGAAGCGGGTGCGGTTTTCAAAGGAGCCGCCGTATTTTCCCGGCCGGTCGTAGGCGGTCAGAAACTCGTGGCCGAGGTAGCCGTGCGCGTGTTTGATGTCGACAAAATCGAATCCGGCGTCCCGGGCGATCCGCGCCGCCTGGATGAAGTGCTGAACGATGTCGCCGACCTCTTCATCGGTCACGACGTTCTGCGGGCCGTTGTGGAACTTCCGGTCGAGCAGCGGATGCGAGTAGGCGGTTTTGGACTCCAGAACATCCGCCTTGTTCGGATGGGAGTACCGGCCGGAATGGGTCAGCTGGAGACCGATGTAGAGATCATCGTCGCGTCCGAATGTTTCCTTGTGGACCCGGTGCATCTCGGCACAGATGCGGGTCAGCGCCTCTTTCGTATGTTCCGCGACAAGAAGCTGCTGCGGATTGCTCCTGCCGGAGTGCATGACTGCGCCGGCTTCGGTTCCGTAGAGCAGTTTGGCGCCGCTCCGCGCGAAACGGAGCCAGCGGCGGCAGGTGAATTCGCTGGGGGTTCCGTCGTCCATGCAGTCCCAGCCCTCCATGGGGAGGATGGCCCAGCGGTTGCCGATGGTGCGTCCGCGGAAATGGATCGGGCGGGCCAGTGCGGCGGAGCCGTCGGCCGGGACTTCCGGAACAAGGCCGATCGTGAAGTGCCGGCTTTTGACGTACTCCTCGAACGCCTGGACGGTTTTGAATTCGGTTACTTTCCGGTACGGTGTCATGTCGTTCGATCTCCTTGATGTTAGAATCGTTTCCCTTTTCGGATGTGGATGATGACCAGTTCGCAGTCCTCGCAGATTTCATAGGAGTGGCTGAGAAGGGCGTCGAACTGGATCGACATCCCCTGGGTCAGTTGATAGCTTTCGTTGGGCAGCGTGATCTTCAGCTCCCCCCGGAGAACCCACAGAAGTTCGTAATCATCGCGGTGAAGTTCCGGCTTGGAGAGCTGGGAGCCCTTCCGGGCAAACGCGTGCATTGCGCGCAGATTGCCGTAGCTGACTCGCCGGAAGAGAAAGTCGCCGGATTTGTATTTCTCCTCCCGGACCAGATGCGCGGTCTGATTTTCCGCCAGGGAGATCAGGTCGGAAAGCGTCATCCCGAAAACCCGCGCGATGCGGTAGAGCGTGTCCATCTCCGCCGAACTCTGGTTGCGTTCCAGTTTGGAGATCACGCTGGCGGAGACTCCGCTCTTCTCCGAAAGTTCCGCGATGCTCAGGTGTTCCCGTTTGCGCAGATCGCGGAGAATCATGAAGTTGCAGATGGATTCCTGGCCGGAGGAATTCATGGCTTCTCCTCCCCGTAGATTTTTCCGGAACGATAGTCGCTCCAGACCGTTTCAAACCAGCCGTCGGTTTCCGGCAGCTCACGGCAGGGGACCCATTCGCATTTCGCCGAGGTGTCTGCCCGGAGCGAGCACTCCAGAACCTGATTCCGGAACGTGCTGTTTTCCGGGGCGCTGCGCCATTTCTCCGAGAGGTGCGGATGCAGTTTTGTCCCGTCGGGAGAGAGAACGATCGAGCCGCCGCGGNNACCGCGGGATCCCACACCGTCGGAAAGCTGTCGGAGCATCGCTTCCAGATAGAGAATCTGCGCGGTCAGAATCTGACGGTTCCGAAGGGCCTCGGCGCCATCTTCCGTCCGTTCCCCCGCCAGACCGTCTTTCTGAAGCGCGGCAAGCTGTTCCCGGGTTTCCGCAAGGGCTTTCCGAAGCGATTGTTCCTCGCGGACAAATGCGCCCGATTCGCTCATCCGGAGCTGGAATCTGCGTCGTTCCTCCTTCCAGTTTCGTGCGGCGGGTCTGTTCCAGTCGGCTTTCAGGCGGAGAAGGGTTTCTTCGGCGGCCTTTTCCGCCGTTTCGGGGTCAAGAGTTTCTTTGGCATACCTTGCCGCGATGAATTCCGCGGCGCGGAAAGCGCCGACCTGTCCGGCATTCAGCGCGGTTCCTCCCGGACGGGTCACTCCGTGGGAGCCGTTGACTTCGCCGACCGGGAAGAGATGCCGGATATTTTCGGATTCCCACCAGAGGTTCCCGGCGAGTCCGCCGTTGTTGTGCTGGGCGCAGACCGCGATTTCCAGCGGCTCCTTCGCCAGATCGATTCCGTGACTCCGATAGAGTTCAAGAGCCGGAGAATTGAGAAGTTCCAGACGTTTGAGCGGAGAATCGGCTATTGCGCCGGAGCGGGAGAGATACTCCCGGGTCTCGCTGTTCAGATTCCGGAAGTCGTAATCCGCCGGATCGCTCCGGTAGTCCAGAAAGACGCGGCGGCCCCGCTCGACGATTTCGATGTTGACGAAAATGTCGATCAGCGAGGATCCGGGAACATGTCCGGCGGCGAACGGCCACTGATACCCCTTGAGGAAGATCATGTTGTACATTTCCTCCGGCGTATTGAAGTATTCGCGGAGGAACTCCTTCTCGTCGCTGACGCCGTCCGCCGCGCGGGAGATGAAGCGCGGGAGCACCTGCATGTAGCTGCCCGAGACGTTCCAGCGGAATCGAACCGACGCCATTCCGAATTGCGATTCCGCCAGATTTCTCCCCTTTGCGCCTGCCTCGATTGCCAGTCCGATCGCCCCCGTGTGGACCACCGGATAGACGCTTCGCGCGTAGAAGGCGCCCGGTCCCCCGACGGCAAAAACAACATTCTCCGCCAGAACGACTTCCAGTGCATCCTCTTTCCCCGCTTTTGTGTTGACGAAGATTGCGCCGCAGCAGCGTTTTTCCCCGTTCTGCTCCACGGTCAGCAGGGAGACGGCGATGCGTTTTTCGCGGATTTCGACTCCGCGGTTTTTCACTTCCCGGATCAGGGCGACACACATGTCGCGGGAGGTGTAGGGCCCGCAGCTTGTCGCGCGGCGTTTCGGATCGTGATCGGTCTTGTAGCCGATATACTGCCCGAAGGGATCGTGAGGAAACGGGACTCCCAGCGAGACAAGATGGTGAAACGCCAGCGGAGAAAGAGCCGCCTCCACCAGCGCCAGATCTCCATGAACCGATCCTCCGTTCATCAGATCCCTGGCGAGCAGGGCGGGGGAGTCGGGTTCGAGACCGTACATGCCGAGTTTGTAATAGGTCTGCTTGTCGCTTCCCGTGTTGATGGAGGTTCCCATCCGGAGTCCCTCGGTGTAGATGGCGATCGACTCCACGCCGAGCGCATGGAGCCGGAGAGCCGCGGCAAGACCGGCGGCTCCGCTTCCGATGACAAGAGTGTTGAGTTTTCTCATATTCATTCCGCTCCGGCGCGTCAGAACCGTTCGATCGTGAGTCCGCCGTCGATGTTGATGACCTGGCCGGTGGAGTAGGCGAGGGCGCCTTCCACGAGCATGGCGACCGCTTTTCCGATATCTTCCGGCATTCCCCAGCGGCGCTGAAGGGTGAGTCCCTCCGCGATCATTTTATCGTATTTTGCGGAGACCACGCTGGTCATATCGCTCTTGATGACGCCGGGACGCAGTTCATAGACGGGGATGTTCTCATCCGCNNAGTCCGCCGAGACCGAGCCGATGTTGATGATGCAGTGAAATTTTCCGTTCCGGTTTTCCAGAATCTTTTTTGCCGCAAGCTGGGTCAGGAAGAACGGACCCTGCAAGTTGATCGAGAGGACGCGGAGAAAGCTCTCTTCGCTCATGTCGAGCAGGTCGGCGCGGACATTCGGGGCGACTCCGGCGTTGTTGACCAGCACGTCGATGCAGCCGAAATCGGCCAGGAAGGAATCCACCAGTCTTTTCCGGTCCTCCGCCACGGAGACGTCGCACGAATAGTACTGGAACTTTCCCGCATACCGGCTGCGGAGCTTCTCCAGAACCTCCCGGGCCGACTCCGCGCTTCCGCGTCCGC
>DDJH01000170.1:6392-13118 GCA_002338895.1 Lentisphaeria bacterium UBA1829 | reverse complement strand
TTGAGAAAATCCGCGCCGAGCGCACGAACCGCCTCCGCTTTTTCCGGAGAACCCACCGTGGTGATCACGCTGGCGCCAAGTGCTTTTGCCGTCTGGATCGAGGCGATTCCCAGTCCGCTGGCTCCCGCCTGAATGAACACCGTCTCGCCCGCCTGAAGATCCGCTTCCAGAACCAGATTCAGATACGCGGTTGCAAAGGTCTCCGGCAGGGAGGCCCCTTCGATCATGCTCAGATTCGCGGGAAGCGGCAGGACCATCTCTTCCGGAACGGCGATCTTTTCCGCATATCCGCCTCCGCCGAGCAGGGCGCAGACACGGTCTCCGGCTTTCCAGCGACTCTTTTCCGGCGCCTGAAGCACGATTCCCGCCGCCTCAAGCCCCATCCACTCCTNNTACTTTCCCGCTCTCTGAAGCAGATCCGCCCGGTTCAGCGCGGCCGCATGAATCTCCAGCAGAATTTCCCCCTCCTTCGGAACGGGATCGGGAACCTCCGTCCAGTGAAAGTTTCTCTTTTCATCCACGGTCATTGCATACATGTCTGTTCTCCTGAATAAAAGACCCGGCCCGCTCCGGCTGACTTCAGCAGCGAAAGCAGATTGCCGGAATAGAGTTTCTTCTGCTCCTCCGGATCCGGAAAGGCGTGACGCGAACGCAGAAGAAAGGCTTCCGGTTCGTAGACGGTGAAATCCGTGCCGAACAGAATCCGGTCCGGCCCGAACGCGATACGGGCGGATTCCATCGCGTTGAAGCGCAGGCCGCCGGCAAAGCCGCTGACGTCGAGCAGAACATTCGGACACTCCGCCAGCGCGCGGAGATGCGGTACGTCGATATGCGAATTGACAATCCGCAGGGACGGAAGTCTCTTCGCCAGCCGGATCACACTCGGGGAGAAGTGCAGCTGGACGATCATTCCATAGTCGCAGCAGAGTTCAAACAACCGGATCCATTCCGCGTTGTCGTAATCCCCCCGGCCGGCTCGATAGTGCACCAGCTCGCCGACCCAGACAAGTCCCTTCTCCCGGAAGAGCGACAGCCATTTCTCCGACGTCTTCGGATAAGCGGGATGAATGCTCGCTCCCGGATAGAAAAATCCCCGGTCGGACTCATAGATCTCCAGCACTTCGGCATTCGCGTTCTCCAACTCCTCTTCCGTATCACTCCAGACCCCTTCCCAGGTCGTGAACACTACTCCCCCGATCCCCGTCCGGCGGAGATAGGCGACGGCCGACGCCCGGTCCGGAAAATACGACAGAAACGCCTCTTCCTTCTCCTTCGCGTGGTTGGACGACGGCAGATGAACATGCGCATCCAGAATCATAAGCTCCTGCTTCTCCTCTCTCTCTTTTCCAGCGGATGAATCCGGTCGGCGAGCGGCAGCGGAATCACGCGCCCCGAAAGCTGGGAGGCGTAGACCCCGTTGATCATCTCCACAACGGTCCGCGCATTGTATGCGTCCGCTTCCGGCCGGCGGTCCTCCTCGATGGATTTCATCAGATCCCAGGCGGCAAAGCGGTTGTTGTCGGTGAAATATTTCAGATAGCCGAAATCGGGCGTTTCGGCGCCGGGGATCACCCGCGTTTCGACAAGGGGGACCTCCTCGTAGACGGCTTCATCCTCGGGCGGGAAGGGGGTGCGGCTCAGACGGAGCTTCCGGGCGTTGTCATACCGGACGCTGAGAATCCCCTCCGTTCCGACGACCGAGACTCCCATCCGGACCTGTTTCCGGAAGAGTCCTTTCCGGCTTTCGAAAATCCCCCGGACCCCGTGCGGGAAGCGGAACAGTGCAAACACATTGTCGCCCGCGACCGGTCCGAGCGGCTCTTTCGTGACGCTCCGGTCCTCTCTCCGCAGCGCCCGTCCCTCCACGGTCACCTCCGCGGAGACCGACTCCGGATTCCCGAACAGAAAGCAGCCGATGTCCAGAATATGGGTGCCGAGCACCACCATGTCTTCTCCGCCTCCGCGTTCGTCCTCCTTGCCTCTGCCGTAGAAGGTGAGGGGCGTTCCGATCGCGCCCTCCTCGATCATCCGCTTCATGGTCCGGAAGACCAGCGCATGGCGGGCCAGAAGGGCCACGGCGATTTTGACGTGATGCGCTTCGGCGATCCGGATCAGATCGTCGGCCTCCTGAAGATCGTTGGTCATCGGTTTTTCGACGAGAACGTGGATGCCGCGTTCCGCCGCCGCGCGGATCTGCGCGTAGTGATCGGTCGGAAGACGGGAGGCAAGAACGACGATGTCCAGATTCTCCCGGTCGAACATCTCCCGGTAATCCAGGTAGTGGCGTTTCGCGCGGACCGCATTCATGCGTTCGCCGATTTTCTCCGTGTTTGAATCGGCGAGGGCGGCGATTTCCACATTCGGAAGTCCGCGGAAGGCCAGATGGGTGTCGTGCCCGCCGAGATAGATTTTCTTCGTGTCGTAGACAATGCCGACTTTCCAGGGACGGTTCATGAGACAAAACTCCTTTCCCTTCACAGATTCCTGGCGGCCAGATACTCGTCCATCGCGGAGTTGACCGGCCAGACGGTATCGGCCGGACAGCGGGAAATCTCCAGTTTGAGTCCATCGTAGAGAGGCATCAGATCGGACTGCTTCATGCCGGTCGCGTTCAGAATTTTGGTGTTGTCCGTGACGCGGGTGAACAGACGGGCGTATTCCAGCTGCCAGCGGGGACCCCGATTGTCGGGATCGGAGGAGAGAAGACGAAGATAGTCCTCCTTGTCGACCCAGACGGCTTCCAGTCCGCAGAGTTCGCGGTAGTATCCGGCAATCTCCTCCCAGGTGTGGTGTTCGGCGGTCGCGACGTTGAAATCCTCGCCGAGAGCACTCTCATTGAACAGCACTCCTGCAAGCATCTTCGCGACATCTCCTCCCCAGCTCAGGGTCGCCTCCTTCCGGCGCGCCTGCTCCGGAACGACAACCTTCTTCCTNNGGCCGACGGTGTCCGGCGCCTCCAGTGTCACAAGCTGATACCGCATCCGCGAATAGGTGGTCGCCGGCCGGACAATCGTCCAGTTCCGGCGCGGGGAGGCGCGGAGGATGTTTTCGCCGCGTGCCTTGAAGATGCAGTAATCGTCGGAATTGCGCAGCAGTTCGTCGTGACTGGAGTCGATCAGCCGGGGGGAGTTCTCCCGCACCGGATGTTCCAGATCATCGAAAACCCGGCAGCTGGAGAGGAAAATGTAGTGATCCGTCCCTGCCAGAATCTGCGGCAGATACCAGGAAAGTTCTCCGGTGCAGTAAGTCAGGAAGTCCACGATTCCATCGTATCCGTTCCCGAGAAGTTCCCGGTAGACTTTTTTCTCCTTCGCATTGGCCTGAATCCAGCGTACGCCGGGGAGGGCGGAATCCTGGTGGTCGAGCGACACCGCGTCGATCCGGTATTTCCCCTGTTCGGCCAGACGGGGCAGAAGATACTGTCCCATCGCTCCGGAAGCACCGAGAACAAGAACTTTTTTCTGATGGCTCATTGTTTCATCCTTTTCGTTTTGTATAATTTGAACTGAAAAAAACAGAAAAAATTTATCCCTCAGATCTTGTATCCGGCCGCGAGGAGAAGAGTTTCCTGCACGATCCGGTCGTGCGTGACCGGATAGGGATTCTCCTTTTCCCCACGGAGAATCTGCGCAAATTCGATCAGCTGATTGTCGTACCGTCCGTTCATGACGCCGACATCCACGATATGGGTTCCGGCTTCGAATTCCTCGTTCCCTTCCAGAAGGGTCAGACGCAGATGGAGCGGATCCAGACGATAGCGGTCCGCCGGGTGCTCCAGCGGACAGATCTCGATGCTCCCTTTTGTCCCGCAGACGATCAGGCGCCGATGCTTCATCCCGTCGACTTCCGTCACCCCGCTGCGCACCGTCGCGACCGCTCGGGGATATTCCAGGACCGCAACTCCGGTATCATAGAGATTGTCGTTTCGCGTTTTGGTCAGATACGGTGTGACATGGAGCGGACGGCCGAGCAGAGTCACCACCAGGTCAATCAGATGTCCCGCAAAAATATAGACCGCTCCGCCGCCGAACTGCGCCAGCCAGCGGCGGTATTTTTCATTGTTCCCGTCGTACCGGTTCATCACCGCGTGAATCTCAAAAATCTCCCCGAGCCACCCCTTCTTCACCGCCTCGAAACAGTACTGGATCGCCGGATTGCTGCGGTACATGTATCCCATCTGGATTGTCCGGTGCTTCCGGCGGAACTCGTTTAGAAGGGCACAGAACGGTTCCAGTTTCTCGCCGCCGGGCTTGTCCATGTGTATGGAAAGATCGTGATCGATGCATCTGCGCGCTGTTTCCAGAAGCTCAAAGCCGTCGGTCTCCACGGCAACGGCTTCCAGATTTTCCGTCCGGAAGAGTTCCTCCTCCGTCAGGCGGGGAATCCCCTGATAGGCCGCAAGGTTTCCTCGCTCCTCCCACCATTTTTCGTCGGGTTCCACGACGCCGACCACTTCATAAAGGTCGGAAAGACGCCGCAGAGCCGCCATTTTTTCGGAGGCGTGGTTGTGCCCGATTCCGATCTGTCCGATTCTGATTTTCCGCATCGCCGCAAGATCCTTCCTCTGAAATTGTTTTGAAATGTTCTTATTTCCAGTCGAAAATCACGCCCAGCAGATCGGGATCGCCGTTCGCCAGACGCGCAAACAGGCGGGGCGCTTCCGCCGGACGCGCAAGATCCGTGATCAGTCTCTCCGGACGGATCCGTCCCGCGGAAAAGAGGCGCAGCAGCAGCGCCATGTCTTCCCGCATGGTCCAATACCCCGGCCGTCTCTCATGCTGCGGACGGACCATGTTGTGCGCCCCGATAATCCAGATCCCCGGTCTGTGAACCTTGTTGTAGAAGTCGATTTCCCGGGTCGGAGTCCGGGAACATCCGGTCAGCGTCACTCTCCCGCATCGCGCGGTGAAGTCCAGCGCCTGATTGAGCGCATCCGGATTGCCGGTCACCTCCACCACACAGTTGACTCCTTCCCCCCTCGTCCGATCCCGGATCTTTGCGCAGAGTTCCGGATCGTCCGGAGAAAAGACCGCATCCGCGCCGAACTCCTCCGCCAGCTTCCGGCGCTTTTCATTGTAGTCAATGCCGATCAGCGGGAAAAGTCCGTTGAGACTGGCACAGCGGACCGCAAACAGTCCGAGGAGTCCCAGTCCCATCACCGCCATGGATTCCCCGAATTCCGGCATCGCCTTCCGAACCCCCTGCAGTCCCATCGCTCCGACGATGCAGAACAGCGCCGCATGCGAAGAGAGCGTTTCCTCCTCCACCCGGACCAGATCGCAGGCCCGTTTCACCAGAAGCGAGGCATGGCTGCTGTGATACACCGCCACCCGCTCCCCCGGATGAAACCCCGATTCGCTGCCCGCGTCCAGCACCCGGGCGACTGCACTGTACCCGAGAACCTTCGGGAAATCCCCTCCGGCAAGTCCCAGCAGACACGCCCGCTCCGTTCCCGGACTGATCAGCGTGCATTCCGTTTCCAGAAGAACCTCATCCGCTTTCAGCTCCGGAATCGCCCAGTCGCTCTCCTGCAGTTCCGCCTTGCCCGGGGCGGTAAATACGATGACCGATCGTTTCATCCTCTTTTCCCTCCTTTTCATCCGGACTGTCCGGACAGAAATGATCTCCTTCCGGGAAGTTACTGTAACAGGCAAATGGGACATTGCAAGATGAAAAAAATGGATGTTTTGTAAAACAATCTGAAAAAAATATTTGTTTTCAGAAAAAGATAAAATATATTGTAAATGAATCAATCAAAAGCAGCGGAGGTTCCGTTCATGAGAATTCAGGAGATTGCAAAACGAGCCGGAGTATCCACCGCCACAGTATCGCGGGTGTTCAGTCATCATCCGAACATCCGCGATTCGGTGCGGGAGCATGTGTTTGCGGTGGCCCGGGAGTGCGGATACCATCCGCGTCTGTCCACCAAGCAGAAGAATGTGGTTGTCATTACGCCCTACAAGCTGGTGTATCCGGTGCAGGCGTATGTGGAAATGGTGATGACGGAGCTGATCCGCGAACTGTCGCTCCGGGGATGCCGGATCGAGATTCTGCCGCACGACAATCTGGAGCGTCTGGACAGCATTCAGTTCTGCGGGGCCGTGTCGATCGGATTCGAATCCCCGCTGTTCGAGTCCTGGGACGAACGCTTCGCCGTTCCGCTGATCCTGATCGACCGGAAACCCTCCGGCCGTTCGAGCGGAGTCTATTGCGTCCACTCCGATGAACGGCAGGCGATGGAGCTTGGAATCGGTCACCTTGCCGAACGCGGCTTTCGACGGATCGGCTCCCTGATCCACGGCGTTGAAGGCTCCGGCAATGTGGAAATCCGCCGGGAGGGGATCCGTCTTGCTCTGGAAAAACGGGGACTCCCCGCCGGAGAGGAACTCATCCGCATTGTCTCCGCGGNNCAGAACTGAAAGGAACTCATCCGCATTGCCCGTCCGGAAGATTACATCGAGGAGATCGGAAAACTTCTGCGCAACGGCATCGATTCCCTGTTCTGCTGCGGCGGGGAGAATGCCGGAGGAATCGCCGCCTACGCCCTCTCACTGTACGGGAAACGAATTCCGGACGATCTCTCCCTGGTGAGTTCGGAACGATCCCAGATCTCCCGCTACTGTGTTCCGCCGCATACGACGATATCCCAGGATTATTCCGCTGTGGCCGCCGCCGTGGCCGCCGCTTTGGATGCCGGAATCCGCGGGGAGAAAATCCCCGCGGAGA
>DDJH01000170.1:197-6364 GCA_002338895.1 Lentisphaeria bacterium UBA1829 | reverse complement strand
CATTACGAATGAGCTGCTCTACCGACTGAGCTAGACTGGCACCTGTTACAATGCCTATAATGTAACGCCTCTTTTGAAAGATGCAAGTCGGAATCTGAAAAAAAAGAGAATATATTTTCCGGAATATTCCGGATCGTCCATTTGAAAAAGCGGAAAGCAATGCTAGAGTTCCGTTAAAACAGGATTGAACAGTTTATCGCTGAACATGAAAGGATCTACAGTATGAAAGCGGAATTCCTGAAGTATCTTGACCCCAACTGCATTTTGCTCCTCGAAGGAACCACCAAGAAAGCCGCTCTCGAAGAAATCATTGCTCTGGCAACCACCCGGTGCACTCTGGATGAATCCCAGCTTCGCGAGCTGATCTGGAAACGGGAGAAAATGATGACGACCGGAGTCGGGAAAGGTCTGGCACTGCCGCATATCCGCGTTCCGGGATTCCCTGTCCCCCTGGTGATTATCGGAATCTGCAAGGAGCCGATCAGCGATTACAAGTCCCTGGATAATGAACCGATCCGCCTGATCGTTTTCATCGCGGCGGATGAACGGGATCAGGATGCGTATATCCGTCTGCTCGGAAGCGTTTCGATGAAACTCAAAGATCCTGCGGTCGTCAATGAAATTTTCGAAAATATGAAAAACAAGAAGAAAGTGATCGCCGCTCTCTCCAAGGGATCGGAGGAGTAAGAGCGCCGGGAGGTGAAGCCCCGTCTCCGAAGAGGAGAGGGGACTTCCCATACGTCGGATCAGGACGCCCGGGAGACCGGAGCGGGAACTCCGTGTTTCCGAAGAAGTTTCCGTTTGTATTCGCTCATATAGAGCTCAAGTCCGTGAAAGAACTCGGCTTTCTTTTCGGGAGTTATGGGAACCCGAACGGTCTTTCTGGGAGGATTCTTTTCCATCATGCTGGCCTCCTTTCTTGGTGAACAACCGTATAGACACGGACTGTGCGGGTTTGTTCCATTTGCCGTTTGACAGGGATGCTTATGAATTTGGACAGTTGTGTGTTTCATCCGGAACTCGGGGAGATCCCCCGTCTGGAGAAAATGAAAATCGCGGAGGGGGAGTGGCGCGACGGAATTCTGGTCCGTTCCCCAAACTGGCTGGGCGATGCAGTGATGGCAATCCCGGCGATTCTGCAATTGAAAACGTGTCTGCCGCCTTTCTGCGGATTGTTCGTCGCCTGTCCGAAAGGGAACGCTCCGGTCTTCGAGGCGATTGCGGGGATCGACCGCGTCGTCCCGCTTTCCGATCCCCATGCGTTTATGACGCCGGAGGAACGGCGGACCGTCAAGCGCCTTCAGGCCGGAATCGGAGTGCTGTTCAACAACTCGTTCCGCGATGCGCTTGATCTCAAGCGGGCGCGCATTCCCCGTCTGTTCGGCGCAAAGGCCCGCTTCCGTTCGCTTCTGCTCTCCGGAAGCTGGTCGTTTCCGAAACGTCGCGACCGCGTGCTGAACAAACCCCATCAGGCGGCAAAATATCTTGCGATGGCCGAAGCGCTCGGCGCGGAAAAGTGGGATGGAAAAATGCCCGTTTTCCGGGAGAACCTTCAGAAGGAGTGCTGTCCGGAAAAGCTGGAGACCTTCTGCCGGAATCCCCGGATTCTGGCGATTGCGGGCGGCGCGGCATACGGCGCGGCCAAGCGCTGGCCGGCGGAATCCTTCCGGGAACTGGGACGCAGATGGATGGAGGAAGAAGGGGGCGTCGTGGTCACCATCGGCTCGAAAGGCGAGAGGGGGATCACAGCGGAGATCCTGAACGGTCTGCCTCCGGAACGATGCTGGAACGCAGCCGGGGAAACTTCGATGGATGAACTCATCTATCTGCTGAAACATGCGGAAATGTGTGTGGCCAATGACAGCGGCGTGATGCATCTTGCCGCGGCGCTGGGGGTCCCCGGCGTGGCTCCGTTCGGGTGCACGGATCCGGCGGCAACGTCTCCGCTCTCCGCCCGATGGACGATCGCGTTTCATAAGATCGAGTGCGCGCCCTGCTTCAAACGGGTCTGTCCGCTCGGAACAAAGAAGTGCTTCGATGCCATCACGCCGGAAGTTGTCTGGAAAATCATGAAATCAAATTGAATTTTGCTCCAATCGGCGGTATTGTACCGCAGAAAATCTAACGGGAGATCATCATTATGGACGAACAGCAGCATACCATTTCAGTTCTGGTGGCAAATAAATTCGGAGCCCTTGCCCGGATCGCCGGCCTTTTCAGCGGACGCGGATACAACATTGAGTCGCTGACCGTCAACCGGACTCACAATCCTGAACTTTCCCGCATGACGATCGTGACAACGGGGAACGACGCGGTTCTCGAACAGATCGAAAAACAGCTGAGCAAACTGGTCGATGTGGAGTCCGTGGTGGATCTCGACAGCTCCGATTATGTGGAGCGCGAACTGGTGCTGATCAAGGTCTGTGCGCCGTCGGACCGCCGGCAGGAGATCCTCAGTCTGGTGGACATCTTCGGCGCGAAGATCCCGCTGGTGCAGAAGGACCGGATCGTGGTGGAGTTTTCCGGATCGTCCCGGAAGGTGGAAAACTTCATTGCGCTGATCTCCGATTACGGAATAATCGAGGTCGCCCGGAGCGGACGGACCGCAATTTCGAGAAAATAAACGGGATCGTTCGGTGCCTTCCGCTCTTGTTTCCTTCGACGCGGGAACTCTGCTGACGGATTTCAACGATCAGAACCCGCCGGCGGAGGCACTTCCGTTTCTGAAGTTTGATGAACGGGTGAATCTCTGGCGGGCCAGGGCGTCGGACTATGCTCCGCTTCTGCGCGTTCTGCATGCGGAGGATTTCTCCGTTTCGGATTCGGCGTGCGGATACCGGAAACTGCCGGAACTGACGCTGCACGGCGGACTCTCCCCCATGGCGCATCAGTCAAAAGCGCTGAAGGCGTGGCTCGAGGCCAAGGGAAGGGGGGTCGTGGTGATGCCGACCGGTTCGGGGAAAAGTTTCCTCGCGGTGCTGGCCATCCTTGCGGTGAAGCGCTCGACCCTTGTGGTGGCGCCGACGATTGATCTGGTTCAGCAGTGGGTCTCTTCCCTTCAACGGTTTCTCGGTGTGGAGATCGGCATGCTCGGGGGAGGGGCGCGCGAGATCCGGGATATTACTGTCAGTACATACGATTCCGCTGTGCTGATGATGGAGTTTATCGGAAACCGGTTCGGTCTGGCGGTGTTTGACGAATGTCATCATCTGCCGGGGCCGGTGAACAGACTTTCCGCCTCCATGTGTCTGGCGCCCTATCGGCTCGGACTGACGGCAACGCCGGACCGGGGCGACGAAAGTGAACGTGTGGTCGCTGGTCTGATCGGACCCGTTGTCTGCGAAGTTTTCATCGACGAACTGGAAGGACGGGTTCTCTCTCCGTATGAAACGCACCGGATCGCTGTTCCGCTTTCTGCGGAGGAGTCCGCGGAATATGAGGAGGCCCGCCGCCGTTACACCGCATTCATCCGGGCCAACGGGATCGACTTCCGATCCGCCGACGGGTGGAGCAGGTTCATCATGCTGGCCGCGCGCCGTCCGGGCGGACGAGCCGCGCTGGAGGCCTATCTCCGTCAGAGAGCCATCGCTCGCTGCGGAAAGGGAAAACTAGAGGAGATCTGGCGGATCCTCCAGCGTCATGCGGCGGAACGGACCATCCTGTTTACGGCCGATAACGATGCGGCATATGCGATCGGAAATTATTTCTGCTTCCCGGTGATTACCCACAAGACCAAAGTGGCGGAGCGCAAGGAGTTTCTGGACCGCTTCCGGAGCGGAGAGTATCGCGTGCTGGTGACGAGCAAAGTGCTGAATGAAGGGGTGGATGTGCCGGAGGCGGCGGTCGGAATTGTCGTTTCCGGAAGCGGAAGTTCCCGGGAGCATGTGCAGAGGCTTGGACGCATTCTCCGGGCTTCGGAAGGGAAACGGGCGGAGTTGTATGAACTGGTCAGCGAGGGGACGTCGGAAATGGGCGTCAGCGAACGGCGGAGAAAGCATCGCGCCTATGAGGGACGGAACCATTCCGGAGAAACGGGGGAGGCGGAAACATGCTGACAAAGGAACTGCTGCGGTTCCGGGTTGCTGCCGGGCGGATTCATCCGAAATTTGTCTCGACGGAGGATCCGGAACTTCGCGGATTTGCGGAAGAGCTTCTCCGAATCTACGGGGAGGGGATCGGCCGTTCCCGCGCCGAGCTGCAGGAGGTCCTGGAACCGCTGACAGGGACGCTGCCGGACCGGAAGCTGGCACAGGGAATTTTGAAATTGTATGATGATCTCTGTGAATATTCCGGTTCGTCGGAAACGGAGTATCCGGCATTGCGGCGGATTCTGTTTGCCTGTTCGTCCCGGATGCTGGAAAGCGGAGAGGCGGAGGGGATGTCCCGGGAGGCGTTTCGGGAGGCCGTGTTCCGGACGGCGGGCGACGAGGTTCTGCCGCTCCGGGAGCATATCTATCCGGATCTGCCCGAGTTTGAACGGCTTGTCCGAGTGCCGGATCTACGATCCGGGGGGCTTCTGGAACGATACAATACGTCGCTGGCACAGTCGCTGGTCCTGTTCGCCGAGGAGCTGGATCTGACGCTGGAGGAGCCGGACGGAAAACGGATGCGCCGTTTCTTCAAATATCTGAAGTTCTTCCGTCTTCTGGCGGATGTGACGAAGTGCGGAAAGTGGGAGGAGTCGGCTCCGTCCGCTCTCCGGATCCGGATTGATGGACCGGCGTCGCTGGTGGACGGGGCGTCGAAATACGGTTTGCAGCTGGCGTAGTTTCTGCCGGCCGTGTTTCAGCTGCCGAAATGGAAGTTCGCCTGTACGCTGAACTTCCGGGGAAGACGTCTCCGGCTGGTGCTCGACGACTCCAGCGGACTGCGCCGTCCGTTCGGGCGGATCGGAATCCATGTGCCGGAGGAGGTGCGGATGTTTGCAAAACTGTTTGCCGAACGGTGCCCCGAGTGGGAGGTTTCGTCGGACAGTCCCTTCCTGAAGGGACGGCGCGGTCAGAGCTTCGTGTTCCCCGACATCACGTTCACCCGCGGCGAGCGGAAAATCTATCTGGAGCTGTTCCACAAATGGCACTCCAGACCGCTGACGGACCGGCTGGAATTCCTGCGGACCAATCCTTCGATACCTCTTGCAATCGGTGTTGAGCGCAAACTTCTGGAGTCGAACCCGGCGCTGGGGAAAAAAGTCGAGGAGGATCCCTCGTTCGGAAGACGGATTTTCCTCTTCCGGGAATTCCCCTCAATCGAAAAAGTCCGGAAATTGCTCGAACGTTGGGACGAGGAACTGCTCTGATTCCGCCGCGGATCGACTTCCGCTCCGGAAGTTCCTACTTGAGAACCCGGTCAAACTCCAGAACGGGGAAAATCCAGCGAAGGAAATTCGGCTCATTCCGCGTGTTCCAGCGAATTGCTTCCGGATGATTTTCCAGGATGGGAATGATTTCCGCATGATCGCCGTTCCGGGAAAAACTGCCGATGACGATCCGGTCGGATTCCTGAACAACGGCAGCGGCAATTTCCCCGGAAAGAGGACGCGCGGAACCGTCGACCAGCGCATTCAGCGCAAAGGGGAGGGGCTCCGCCGCGGGCCAGTTCAACGCGAAACGAACCGGACTTGTCGGAATGGTGAAGGGACAGCTTCCAATTTTCGCTGTCCGGCGGATGAAGCTGTCAATGGATTCAAAAACCGGATCAAAGTCGAGCAGCTGCTGAGCGGAAAAGAGCGGAGCCGGTTTTCGGCTGTTTCCCGTTCCGGGAGCGTTTGCGGAGGCGGAAAGATTCCGGTGAATCATGGTGTCCGGAGCAAACAGGATCTGCTCCTCCCGGCTGAGAAAGGGAAGAAGCGCCGGACGGACCTTGCCGATCCAGATCCTTCCGCTGATGGTGGGACTTTTCCCGTTCAGCCAGAATAGGACCGTACTGTGGGCGACTCCGATGCTCTTGGCAAACTGAGAGGGATTTCCGTATTCCGAGATCACCCGTTGAAACACGGAACGCAGTTCCGGAGTGATGTTCATAGGTCTGTTCCTTTCTTTGATCGGACGGGAAGGACGGGCTCTGTTCCCCGGATGGATGGAGGAAAAAACGATCTCTCCAACTCCGCAGGGATTCGGCAGGAGAGTGTCGCTGCGTTGTGACGGTTGTTCTGTTTTCCCGTTCTCCTC
>DDJH01000170.1:0-174 GCA_002338895.1 Lentisphaeria bacterium UBA1829 | reverse complement strand
CTCACTCGTTCTCCGGAGGGATCGCCCTTCATCGATCACGGATTTTTTAAATTTTGTTTAAAAATATTCTTGTTTTTTGTGATAATATGTTAAATATTGTCTTTTGATAATTTAATTCATGATTTCAATTATACAAATATTGTTCTTTAAAAATATGTAAATTTTTATTCGGTG
>DDJH01000045.1 GCA_002338895.1 Lentisphaeria bacterium UBA1829 | reverse complement strand
TCGGAGTAAAATATATGTGAGAAACTCCCGCCGTTTCATGTATTCCCAAATCAGTAGCGGATTTCAAAGAACGGAGTGCCGTTTTTGAGCTTGGAGGTGTCAATACTCAAAACGAGTTTGCCGTTCTCCAGTTTGCACGGAAGTTCCGCAAAACGCGTTCCGTCGAGATGCAGAGCGTAAACTTTCGGCGGTGCGGTGCGGGTCGTCGCAAGTGCGACGTCGCACTGAATCGACTCGATCAGAACCGGAAGCTCACCCGGATTCACACAGCAGAACATCGACGCGTTTTCAAACGTCATGTTCGTGTTGAACGCATTCGTCGCAACCGTCAGGAGAATGTGCGACGCCTCTTTCAGATTCTCATCCGCTTTCAGCGATGCGGCAGCGACCGATACGGCTGAAGGGACTTCGCCGACCGAAAGAACCGGAAGCGAAACCTGCTGTCNNGGCGTGACAACGGTCATTTTTTTGTGCAGGGCATCCAGTGTCAGTTCGCCCGTTTCACTCTGATAGAGGCGTTTCGACCAGTCGGTCCTGTTTCCCGGAGGAAGAATTTTCTCCTTCCGCAGCTGCTCCGCGAACTTCGGGAAAAGCGTCCCGTCAGAATTATCCGCGCTGACATACCACGAGGTCACCTGCAGCGGCGAAAACGATTCCGGCTCAAACATCAGATCCGGTTTCGCGCTCCCGACTTTCATCAGAGGTTTGCCTTCCGGATAGAGAATCCCGACTTTCGTCAGCATCGAAAGCTTGCCGTAATCGTCGCCGATCGCTGCAAGATAATTCTTCGGGAAAAGATTTTTGTTTTTCAGCAGAACCCCGACCGAATGCGGAGCCTCCTTCACATCGCCGCGCAGAAACGCGAATCCGGCGACGACCTCCGAAGCGCGGGAAATCGGATCCATGCCGTGCTCGAAACACCAGAGCGGATCAACCGAAAGCCGGACCGTGCTCGAGTGCGGGGTGAGGTCATCCCAGCCCTGAAGCGCCGCATAGGAACCGAAGTAGAGCCCGCGTTCGTGGCGGTAGCGATTGAAGGAGCTGTGCGAATATTCCGTAATCATGTACGGGCGGTCAAGAAAGCGCGCCATCGCGGCGGCGCGGAAATAGCTCGAATTCAGCGAACTGCTCTGATCAACCGTCGTATCCAGGTTCACTCCGCCCATGAAGACGGCGCCTTTGCTCTTCTTCGCAAGATTCCGCGTCGGGTGCGAATTCGGGTGCGCGAAGTAGGTGTGCTGGGCAATTGCGGGCATGAGCGAACGCGCGGGAATCTCCATGGTCCGCATGATCATGTCCCAGAGGTTGAAGAGTCCGGGATATCCGGCGGCGCGGACCGTTTCAAAATACCAGGTCGTCATTTCGCGCATGGTCGCGATCAGGAAATCGCCGGTATCGCGTGCGGCGCCGTCGCCCTTGCGCAGAACGGCTTCGCTGATCTTTCCGGCGGATTCAAACGTCGCATCCGCTCCCCAGACTTTGCGCAGAGCCTCTTCGGTTCCGTACTTTTTGCGCAGCCAGTTCCGGAACGGCTTTTCAAACTGAACCATCGTGTGCTTATGCGAAAGGATGAAATCCTGTTCGTTGAAAAAATTGACGAACGCAACCGCCGGTTCATCTTTGAGTTTCGTTTTCGTATACGGATTCTCCCGGTTCATCAGATACTCGACAGCCACCTTCCAGTGGTTGCGGTACTCCGGATCGAAGAGAAGCGAAGTCTTGAACGACTCTCCCGGTCCCTGACGGTACGCCATCGAGAAACCGGGCGCGTTCATGAGGTCGATGTTGACGTAGATTCCGCGGTCCTTGAAGCATTTCAGCAGATAGTCGAAACGGTCGACGTTCCCCTTGTCGAACTCAATCTCGGCCGCTGTCTGCGGAAGCCCCGCCTGCGCAATCGTGCGGTGCGGCGGATAGTGAATCTTGAATCCCATCAGGTAGCGGCAGAGATAATGCAGACGGACCAGATTGTAGCCCTGCGCCTCCACGGCGTCCGCGAAACGCTCGATATCCGCCTTCGTCCAGAGATCCGCACGGTGACGCCAGAACGCAGGCTCAAAATTCATGCCGAAAAAGCGGACCGGTTCCCCCTGCTTCCGCTCAAACGCAAATTTTCCCTGTTCATTCACAATGACTCTTCCGTATGTTCCCGCCGGAACGCGCGCTCCGCGGAGAGCGGAAAAATCAAGGGCGGTTCCCTTTTTCGCCACCCAGCGGTCGTTCGCCACCGGACGGTACTTCGCCGATTCCGTGACGACGAACAGCCGGCGGCCAGCCTCCGGATCCGGATTGTAGGGAACCGCGCCGCAGACGAAACGGCAGCCCTTGCTCCCCGCGCGGATCTTGACGGCAAGCGTGTTGACGCCCTTCTTCACCGGAATGTTGAACACATGGTCTTCCGGCTTGAACTCGTGACTCAGATTGCCGTGCGGTTCGGTCGTATAGACCTGTTTTCCGTTCACGGAAGCAGTGAACCACCAGTCGGCGGACATGCCGAGCTGCATGAAGCCGTCCGCCGGAGAGGTGAAGGTGTTTGTGAATTCAAACATGCTGTCCGCGGCAGGCTTTTTCCCGTCGACAAGAATGATATGCGCATTGTTCTGAAGCCGGACAGTTTCCCCGTTCAGCTTCCATTCCGGCGCAAGTGCAAGCGGCAGGACTTCCGGAGCCTCGGAAAAAACAACCGGACCGAAAAAGAGGTCGCCCCCCTCCGGATATGCGGCAAGCATGGTCCGCGGAAGAACGAAGTTCGGTTTCGCCGGCGGCTCAAGCTCCATCGTGAAATCAAGCGTGAAAAGCTGCCATTCCTGAGTAATGCGCAGCGTGCGTCCGGCGCCCTGGCCGAGAACCGAATACGGCGAGCCGCCCAAAGCAGGCAGAAGAGAAATGTCGCCCGTCTTCGTTCCTTTGCAATAGAACTGAATCCGGTATTTTTTCCCTTTTTCCAGGGGTTTGTTGTAGATGAAGTTCAGCTGAATCGCATGAGACGGAGCGCCTGGAGCAATCTGTTTCAGCGAAATTTTCAGGACGGACGCCCCGTCCGGAGTCTTTTCGGAAGAGAGCGATTTTCCCACAAGCGAACCTTTTGCCGCATAGGCATGAATCCGGTCCCCCATCAGATCGCGCTCAGAATCGAAATTCCAGGTTTTGAGTTCCGCGGAGAATGCGAGAAGCGCCGCGGAAGCGAATGTGAGTGTCAGAATTTTTTTCACTGCCGTCCCATACANNTCCGGTCCCCCATCAGATCGCGCGGAGTTCTGAACTCCCACTGTTTCAGATCCGCCGCGCCGCCGGAAAGAAACGCGGCGCAGAGAAATGCGAGAAGAAGACGTTTCATTTCATCCTCCTGTCATTTCGTTTCATCGGAAAGCATAACCGGACCGAAGAATAGTTCGGCGCCTGCGGGATACCCGGCAAGCAGCATGCGCGGAAGAGCGTAGTTGCTGTCGGCGGCCGTCAGCTCCG
>DDJH01000273.1:4409-10211 GCA_002338895.1 Lentisphaeria bacterium UBA1829 | reverse complement strand
AGACGATCCTCCGTCTGTCCGGGGCCGACTGGGGGATCGCGGGAGAAGGCGAAGAGGCGATTCTCGAACTGGTCGCCGAACTGGAAAGAGGAGAAAAGCGCGAACCGAAAATCCGTATGGGGCGTCCGGGTCCGCAGTCCGGGGCAGTCTACCCGGAGGATCTGCTTGCGTTTTACCGGGAGGAGACGCACATTCTGCCGATTCAGACCAAACGCGGCTGTCCATACCACTGCGCCTACTGCACCTATCCGGCGCTGGAGGGACGAAAAATCCGGGAACGGGGAAACGACGACGTTCTCGATCAGCTGGAAGAACTTGCCCGGAACCATTCCGATACGATGTTTTATTTTGTCGATGCGACCTTCAACGACCCCGCCGGAGAATTCCGCACCTTTCTGAAGCGGATGCGGGAACGGCGGATCACGCTTCCGTTTGCCGCGTTTCTCACGCCGTCGCACCTCACGGAATCCGACATAACCCTGATGCGGACGTGCGGCATGATCGCCGCGGAACTGGGCATCGACGCCTCCACCGACGAGACGCTCCGGGGACTGGGCAAAACCTTTTCCTTCCACGATGCGGCGGAAAAAGCGACCCGGCTTCTGAAATCCGGCATCGGGGTCACCACCAACGTGATGTTCGGCGGTCCGGGCGAGACAGAGGAAACGGTCCGGGCGGGGATCCGCAATCTGCGCTCCCTGGAACCGGTCCACACGCTGGTGTTTTCCGGGATCCGTCTTTTTCCGAACACGCCGCTGTACGAGACGGCCCGGCGCGAAGGGAAAATCCCGGAGGGATGGGACGGCATCCGCGAACTTTACTACTTTGCCGACGGTCTCGATCCGGAACAACTGCATGAGACCCTTGTCGCAGGCTTCCGCGACAGCCGCTTCTGCATCTATCCGCCCGACGCCCGGAACGGCGAACTGCGGCTCCTCCACAAACTCGGCTATGCCAGACTGCGCCGGATCAACGCCGGAGGAGAGGACGCATGACCGATCTCCGTGGCATCTGGTGCGTGATACCGGTCTACAACAACGCCGCGACGGTGTTTGACATTGTTGCGCGCGCCCGGCGCATTCTCCCGAATGTGCTGGTGGTCGACGACGGCTCCACCGACCGGAATCTGGCGGAATGCTTTTCCGGGAGCGGAATTCCCGTCCTCCGTCACGAGCGCAATCTCGGCAAGGGGGCGGCGATTCTCACCGCGCTGAACCACCTCAGCGCCGATCCGTCGATCCGGTACATGATCACGCTGGACGCCGACGGCCAGCACGATCCGGAAGACATCCCCCGTTTCTACCCTCTGATGGCACGCAACGACTACTCTCTTCTGATCGGCTGCCGGGACTTTTCCGTGCCGAACGTTCCGGCCTCCAGCCGGTTCGGACGGAAGTTTGCGAACTTCTGGATGCGGATCGAAACCGGAGTGAAGGTCGGGGACTGCCAGAGCGGCTTCCGGGCGTATCCGGTGCGCTACGTCTCCCGTCTGCACTTTCTGACGAGGCGATACAATTTTGAAACGGAGATTCTGACCCGTGCCGCCTGGGCGAATCTGGAACTGCATGATGTGCCGATTCATACGCACTATCCGAAAAAGGAGGAGCGGATTTCGCATTTTGACCCGTGGAAGGACAATTTCCGTCTGGCGTGCATTCATGCGCATCTGGTCGGGATCCGGATGCTGCCGATACCGAAGAAGAAGCTGCGTCCGTCGCCGGGGTTTCCGTATTCGATTTTCCGTCCGGGGGAGCTGTTCCGGGCGCTGCTGCGGGAGAATGCGTCGCCGGAGGGACTGGGGGTATCGGCGGGGGTGTCGTCGTTTCTTGCGGTTCTTCCGCTGCCGGGGTGTCATATTCTGGCGATTCTCTATACGGCGGAGCGGCTGCATCTCAACAAGATCATGGCACTGGCGATCCAGAATCTCTACATGCCGCCGCTCTCCCCGTTTCTGTGCATCGAGCTCGGATACCGGATGCGAAACGGAGCGTGGCTGACGGAACTGACGCTTCAGAGCGGCGTGAAGGAATTGCATCTGCGATTGTACGAATGGTTTCTCGGGAGTCTGATTCTTGCGCCGTTCTGGGGGATTGTCTCCGGGATTCTGGTCTATTTCATCACGCTGTTTCTGCAGAAAAGAAGGAGGTGCAATGGGGAAGACGGGAAATCTCAGTGACTCGCGGGGAAACGCTTTCGGGATCCGTTTTTTTCTGCTGATGCTGAAGATCCTCGGAATCAACCGGACCTGTGAATTTGTCTGGGTGATCGCGCTGTTCTACACCTGTTTCGACCGGAAGGCGCGGGAGGCGGCGAGGCCGTATCTGTCGCACCGTTTTCCGGGAGCGGGCCGGCTTGCGATGTTCCGGCACACGTGGGCGCTGTTCACCAGTCAGGGCCAGGCGCTGGTCGAAAGCGCGGCCATGATCCGGAAGGGACTCCAATGGGATTTTATTGACGAGGAACTTTCGGAACGTCTGATGGATCAGGAGAAGGGATTTCTTCTTCTGACCTCGCATTTCGGTGCGTGGAACGCGATCATGGGAGGACTTCACGTTGCGCGGAAACCGGTGAATATTCTGGTCACCCCGGACCGCAATGCGAATGTGGACAAGACTCTGGCGCTCACCGGACTGAAGAATCCTGTCCGGATCATCTCCACGAAGTCCGCAATGGGAGGATTGATCGAGGTGTTTGACGCGATCGAACGGGGAGAAATTGTCTGCATGATGGGGGACCGCTGCCTGGAAGGAGAAGGAATCGAAGTGGAGTTTCTCGGCGGAAAGGCCCGTTTTCCGAGTGCGGCATTCTATCTTGCCGCGCGCTGCGGGTGTGCCGTTCTGCCGCTATTCGCCGTCCGCACGCATCGGCACACCCGTTTTGCGGCGCTCTACGGTCCGGAGATACGTCCGATTCTGAAGGGAAGGAAACGCGGCGCCCTTCAACCGTATCTGGAGACTTATGTCCGGAAACTGGAGGAGCTCAGCAGAAAATATCCGTATCAGTGCTTTCTCTTTGAAGACATCTGGAGCCTCGTCGGAGAGCAGGATCCGACGGATTCGGAGCCCCATCCGCTCTGACCCTCCGCCATGACAGGAAAGCCCGTTTTGCCAGTCATCCCGGTCCGGAACGGGAAAGATGACAAAAACGAAACATGTCCGTCTCCGCAGCAGACAAAATTGTAAAGAAATTTCTTTGAAAAACCTCCTTTCGCCTCAAGTTCACAATTGGCATCAATTCTGCTTGAACGAAGGCAACCCATCGTCAAGAAGAACCAAGGAGGTTGAAAATGAATCGTTTCAAAGCCATCATGACTGGAATTCTGAGTGCCGCGATGCCATTGCTTCTGCTGGCCGCGGAACAGCCGACTCTCCGAATCGGATACAGCGACTGGCCCGGGTGGACCGCCTGGGAAATTGCGGATAAAAAAGGCTTCTTTCAAAAGCATGGAGTCAATGTGAAGCTGGAATGGTTCGAATACGGACCGTCCATTGAAGCGTTTTCCGTCGGGAAGATTGACGCCGTTGGAATCTCCAACGGAGATGCGATGGTTCTCAATGCGACCGGAGCGAGAAATGTGATCATCCTCATCAACGATTACAGCAACGGAAATGACAAGATCGTGGCCCGCCCCGGAATCCGTTCGGTGAAGGATCTGAAAGGGAAGAAAGTCGGCGTGGAGTTCGGCTGCCTGAGCCATGCGCTGCTGATCAACGCGCTGACGAAGAACGGAATGAAGGAATCCGACATCAAGCTGGTCAACATGCCGACCCATCAGGCCGCGCAGATTCTGGAGACCGGCGAAGTGGATGCCATTGTCGCATGGCAGCCGCACTCCGGCAACGCGCTTGAGCTGGTGAAAGGCTCCACGACGATCTACACCAGCGCGGATGAACCGGGAATCATCTANNACACGCTTGCGGTCTCCACGGAGAGTCTGATGAAGCACCGTGCGGAGTGGCAGAAGGTGATTGCGGCGTGGTACGACGGAGTCGCTTTCCTGAACAATCCGAAGACCCGCGACGAGGCAATCCGGATCATGGCGGCCCGAGTCGGAGTCTCCGCGAAAAAATACGCCGGATACATCGACGGGACCCGATTCCTGACCGCGGCGGAAGCCTTGAAACACTTCAAGAAATCACCGGGCTTCGAATCCATCTACGGATCGTCCGCGATTGTGGACAAGTTCTTCGTGGAGAACAAGGTCTACAAGAAGAACGTCGAGGTGGGCCGTCACATCACGCCGGTCTTCACCCGGAAATATCTGAATATGCAAAAGTAAGACCGGCATTTCGGAAAGAGGAGGCTAACAATGAGAACACATCACGGAGGCTGTTTCGCCATTCGGGAAAAACTGACCCGACGTCAAGAATACGTTCTGCTGTTTTTCTCGTTTGCGCTTCCGCTCCTTCTCTGGTGTCTGGTAAGCTATGTCCCCTTCATCTATCACCCGCTGATCCGGGTGACAGATGCGGGAGACAGCTTCCTGTGCGCACCGGGAGACCTGATTGAGCGGACCGCGTTCGAGCGGGAAAACAAAGAACTCACCGCCAACGGAGAAAAGGGAATGACGGGCAAACGGGCGAATCCGACCTATCTTCCTGCTCCGCATGAGGTTGCAAAATCTCTTGTCACGGCATTTCTCACCCCGCCGCGCCGGGCCGGCGACAGCTGGTTTCATCAAAGCATCGCCCACAGCATCCGGATTGTGTTTCTCGGCTTTCTGATCTCCTCACTTCTGGGAGTTCCGCTGGGAATTCTGTGCGGTGCCTTTCCGTTCTTTGAAAAGCTCATCGAACCGTTCATCGAATTTTTCCGGTACTTCCCCGCCCCGGTGTTTGCGACGCTCTGCGTGGCGATTCTGGGGATCAACGATGCGCCGAAAATCGCGATCATCTTCATCGGGACGTTCTTCCAGCAGCTTCCGATGATCGCGAACAGCACCCGCAGCGCCGACGGCGCCCTGATCGAAGCGGCCGAGACCCTCGGAGCAACCCGGGGACGCATTCTGATGAAAGTCATCATTCCGAATGTTCTTCCGCGCCTCTACAAGGATATGCGGATTCTGCTGGGGTGGGCGTGGACGTATCTGATTGTTGCGGAAGTTGTCGGCACGAGTTCCGGAATCAGCTGGTTCATCAACCAGCAGGCGAAGTACCGTGATTTTGCAAATGTGTACGCGGCCATCATTCTGATCGGCTGCATCGGACTGGCATGCGACATGTTCCTTGCCTGGTTCGGGCGTCAGATCTTCCCGTGGGAAAGCGGACACAAAGGGATGCTCTACCGGGCGGCGGAAGAAATTTTCGGTCCTCGCGACCGGGTATTCTCGATCGTTCTTCCCAAAGAAGAAAGGATGAAGCGGAATGGACAGCACAACATTGCCTGATTACAAACAAATGACACCCGAGGTCCGGGAACGTCTGGACCGGATAGCCAGACGGCCGGTCATCCTGGAGGGGAAGAACGTTTTCAAGAGCTTCCCGACGACGGGAGGAGGAGAGCAGACGGTTCTGAAGGATATCTCCTTCCAGGTGCACAGCCGGGAGTTTCTGTCGATCATCGGTCCGTCCGGATGCGGGAAATCGACGCTGATCCGGATTCTTGCGGGACTGGAGAGCGTCTCCTCCGGCGAGATTCTTCTGGACGGGAAACCGGTTGTCGAACCCGGAGCGGAACGGGGGATGGTGTTTCAGAAGTACACGCTTTTTCCGTGGCTGAGCGTCTGCCAGAACGTCATGTTCGGCCTGGAGTCGATCGGGAAGGATCGCGACACGGCGGAAAATGTGGCGTTGCAGTGGCTGG
>DDJH01000273.1:0-4388 GCA_002338895.1 Lentisphaeria bacterium UBA1829 | reverse complement strand
GCAGCGGGTGGCGATCGCCCGGGCGCTGGCGCCGCAGCCGCGCGTGCTGCTGATGGATGAGCCGTTCGGAGCGCTCGATGCACAGACCCGGACCCAGATGCAGAATTATCTTCTGGAGGTCTGGCGGAACATCGACATCACGATCATTTTTGTGACGCACGATCTGGATGAAGCGGTCTATCTTTCCGACCGGATTCTGGCACTGAAGGCGAATCCGGGAGAGATCAACGAACTCATTGAAGTTCCGGTGGCCCGTCCGCGGTGCTCCCGGATGCTTCTTGAGCCGGAGTTTCTCGCGACACGGGAGCACATCGACAAACTGATCCGTCCCCCGGTCAAGCGCGAGGACCACTGCGAATTCCAGATCGTCAACATGGTTGGCGACAAAACAAACCTTTTTTAAGGGATATAAGAAGGAGGCATATCATGAACAACGACATCTCGAACAGAATCATCACCGAGAACATCATTGCCGGCGGCTGGAACTATTCCAGAGTCATCCGGCGCGGCCAGGCGCTCCGTCTGACCGATCTGGAAGGGGGCGGAAACGTCTCTGCGATGTTTTACAATGCGAACAACTTTTCCGAGCGCTTCAATCTCGGCGACACCCTGAAAATCCAACATATCTGCCGTCTGACGAAGAACTGCTGCATCTATTCCGACATGGGCCGCATCCTCATGAGCGTCCCCGAGGACACCTGCGGATGGCACGACATGCTCTGCGGCTGCGCGCACGCCTCCCTGATCGAGAAGAAATTCGGGAAAAAAGAGTATCAGGAGGCCCACAACGACTTCTACCGCAACGGCTACGACTCCCTTCTGGTCGAACTCGGGAAACACGGAATGACCAAACGGGACTTCACGGAAATCATCAACTTCTTTTCCAAGGTCGTCGTGGACGAGAAAGGCGCCATGACCTTCCTTGAAAACAACTCCAAACCCGGCGATTATGTGGATCTTCGGGCGGAGATCGACACGCTTGTCATTCTCGACACGGGCATGCATCCGCTCAGCATCGCGACGGAGTATCCGCGCAAGCCCATCAAAGCGACCGTCTACCGCTGCGAACCCGGCACCAAGGAGGATCCGTGTTTCACGTGGTGCCCGGAAAACGAACGGGGATTCCTTGCAACTGAACTTTACAACGCATGAGGTGAGGACATGGTTACACAATATCTGGAAAGCAAACGCAATGAAGCGGAAGCCGTCTATGTGGAGACCGTCAAGGCCGGTGCCGGCTGGATGCATACGGTGAAAAAGGGCCAGGTCCTGCGGATTGTCGACCTCAACGGAAACCAGGCGGTGGATACGATCTTCTACAATGCCGACGACATCTACGAACGCTACAGCGTCCAGCAGACCGTGCAGGCCCAGAAAAACGCTCTGGTCGGCGTGGGCACGGAACTCCGCTCCAACGACGACAACGTCATGCTCAAAGTCGTTGCCGACACCTGCGGCGATCACGACACCCTCGGCAGCGCCTGCTCCTGCGAAAGCAACATGATCCGCTACGGTTTTCATACCCGCTACATGCACGCCTGCCGCGAGACCTTCCTGGCCAAACTGCTCGCGACCCCGGGAATGGACAAACGCGATCAGGTCAACAATCTGAACTTTTTCATGTACGTTCCGCTGGATGCGGAGGGCCGTCTGAATTTTGCGGACGGAATCTCCTCTCCGGGAAAATACATTGAACTGGAAGCCATGATGAACATTCTGGTCCTGGTCTCCAACTGTCCGCAGCTGAACAACCCCTGCAACGGCTACGACCCGACCCCGGTCAAAATGATCATCTGGGATTAATAAGGAGGTTTTCTCCATGAACGACAAACTTCTGGATGTTCCCCGAAACCGGGAACAGGCCATTTATTCAGAACGGGTCAAAGCGGGAAACGGCTGGATGCACACTCTGTGCAAAGGCCAGATTCTGCGGATCATTGATCTCTGCGGCAACCAGTCGGTCGACATGCTCATCTACAACGCCCACAACACTGCGGAGCGCTACAACGTGAACAACACGCTGGCGGCGCAGCGGAAGGCGCTTATTGAGCTCGGGACCGAGATCCGGTCCAATGACGACAACGTCATGCTCCGGGTCGTTGCCGACACCTGCGGCGAACACGACACCCTCGGCAGCGGCTGCTCCGCCGAGGGCAACACCATCCGCTACACCGACAAAACCCGTTACATGCACAGCTGCCGGGACACCTTCGTCCGCAAATTCCTGGACACCCCGGGAATGAGCAAACGCGACCAGACCTGCAATTTGAATTTCTTCACCAAGGTTCTGCTCGACCCTGCAGGACACCTGGAATTCGCGGACGGCATCTCCGCCGCCGGCAAATACGTCGATCTTCTTGCGGAAATGGACGTGGTGATCCTTGTCTCGAACTGTGCCCAGCTGAACAATCCCTGCAATGACTACAACCCGACTCCGGTCGAGATGATCATCTGGGAGAAACAGGAGTAAAGAACCATGTTTACGAAAGTCCTGATTGCCAATCGCGGCGAGATTGCATGCCGCATTATCCGGACTCTGAAAAAGATGGGGATCGGCTCNNCCGATGCGACGGCCGCCCATGTTCTGCTTGCCGACGAAGCCGTGCGGATCGGCCCTGCCGCTCCCGCGGAAAGCTATCTGAATGTGGACGCGATCCTTTCCGCCGCCCGGGAAACCGGTGCCCAGGCGATCCATCCCGGATATGGATTCCTGAGTGAAAACGCCTCCTTTGCGCGTCGCTGTGCGGAAAACGGAATTGAATTCATCGGTCCCACGCCGGAACAGCTTGTCGATTTCGGTCTGAAGCACAAGGCCCGGGAACTGGCGGAGCGCTGGAACGTTCCCCTTGTCCCGGGCAGCGGACTGCTGGATTCGCTCTCCGCGGCGAAAGAGGCGGCGGCGAAGATCGGCTATCCGGTCATGCTGAAGAGCACCGCCGGCGGCGGCGGAATCGGCATGTGCATCTGCCGCACGGAAAAAGAACTGGAGGAGGGATTCGACCGGATCGGAAGACTCAGCCGGAACCACTTCAAGGATTCCGGTCTCTTTGCGGAGAAATACATTGAACGCGCCCGGCATGTGGAAGTGCAGATCTTCGGCGACGGGAAAGGCGGAATCGCCATTCTCGGCGAGCGCGACTGCTCCGTGCAGAGACGCAACCAGAAAGTGATCGAGGAGACCCCTGCCCCGAATCTTCCCGACGCGACGCGGAAAGCGCTTCACGACGCCGCCCGCCGCCTCGGCGAAGGAGTCGCCTACCGCTCCGCCGGAACCGTGGAGTTCATTTACGACAGCGACGCGGACCGCTTCTATTTTCTGGAAGTCAACACGCGTCTTCAGGTTGAACACGGCGTGACGGAATCGGTGTTCGGCATCGATCTGGTCGAATGGATGGTGAAACTGGCCGCGGGCGAAGTGCCATTCCGTCCCGGCGAGACCTTCCATCCGGAAGGCGCCGCGATGGAGTTCCGGATCTATGCGGAAGACCCGGGCAAGAACTATCAGCCCTCGAGCGGTCTTGTGACGCAGGCGGACTTCCCCGCCGGAATCCGGTGCGACACCTGGATCTCGGCAGGCACCGAAGTCAGCGCATTTTACGATCCTCTTCTGGCCAAGCTCATCGTCAAGGGCAGCGACCGGGACGACGTGATCCGGAAAGCGGAAAAAGCGCTTCTGGACACCCGGATCGCCGGTTTTGAAACCAATCTTCTTCTGCTCCGGGATGTTGTTGCGACGGAGAATTTCCGCACCGGCAACATCGGCACCTGGCTTCTCAAGGACTACCAGTACAGCGCGCCGACTCTTGAAATCCTTGCACCGGGAGCACAGACAACCGTACAGGACTATCCGGGGCGTCTCGGCTACTGGGCGGTCGGCGTTCCGCCATCCGGTCCGATGGACGCGTACAGTTTCCGTCTGGCGAACCGGATTGTCGGCAACGCGTCGGAGGCGCCGGGTCTGGAGATGACTCTTTCGGGCGCCTCTCTCCGCTTCAACACCGATGCGCTCTTCGCCCTCACCGGCGGCGACTTTCCCGCGACGCTGAACGGCAGGGAGATCCGTCGGAACATTCCGGTGAAGGCGCAGAAGGGCGACACGCTGAAAATNNTCGGCGTCACCCGCTGCGGCCAGCGCTGCTATTTCGCCGTTGCCGGCGGAATCGACGTTCCGGAATATCTGGGGAGCCGTTCGACGTTCACGCTCGGCCGATTCGGCGGACATGGCGGACGCGCTCTGGCGGCCGGAGACGTTCTTCATATCGGGAACTGGAAAACCTCCCTTCCCCTTGTTCCGGCGGAAAGCGTTCTTCCGAAGATCGGGAAAAGCTGGGAGATCGCGGTTCTCTACGGACCGCACGGGGCCCCCGACTACTTCACGGACGACGACA
>DDJH01000255.1 GCA_002338895.1 Lentisphaeria bacterium UBA1829 | reverse complement strand
AAGATGTATGGGACGGCAGTGGAATTTCTTCATGGATCTGCCGTTGTGGATCACCGGATTCGGAATCGGGTATGACCGGGAGACCGACCGGGAATTCCCGGTGACATTGCAGTCTCTGGAGGTGGATGTGACTCCGGAGTCCGGAACCGTCTCTTCCCGCAGGCTGTACGGATTCGGAGAGGACACCCTCATGAGACAGAGCGGAGGATATCGGCTGCTGCCGTCTCCGGACGGTCTGACCGTCGCCAATATCCGTTCCAAAACCGGATGGCTCAAGGAGCGGAAGGCGGATCTGGTGTTCTTCCGCGAAAAACCGCACAGCATTTCCCTGGATGCGGAATGCCTCTCGGAAACACCGGTCCGGCTCTCCTGGACTCTGGTGGATGCCGCGGGAAAACTTCATACGACTCCGGTGCAGAGCATTGCCGGTCCCAGGAAGGTTTACCATTTCAGGATTCCGGATGCGGATTCCATTCAGCGTCCTTATCGGATCCGGACGATGAATCTGTCCACTGGAGGAAAAGCGGAGCGCGGGGCCATGATCGTGTACACCTCCCGGGTCCAGACATTTTCCAATCCCGCGGAGGCATTGGAATTTGAGGTCCTGACAGGCAATCCGGTCCATGTGCTGAAAAACGGGGAGGAGGATGCGCTGCAGTATCGGTTCCGCAATACGGCGGATGTCGACGGGCGCTTCCGCGTCGAAATCACTCTGACGCCGTGGAACGGAAAATCTCTGACGGAGCTTCTGGAATTCGATGGGAAAGCCGGTGCGGAAATCCGGATCCCGGCGAAATGCAGACCCGAACGGAACGGACACTGGGATGTCTCCGCGCGGATTACCGTCTGCGGAAGAAAAGAGGTCTCGGTGCAGAAAGCGACCTTTGCCAAACTCACTCCGGCCGGACCGACTCCGGGGCGTGCACCGAAATTTCTGTTCGGCGTCTGTTCCCATCCGCTGTGGTGGTCGCGGCGGGACCAGAAGCTCGAAGCGATGGCCGCGGCCCTGTGCGGCGTGAAATATCTGCGCGCGGCTCCCGAATGGCCGACAATTCAACTTGCGCCGGATCAATGGAATTTCCGTCCGTTCGATGCCCTGCTGGAACAGTACAGCGCACTGGGAATCGAACTGCAGGGATATTTCGGCTCCACTCCGAAATGGGCGGCAAAGCCGGAAATGCGGAATGCGGATTTCAAGGCGAGGAGCAGATCCATGCCGGAACGGAACGCTCTTTTCCGCTTCGCTTCGACGATGGCCGGCCGCTATCGGGGCGTGATCCGTTACTGGGAGCTGTACAATGAGCCGGATCTTTCTGGAAATACGGTCAATGCGGATGAATTTTCGGAAGCGCAGAAAACCGCATATCAGGCGGTCAAGACCGCCAGTCCCGGATGCGTGATGATGAGCGGCGGATTTTCCGGAGTCGCCTCCCATCCGGGGCTGGTCGACAAAAATTTCATGGAAAGTGTTCTGAAAAAAGCCCGCGGAAGCTATGAAGTTCATCTGACGCATAATCATGGTCTGTTTGCAAATTATGTGAAAGCGGTGGAAACGCATCTCATGCCGCTTCGGAAGCGCGCCGGAGCGGAGAAGATTCCGTGGTTTCCGAACGAGACGGCGCTCTCCTCCCTGTTCGGAACCGAGCGGAATCAGGCACTGACGCTTTATAAGAAACTGATCTATTCGTGGTCGCGGGGCGCGATCGGATATGTCTGGGACGACCTGCGCAACGACGGATTCGATCCGGGAAACGCCGAACACAACTATGGTATGGTGACGACCGATTTTTATCCGAAACCGGTCTACTCCGTCTACAATCATCTGGCCGGATGGTTCCGGAATGCGGACTATCTCGCGCAGTTCCCCCTGGCGGAAGGGGGATGGGGATTCCTGTTCCAGGCTCCCGGAGAGAAACTTGTCGCACTCTGGAACGAACGGGAATATCCGCTCCTGCTCCCGCTCCGGACGGATGCGGAGAAGGTGGTCGTTTCCGACTGCATGGGGAATGAGACAACTCTTCCTGTCACCGATGGAATCGTTCTGGCGGAGGCGGGGGACGAACCGCGGACGATCCGGTTTTCCCGGGCCGGTTTCGTGGAACCTCTCGCTCCGCTTGTGCAGGTGAAGAAACTCAATCCGGCTGTTCCCGGGCGATGGATGGAGGTCGTTTTTGCGGTGTCCAATCCGTTTCGGGAGGAGAGGAGGTTTCTTCTCTCCCCTGCGGATCTGCCCGCCGGATTCCAGGCGGAAAAGAGAAGTCTGGAGCTCCGGGTCCCCGGACGGAAGACGGCTGTGGCAACGTTTCGGATTCAGGTTCCCTCCGGAGAGAAGTTCCCCCGGCGGACGGAATCCTTCCGGCTCGTATGCCGGGGCGACGGGATCGAAACCGGGCTGCGTCTGCCGGTCAATCCCGCTAGGCTGATCCGGAAGAAGGGGGAGGATGTGGAGAAGGAAAAGGCGGATTTCGTACTGAATACATTGTCGCAGGTGGTCTCGCTGGCGGAGGCGGATCCGAACCTCGAGCACCGCGTCTGGAAAGGTGCGCGGGATCTCAGCGCCGACGTCTGGCTCGTCCGGACGGAAAACGAACTCGAAATCCGCGCGGAGGTCACGGACGATCTTCACAGTCAGCCGAATTCCGGATTCCCCATCTGGAAAGGCGACAGTATGCAGGTCTGTTTCAAACTCCCGTCGCAGGACGGGTTCTGGGAGATCGGAGCAGCCCGGTCCGATTCCGGCCGTCCGGAGGTCTTTGTCTTCCACGCTCCGACCGGGTTTGACCGGGAGAAAGTCGCCCGCAAGATCCGACTTCAGACAAAACGGAATGGCGACCGGACCTTCTATTCCCTGCGTATCCCTCTGAAGAGCTGTGCAATGACACCGGAACTCCTCCGCAGCGGTTTCCGGTTCAATCTGCTGATCAATGACAACGACGGCGAGGGTCGCGACGGATGGATCCAGATTGCTCCCGGAATCGGAGGAACCAAAAATCCGGCTCAGTTCCCGTTTGTTCTCTTCGAGTAGATGTGTTCTTCATTCCTGTTTCCGGAGCATCAAATGCCGGAAATTGACCGGAGGCTCTCGTTCGGAAATTCTCTGAAGGAGAGTCGAAGGCCGGTTGAAAACAGGGATGCGGTTCACTGGAGAGAGGGTTGGTTCGTTGAAGTGCCGGAAGCCGGGGCGGGCGCGTTATTCCTTCCAGTGTTTGACGGCGTCGGAGGATGAGGCGTGCCAGGCGTTCGCTCTCCGATCCTGCGCGACGTGGAAGTCGCCGAAAAGAAAGATGGTCATCCCGAGATGTCGGAATTTCGGCATGTTTCCGCCGTCCAGAAGGCCATTGTACGGTCTGCGGAGATGTGCGGTCCCTCTTGCCGCCATCTCCCCCATGACGAAGATTTGACTCGGATACTGGAAGTTCGGTCCCCGCATGCATTTTGCCGGAACGCCGCCTGCATAATTCAGGTTTTCATTGTAGCCGATTGTAAAGCGGTAGTTGTTCACGTTGCGTTCGGAAAGAGGATCCTGCAGGGTGTAGGCCGGACAGGCCAGCTTCGAACGGACTCCGTCGTTCTGCACAACTCCGGGAAGAGATTCATTTGTTGTCGTGTCCCTGAATTGGATACTGCGTGCAAGCTCATTCAAATAGTACCGGACTCCGACATTGGCGGGATCCCGCCACGGCATGTAGCCGTCATTGGAATCCACATAGAGTATGAACGCATTGCCCAGTGTCTTGTAGTTGCCGGCACAGGTGATCGCATAGGCCTTCTGGCGCGCCTGATTCAGAGACGGCAGAAGAAGCGCCGGCAGAATCGCGATCACCGCGATTGTGACCAGAAGTTCGATCAGAGAGAAATCGGATCTTGCCGAAACGGCGTTTTTCATCGTTTATTCTCCTTGTTTTTCGTGAGAAGGTTGCAGAAGGACGGTTCCGAAGTTTTCCGCGTTGCGCCAGCTGTCCGATTTTCCGAATCCGAACATCTGCGTTTTACGTCCCGGACGGTCGGAAAAGGGACCGTTGATTGCAAAATCCGCCCCAAAACGTTCCGGGATCCCTTCCGTGTTCCGAAGCAGCTCCAGCGGAATCTCCATCCCGATCCAGTAGCCGTAATCCGGAATCCGTTTCCCCTGAAGAGTGATCCGGCTGTCCGGTTTCAGACGGGCGGAGTGCCAGCGCGGAGCGCCGGAGTCTTTCAGATTCGGCAGAATCATGATCTGATAGACGCCGGGCGTGTAACTGCGTTCCCCGAAGCCTTCGGAAAGCGGACGGAAATCCAGAAACAGCTCCACGGCGGAGCCGAGCACGCCGGGAAAACGATCCGGAAGACGCGGATGCGCGTCGCGGACTTTCACGAGAATATGCAGGGTCGTTTCCGATACGCCAAGACGGACCTCGCCGGAAAGCTCCTCCTCTCCTCCCCAGACATCCGGATCGGAAAAGGAGAGCATCTCCGGCGGACGCCCAATCCGGCACTGCTTCGCCGTATGAATGCGGAATACCGGCAGATGATTCATCGAATCCGGACCGGCAATCCTGAAATTCCTGTCCACTCTCCCGGCGTACATCACGGGCCTGGAACTCAGAGTCGCCATGCGGACGAGTTCTCCGCCATTCGGAAGGTGGAGCCGGAATGTGACGGCCTTCGGCTTTCCGTCCTGCTCCGCCGTGCAGGAAAAATCAATTCTGCCGTGCCGTTTCGCCGGGATCGCGGAAGGTCCGCTCCGTCTCTGTATCGACAGCCCGGAATCCGTTTCGACAACGATTTCCGGCGTCCACGGCTCCGACCCCGAATTCACAAGTTCCAGACAGATGTCGTCTTTCCCGCCGACAAGTGGTTTTGTCCGGACAGATATCAGCGGAGACGCTTCCATGCGAAGATCCGCTCCCCGGGAGTGAACATAAATCGGTTCTTTCCCGACATTCAATACATAAACCGCACCTTTCGAATCCTGTGAAAGTGGAGAGATCCACCGGCTCCTTCCCCAGAGATCCACCACCTCAAGAGCGCGTTCCCGGGAACGGAGAATCAGCGACTCCTGCGGACTCTTTGTCCAGAGGATGCCGACTTTCCCCCCGTTCGCCTTGCGGAAAATTCCGCCGCGGAGTGTGTTCCCGGAAACCTTGCAGATCCCTTTTTCCGGTATCGCTCCTTCCATCTGGGCTGTCATCACCGCGCCGGCCAGAAGCACCCGGGAGGGCGTCATCCGGAAATCCGGAGTGGATGCGAAAAGATTGAAAAACTGTCCATGCCGCTGTGTCCATCTTGTCTTCCTGGAGCTGTCCCATTCCTTTTTCGGGTCGTCCCAGAAGAAGAAAACAAACGCTTCCGCTCCCTCCAGAAAGTTCAGCGCCGCATTTTGTACCAGACTGGCTGCGGCGGTCCACTCATCGGCAACGGGACCGGGCCAGTTTTCTCTGGAGGAAAAGCCCTTCATTCCCGCTTTTGCATTTCTCGCGACAATTTCAGGTGGTATCGGCTTTTCAATGTGGAGACGATTGACGGTGTTCACTCCGGTTTCTGAATTGAAAAGAGGTTTTTTCAGACCATCGGGAAACGCCCGGCGATGTTCCCGGATCCGCCGGTCCAAATCCGCCTGATCCGGAGTATGGGGACTCGTATAGGTATGGATGGAAAGAGCATCCAGCAGTCCGGATGCCCCAAGATGGGAAACGGTTCGCATCCAGTCGAGAAAATAGGAGGTCCCGCAGATCCCGAAGATGACAGCTTCGGGATTCGCTTTCCGGAGAATCGGAACCGCGGTCCTGACAACTTCCGCATACGCTTCCGGATTGTAGCGGAAGCCATAGGCCATCGGCTCGTTTTCCAGTTCGTAAAGACGGATTTTCCCGCGATACCGTTCCGCGACCGCCTGCAGAAAAACCGAATATTTCTCCCGATCCGGCATCCCGCCTCCACGGACCCCGTGCGGATACTTCTTCATCCCGCGTTCAAACTCTTTTGAACGGTACCAGTTCGAGGTCGGATAGCTCTGGAGCGAAAGGTAGACCTCGTTGCCGGCGGAGAGCAGCCAGTCGACTCCGTCATTCCAGTTCCATTCCTCCGCAGGCGCGGAGGGATCCAGCGAGGGGGGAAGATCTTTCGCATCGGTGAAGTTCGGTCCCGTTACAAAGGACCAGCGAAGATATTTATGCGCATAGCGGATCGGCAGGGCATCCGGCCACCAGCCGAAGGAACCGATGTTGCTGTCATGAATCCCGAACAGGCCGGGGCCGGCTTTTTCCCCGCGGCGCTTGAGCAGGATGAAATGCTTCTCCGTCGCAAACGGCAAAGTGGAATCCTTCGATTTCGCATACAGATGCACGATGTCGCTTTCCGGGGGGAACGGAAAGCGGATCGGCACCATCTTCACGGAATTGGCAGGGACCGTTTCCCGGATGGAGAAACGAGTTCGGGAATCCGCGATTTCCCGGTAGAGTTCGAGATCCAGCTGCATGACGGAGTCCTGCCGGGTTGAATTGGTGAAGCAGACCACGGGACTGTCCCGTTTCCCTTCTTCCCGGCGGACAAACCGGGTGTCGAATCCGAAAAGACGGATCGTTTTTCCTCCGGCGCTGTTGGTCCGAATCCGGGCCCGATACCCATTTTCCCAGTCCAGAATGAACTCTCCCTCCGGCGTCTGCAGGGAAATTTCATCCAGATAGGGGGAGCGGACGAGAACCGTGTCCGGAGCAAAGCCCGCCGGAATGGAGACATGGATCCCGTCTGCCGGAAGAGCGTCCCCGGAAAGAGACGCCTTCCCGTTTCCCCATTTCAGAGTCACTTTCCGCCATTTCCCGAGAGGCAGTTTGAGGGAGGAGGTTGCCGCATCGCTTCCCTCCAGACGCAGAAAACGATTTCCCGCCGCCGAATCCGGGATCGTGACCGCGAGGCTGCTCCCTGTTTTCTTTTCGGAAAGCACGAGGATTCTCCGCATCTTCCGCGCCGGGATATCCCGGACGAAAAACTCCGCGCATCCGCTCCTCATCCCTCTCCAATGCGGTGTGAGAGTGTAGACAAAATCAATATTGGCCAGCGCCATGTACCGTCCCGCCGCGCCGCCCGTGTCCGGCGCAACAACCGGAACGCGTGGATTCAGAATGCTTTCCGGATATAATTCCAGCTCCGCCGACAGGAGAAGAGGAAAAAGTGCCGAGCAGAAAAGGATCGTTTTCATTCCGCACCCCCTGTCGTTATCTTGAAACAAGCAGCGCAGGAGTCCAGCGCTCCGCATACTTCCTGCCGAATTCGGAGGAGCGGAAGCGCCAGCCATTGGGAGAGCCCGGCTGATCCGTTGTTTCGATCCGGAAGCCGATGAAGGGGGATTGTCGGTCCACCGCCCGGTTGAACCATGCGGTGACATCCAGAAGAAGAGGCTGTTTCACATCTGTCGCTTTGGCCTCAAGGACGGGTGTGATTTTTTCGCCTGTTCCGTCGTCGCTCAGCGAGAGTTCCCCGTCGGCGTTCGGGGCGAGATAGCCGAAGAGCACGCATTCCGGTCCGTGGGAACCGGCTGTTTCCGGCCATGCCGTCGATCCGGATTTCCCGTTCAGGTACAGACGGAGCATGACTTTTTTTGCCGGGTTTTTCCCTTCCGGCATTTTGAACTCCAGAACCGCGCAGCTTTTCCGGGCGGGGGAGGCGAGGACCCGGAATTCCAGGGAGTCTTTCCGGATTGTTTCAAAGATGCCGTCGCCGTCGGAATCCAGCAGTTCGCCGTCGGCATGGGCAGAGAGTGTGGTTCCCGCAGGAAGCGGGAGCGGAGAGATCAGAAATCCCAGAAGAATGGTAGAAAGTTTCATTGGTCTCTTTCATAAAATTTTTTTGATGGGGTCGTTTGGTTATATTATAGCATATTCTTGACTTTCTGTGTATTGAATATATGTTACAATCTTATGGATTTTCTGTCCATTTTGCAGGAAATGCACGGAGAAAGGGTTATGGAAAAGATTATATCGTTTGATTTCAAGCCCGATCCGCTTCTGCAGTCGCTGGATCTGATCCCCGTCGGCTGCGGGATCGGGATCCGGGGGCGTCCGTGGCCGTTCGGGTATGAACCGCATCCCTTTATCCGGATTTACTATGTGGAAAAAGGCAGTTTCAATTTGATGTTTCCGCAGAGAATCTATCCGCTTCGTCCGGGAGGAATCTATCTGATTCCGTCGAGCATCCCGTTTCAGTATATATTCAAGGAGGAGTGCAGGCACTTTTTCATTCATTTTTCCTCGCATTCGCTGGATTCCATCGGAATATTCAATCATCCGCTGGAGCTCTCTTCGGAGGAATGGCCGGAAATCCGGAAACGGATCATGGATTTTGTCCATCAGGCTCTGGAGAGGCGTGAATCGATCCGGGAGAATATCGAAAGAAGAGTTCTGATTCATCAGATTCTTCTCCCGTTCCTGGAGCAGATGAATCATCTTCATGGGGATGAACTGGAGCGGGATGACTGTTTGTATCGGGTGATGAACTACATTGAACAGAACTTGAACGACGGAATCGATCTGAATGAACTGCATAAGAAATTTGCGATGCGGCGCTCCGAACTCTCCGCCAAATTCCGCCAGCGCTACGGCCTTCCTCCGAAACAGTATATCTGCATGCGCCGGATCGCCAACGCGCGAAGCATGCTCATCCGAACTCAAAAGAGCCTGCAGGAAATCGCAACGGCATGCGGCTACAACGATCTGTTCCTGTTTTTCCGGATGTTTAAAAAATACACCCGAATGACCCCAAGCCAGTTTCGCAGCCATTATCGACAGGTTTAGAACAAAAAAGGTTGATATTTCTTCAGAAAGAAGTACATTATAAAGGAGCTTTTTTCGTTTTGTTCCAAATAAATTAAACAGGAGCACAGTATATCATGGCCGGAAAAATGAAAAATGGCACAGCAAAGGTGGCTGGAAAAACAAAAGCCGGAACCGCGGAAAAAACCGTCAACATCGCTTTCATCGGTTACGGTATTCAAGGACGCACCGTGCTGGTCCCGAACATCATCAAACAGAAAAATGTGGTCGTCAAAGCGGTCTGCGACTGTGACCGGGTCCGCCGGGAAGCCGGAACCAAATTCGTGAACGATTACTACAAGAAGAACAGGAAACCTCAGCTGGCCAAGTGCAAAGCCGTCGCCGATTTCCGCGACATCATCAAGGATAAGGAGATCAACGCCGTCTGCATCGCAACTCCCGATCACTGGCATGCCTATATCTCCTGCGCCGCCATGAAGGCCGGAAAGGATGTCTACTGCGAAAAACCGCTGACTTATTCCGTCGAAGAAGCCATGCTGGTCATGAAGGCTCAGAAAAAATTCAAACGCGTCTTCCAGACCGGTGCCATGCAGCGCTCCTGGCGCGAGTTCCGCACCGCCTGCATGATCGTCCGCAACGGCTGCATCGGAAAAATCAAGTATGTCGACTGCAATTACGGAAATGCTTCCGCTCAGAACAATACCGATATCGCGGATTTCCCCGCCAACCTCGGCGGTCCTTCCCATCCGCACCGCTTCTTCTGCCAGTGGAACGGAGAGGAGAAGAAGTTCCAGGATATCCCGACGGAATCCGCGCCGAACAGCGATGTCGACTGGGATATGTGGCTCGGCCCCGCTCCCTGGTCCCCCTATTCGGATCAGTGCGCGCCGCGCAAGGTCGCTAATTTCTACCCGATGTTCTGGCGGTTCGACGACAATTACGGAACCGGCTACAACGGCGACTGGGGCGCACATCATCTGGACATCGCCCAGTGGGGACTCGATCTGGACAAATCCGGACCCGTGAAGGTGATCCGCTCCGAAGAGCCGTATTCGGCCAATCCGCTCCACGGAGGTCGCCGCCAGTTCGGAATGAAGTTCGTGATGGAGGATGGATGCATCCTGCAGCATAATCCGTTCAGTGTCTGGGGAACCGTCTTCTACGGAACCAAGGGAATTGTCGCTGTCAACCGCGGACGGATTGCCGTCTGGGTCGGAAAAGGGGTCAAGCCGACTCCCGAAAACCGGAAGGCTCTGGATGATGTCTCGTTCAGCAAAATGAAGAAGGTCGCCGCCTCCATCGGGGAAGACTATGGATTCGATCCCTCCCAGAAGAAGGATGACCGCCTTGCAAACTGCCTCGACACGCTGGATGACTATTTCAAACTTGCCGATGCCAAGGTTCAGCTTTACAACAGTCCGCTTCAGGAACAGAACTTCATCGAATGCTGCATCTCCCGCAAGCCCACGATCTCTCCGGCCGAGACCGGCGCCCGCGCCTCGATTCTCTGCCTGCTCTGCAATCTGAGCTATGTGTATGATGCCAGCTTCGACTGGGATCCGGTCAAATGCACCTTCGCCAACAACACCGGCGATCCGACCTGGCTGAAACGGCCCGTCAACCGCAACGGATGGGATATCGAACTCTGATTCTCCCTCCGAAACCGCATACCCGGTCTGCCGGCCGACGGATCCCTCCGATCCAATGCGCGGACGGCTGCCGGGGGTGCTGAATTCAAACATTCCATTTCATTTTCTGCAACTTGCAGAAACAATCGTTTCTCCGCCGGGGAATGCTCCGGCGGAGAACCCTCATACGAATTCCCCGCGATCTCCTGCTGCCGCAATGGCAATGAAGTGTGGATCGGGAAGGTCCTTGCAGGTCGTTGAAACGCCTTGCGGAGTAGGGGGAGTGTTTGCGGAAATCCAATCTGCAACGCATTTTCCGCTGCGTGCGTTCCGCTGTTCTGGAAAAAGAAAAACATTCCCATCCGTCCCGGTTTGCGACAGATGGGAATGCAGGTGTTTTTCAGCGGGGGAGAAGGACAAGATCAAGAAATTCCGCCGGTCGATGCGGCATGTCGCCCATGCCCGGAGAGAGCTGAAGCCATCCGATCCGCTTCGAACCGTCGGAGAAGTTGACGAGGACGTTCAGACGGCAGCTGGAGCCTTCCAGAAGACGGAACGGACTGACGGAGACGGGGGAGAAGGCCATCTCATACACCGTCTTTCCCGGAAGATGACGGATGGCAAGTTTGACGTCTTCGACTTCCCCGGTCGCTTTTCCGAAACTGTCCCATGTCGCGGAAGAGGCTTTCTGGCGCCAGACCAGCGGACGTTTCCGGAACTCGCCGATCTCATATTCAAAGTCATCCGACTGGAGACCTTTTGTTTCCCGGACGGCGTTTTTCATCGTATCGATTCCGATCTGCAGACTGTCGCCCCGCCAGATTGCCATTTTTCCGAACCGCTCCTCCGGATGGAACTGCTCTTTGTGCACGGTCACGGCAAGATAGAGAGCGGAGGGAGTCCAGGCAAAACGCAGTTCCGCACGGTTCTTCCGGTCGGATTCGCTCCAGGGAAGGAGACGGCGCGCGTGTTCTCCGGTCAGTTCGACGGAGGCAAATCCGGCCGGCCAGTCCGAAAGATCGCCGTCGATGTTCAGCTCCTTCGGCGAACGGGGGACTGTGATGCCGCTGAGACGGATGGTCTTTTCCTCATCCCGGAATCCGTCCACATGAACTTTCAGGGGAAGCCGCTGCGTCTTCAGGGAGATCGGCGCAGGGGAGGGGTATTCCAGAGAAAGGGATTTTTCCCCGTAAAGTTTGAAGGCCTGTTTGCGTCCGGCGCATTCCACGCTCCCCGTCAGAGTCTGAGAGGTGAGATTGTTCAGGCGGATCGCAAATGCGTTTTTCCCGCGGAGTTCGACCGAGGTCTGAAGGGGCTTCTCTATCCCGATCTGTTTCGCCGAAAGAAGGAACTGTTTCAGCGCTTCCGTGGAAAGGGGCGTTTTCAGATAGACAGGGTATTCGTCCAGTTTCAGTCGATTCGTCGTAAAGTGGTTTCCCATCATGTCGATGAAGTCGGCCGGACGGGAGAACACCAGCGTCTCCGGCGAGCCGTTCCACTGCCACAGAACCGCGACTCTCCCGGAGGGTGTATCATAGATGTAGCAGCGTTTGTTCTGTCCGAGCCGGACACGCTCAGCGACCGGCGCGTCGCCCAGAAGGTCCGCCGCGTTCCGGACCGCGTACAGAAACGGTGCCGGAGCCCAGTGGTGTTCCGGATCGCCGAGAACTCCTGTCCAGGCGTACCCGAGATCAATGCCGGTCGACTGAAAATGAAAATAGGTCCTGATTCCGCAGGCAAATTCGATCAGCGCATAGCGGAGATCCTTTGCCGCATTCTGTATTGCGATCGGGTGGATCCGGTTGTCCGGAAGGGTCGGGAAATTCATGTTCCCGCTTTCGGAACTGAGAATCGGAAGATTCGGGCGATATTGTTTCAGAACCGCCTGAAAATCCTTCTGCGCAGTCTCAAGATCCGGCATCTCCGGCAGCTGGCGGTACGGGTGTTCCGTCAGAGCGTCCAGCACGCGTCCGACGCCGGTTTTCAGCCACGCATTGAGAAAATCCGCTTTTACATGACAGCCGGGTCCGGTGATTTTTGCATGCGGATCCAGTTCCCGGATTGCAGCGGCCATTGCGATCGTTGCTTTCCCGCAGGCTTCCGGCGTTGCATCAAGATAGTTCGACGGATCCGGATTCCGGGTGCGGCCTCCCCAGATTTCCGGTTCGTTGAAAAGTTCGTAGAAATCGACCTTCCCGCGATGCTGAAGAATCGCATTCCTGAAATACTTTGTGATGTACGCACGGGAGTCTTTGGGAATGTAGAACGGGACCCCGGGTTCCGCTCCCGAAATGTTCACCATGACCAGAAAGCCCGCGTCATGGAAGCGGGTGGCGGAACGGAATCCTCCGCAGCCTTTTTCGTTCGGTTTCGCCCAGAGACGGACCGCCCCGATCCCGAAATCCCGGAACAGACGGATCACAAAGGCGTCGTTCTGCGGCGAGGTGTGGACATTCGTTCCCCACCGGTGAAGGGATTTTCCCGGAGAACGGAGTCGTCCGGTATAGAAGGTGTGCGTGAATCTTTTCCCTTTGTCCGTTTCCGCCGAGAAGACCAGATTCATCGGTCCGAATGCGTTTTCCGGCACCTGGATCGAAAACTCCTTTTCCGCCGGAAGGGTTTTCACTTCTCCGAGAGTTCCGGACGCGATGCGCTCCTCTTTCCAGTTGCGAAGTTCCCAGTTCAGACGGCATCTCTCGTTCTGTGCGCCGTCCAGGCGGATCGTGCCTTGAAAGGGACGGTTCGCATACAGATAACCGTGCGGCGCTCGGAGCGTTCCGGAAAGCGCAATTTCCGGAAGCGGAAGATCCGTGCTTTTCCCTGCGAGCTGACAGGCGGCATCGTCCAGCCAGATCCGTCCCTCCGGTGTGACGATCGGCGAAACATGGTGAAAACTTTCCGTCATTGCCGGATTCCCGAGCTTCTTGACTCCGGGTGCTTCTTCTCCGAAAACAGGAACGGCAAGTTCATATTTCTTCCATTCCGTCCCGACGCGGACACCCTTTCTATAGGCGGATCCGTGCGCGGTGAACAGTCCGATGCTGACCGGTGTGTTCGGCTTTTCCGCTTTCAGATACATCGAAAAGACGATCGGTTTCCCGACTCGGTAGGGAACCGCGTTGAAGACCAGACGGTTGAATCCTCCTTTCACCGGATCCAGTCGGAACGAGTGTTTCCCGCTGTGAGATTCCTTCCGGTCGATCTCCACTTTCATGGAAGGTCTGGCGATCCGGACCTCGGAGGGCGGATACACATTGTAGAATCCCCGCTCCGCGCCGCCGTTGAAAATATGATTGGCACGGGGATCGGTTTTTTCGTCGTCTTTTTTGACACCGTAGGTGATTTTGCCGATTTTCAGATACGGAAGATCCTTGAATGTGATGCGGAAGGAGACGCTCCGGAGCGTTTCGGGAAATTTGATCTCAAACTGGTACAGCGAGGGTTTCTCCTTCAGAACAACCGTTTTTCTCCGCCAGAAGTGTTTCCCGGTCGATCCCTCGAAATAGAGATCGGCGGATGCTCCTTCCGGTCCGGCAAGTTCGGCTTCCAGAACGACCGTTTTCCCGGGATTCGGATTGTCGAGAAAATAGTAGAAGTCAAGCGTTTTTCCGGGATGAGCCTTCTGAAAACGAGCCGTGTTCAGGAGAAGCATGCCGTCCTGTTCCGAGGCGGTGACAAGGCCGGATTTTTCAAAGTCGCGGACGGAGCCTTTCCGACTCTTTCCGGANNAGAGAAGAGAGTCAGATCCCGTTTGCCGGCGGAGTTTCGGACCGAAAGATTCTCCCAGTCGCCTGCATGGACCGTTCCCAGCAGAAGAAGTCCTGTCAGAAAAAACAATTGTGATTTCATGGAGCGGTGTTCCTTTGTGTTATGCTGTACAGAAACAGAATGTGTTAAAGTTTGATATCCGGAAGAAGGGTCATCCACTGATTGCGAAATGCCAGACCGCTGTTGTAAGTCATGAAATTCAAGTACGCCGCATAGCAGTCGGAGAGAAAACCGTATGTTTTTCTGGAGGCCGCGTGTCCGTCCAGATATGCGGCGTTGACCTGATTGGTGTGAAGAAGCGTTGCATAGGCATAATCACCATCTCCCCGGTTGCAGACCTGTGCTTCAACCCAGAACGCCCCCGTTTCCTTGCAGCTGTCGAACAGAAACGGTGAGACCGAGGGCATTTTCGCTTTCGGATACGAAAGGTAGACAAGGTATCCATCGCTGTCGGCGATCCGGACATACGGCGTTTTTCCGGAGTTTGCAAAGTTGGCAAATTTTGCATCTCCGTTCGCGCAGAAAGTCCCGTAGGTGGAGTAGGGGTTGTTCCTCGCCCACTTCTTCAAATTGGTGTTCTTCGGACAAGTGAAGAACGAAGGAGAGCCGGAAAGGGATAATGTGTCATACAGATTCCGGCTCCAGGAAACCCCGTTGTGGAGCAGAACCAGATTTCCGCTGTAATAATCCGCATAGGCGGCCGAAAGGGTCCCGCACTGCTTCAGATTGTTCAGACATTGCGCCGAACGCGCCTTCTCCCTCGCTGAATTCAGGGCTGGAAGAAGCATGGCAATTAAAATTGCAAGAATCGCAATAACGATGAGAAGTTCAATTAAAGTAAAAAATCTTGTTTCTTTTATTTTCCTTTCCGCAGACATAGTGTCTCTCCTTTGTGGATGGTTGGAATGATGAGTTTCGAAGGAATTTCCCGGATTCTGCCGTCCGCATGGGCGAGAATGAGATCGGAAAGTGTGGTCGCAATTTCCGTTGTCGCACTCGAAATCGCTGTCACGCGGGTGTTCCCAGTCAACGCTTTGTTCTGTGAATTCAATGTGATCATCCCGAGCTCTCCTGGGATGAAGCGCATCTGATCGTGAAGGACCTCCAGAACCAGAGGAAGCTGATCGTCCGAGGTCAGAAACAGAGAGTCATAGCGTTTCTCTTCCGCAATTTTTTCTGTCTGATGAATATAGCTTTGAAGTCGGCTCTTTTCAAAAAAGA
>DDJH01000123.1 GCA_002338895.1 Lentisphaeria bacterium UBA1829 | reverse complement strand
GGCGTTGTCCCCCTGTTCCAGCATGAACGGACGGAGAAACCAGTGATCGCTCATGAAGATGACCCGTCCTCTGCCGAACGGAATTTCCGCGATCATCGGTCTGCCTTTGAGCGTGCTTTCTGCGGGGGAATTCAGAATTGCCCGTCCGTTCGGCGGGAGTCTGTTCAGACAGCCCGCTCCGGCCGNNGGCCGAGACAAAGGTGCGGACAAAGCGTGCGGCAGGGTGATCGGTGAAATCCCGGCATTCCACATTGAGGTTGTCCTCGTCGGGGAAGCGGGGGTTCCAGTTGTAGAGCACGTTGCGCCGGAGCCCGGCGTGATCCAGTCCGAGCGGAACGGTCAGGGCCCGGCTGTGCGAGCTGGTGTGATGGTTCAGTTCCGCACTGTGTCCGATCAGAAGACTGCCGCCTTTGCGGACAAAGTCCAGAATCGTTTTCGCATAGGCTGGATCACAGGGGGTGCGGAGGCTCTGGTAGAAGAGAACGTCAATGCCGTCCAGCGGGTCGCCGATCTGCAGTTCGCGGACATTGAACCCGTTGTCTGTCAGCAGTTTGCGCNNTCGGAATGACGCCGTGCACCTTGATGAGTCCTCCGTAGACGGGGGTGATCCCGACGGTCGGACAGCCCGGTTTTTCCGGGGTTTTTCTCCACAGCTCCGAGAGCATCGCGTGACGAATCGGCGAGATCCCTTTCAGAACCATTTTCCGGCTCTGTTCCGGTTCGATCAGAAGAACGACCGGATTGTACTGCTCCAGCACGAGAGGAATTCCTTCCGCCAGCTCTTTCTCTGTCCACAAGTCGTTGCCGGAAAGAGATTTGAAGATGATGTTCCGGTCCACGTTCCGGACTTGTGCCCGTCCCCGGAAGGCGACAGGAAGACGGACCTTGCCGGTGTTGCCGTAGTTCTGCAGATAGATCAGAGTCCGTCCTTCGCGGTCGGTGAAGATTTTGCCGTCCACATAAGGAGGAAGCACTTCGTTGCCGACAGGAATAAGTCTTTGATGAGCAATGACTTTTGATTCATTCAGAATCCGGTCGAAGAGCTTCCGCGTACTTGCCGGATCGAAGTTCCCGGCAAGGGTGTAGACGCAGCCTTTGCCGATCCGGTTCCGGAGAAGAGCCGGGTGACCGTCGGCAAAGCGGGCGAGAACTTCGGCTCCGGCGGATTGGAGGACGGCTCGGGATGTTTTGTCGACAAATCTTTGATCCAGAAGGACTTGTCCGATTCCATCGACCGATGTTTTCCGCAGTTTGCTCTCCCGGGAGAGTGTCCGGGTTCCGGTGAGAGGGGAGGGATCGAGACGGCCGTGGAAATCGTCGTCGATGCAGAGCGTCTCGTAGTTGACGATCAGGACGCCGCCGCGGGAGACGTACTCCCGGAGTTTCGGAAGAAGCGCTCCCGGAATCCGGAGATTGTCGCCCATGACGATGACTTTCACATCCGGAATCTTTTTCATCAGATCGCAGTTCCGCAGGACCAGCGGTTCATGAAAGCCGAACAGAAGATTGCCGTAACAGTTCATGAAGTCGCGGGTGGCGGGACCGGAAACCTGTTCGATATAGTCCCGGTGTCCGATGCTTCGAAGAGTCTCCTGATTCCAGATGACGGCAACCTGCGCTTTCGGCGATGTGTTCCGGTCCGACAGAAACGGCATGACACTCAGAATCGACGCACGCAGCTGCGGGAGAATCCGCGATTCCGGCGTATAGAACGCATCCTCGTACGAGACCATCANNTATCACGCCGCGCATCCCGTGAACCGCCTGACTCCAGAGAAAACTGCGTACATGACGCCGGTCTCTGACACCCGTCTTCATCCCCGGCCGCCGCTCCTCCGGAAGAACCAGCGGAATCGTGTTCAGCGTGACAAATCCACGGATCCCGCCGTAATAGGATCCCCCGTGAAAATAGCGGTTTTCGATGATCGCGGCAAGAACGTTCGTATCCCGGAGTTTCCCGGTGATGTCGAAGGTCCAGCTTTCGCTGTGCCCTTTGACCGAGCCGAGCTTTTCGCCGTTCAGATAGATGTCCGCTTTGTCCGCGAAGGATTTCCCGTTCAGATAGAGACGTCCGGCGCGCGGGGCCTCCTTCGGAAGCGGAAAGGTCTTCCGGTAGAGTCCGACCTGGCAGAGCTTGTAGCCCGATTCCGCCCACATGGCGGGAACTTTGACCCCGCCCCATGAACGGTCGTCGAAACCGGGAGTCCACCAGTCGGGAGGGGTGCCGCGTGTCGCATCGAAAAACTTCCAGCCGGAGTGGAGGTCGAGAAGGGTCTGCTGGCGGACATCGCTTTCCGAGGCCCCGCGGGTCGAAACGTGCATCCCGGATTCCGCATTCATGATCGGCATCCCGGTCGCTCCGCTGTGATAGAGCATATCGAAGGAAAACAGCGGCTTCAGCATCGTCGCGGCAAACGCGTAGGACATGTAGCCCATGCTTTCCACATACGGGACGCCGACCTCGTGCGAGTAGAAATCGGAGCCGCGCCGGACGCTTTCCGGACTGAGACCGGCACTGCCGTAGTCATCCGGAAGGGAGAGGTGACACTGCGTGGTGGAAAGCACATGCGGATCGGGATCGTACCGGCGCATGAGTTTCATGTAGTGTTCGATGGCATCTCCGCCGCGCTGCTCCTGAAATTTTCTCCAGTCCACGGTCAGATTCGGATGCCGGAGCGATTCCCGGCGGAAGAGGGACTCGCGGGGAAGATTCAGACGGCCCCCGTCCTGAAGAAAGCCGGGCGGGTTGACCTCGTCGAAACTGCGGAAGGAGGTGCCCCAGGCCCGGTTTGCGCGGGAAAGATCGCCGTGATACTTTTTCCGCATGGAGTCGGCAAACGCCTTCCGGCTGATCGGATGGGTGTTGTCGTACATCATCTCATTGAAGAGTTCGTAGCAGAAGATCGGGAACTTGCGGGTGTGGCGCATCCAGGATTTGTACATTTCCTGATAGCAGCGTTCGCCGTCGGGGTGATAGGGATCATAGGCGACGAAGTGGCCGGCGTCCCGGATTTCGTCAAATTCGCGGAATTTCGGAAGTTCTCCGCTCCGGGGACTGGCTTTGTGTTCGTGCCAGAAGCGGATCTTGTTTCGGAGAAGGCGCGCGATGATGCCTTCGTACCACGGATTGTCTTTCCAGTGGAGGACAAGTTTCCCGTCGTTTTTGTCGCGCCACGGCGTGTAGAGCGTGTAGATTTCCGCGGCGTTGAAGATCGAGACGTCGACGCCGCAGAGACGCATCAGCCAGGGCGCCGTCTCCACATCCAGCTGCCAGGCTCCAAGAAGAAAGACCGGTCTGCCGGAACGGACAAAGTTGGTGCCCGAAACTTTCGTATCCCAGGCTTCCGGAAAGAAGCGGTCGCAGCGTTCCGTTTTTGCCGGAAGCCGGATCGGGAGAATTTTGTAGCCGGCGCTTTGCTTCTTCTCTTCCGCGGGGGAAGCGGAGTCCGAAGGGCCGGAGGGGGAAAAACGGAATTTCAGGTCCGCAAGAAGAAATTTCTGTCCTTTCGGGCTGTTGTAGAGCTGAAGGTGCGTGACGGAGTCCCGCGAAAGTTTCCCGTCCGCAATGACTTTCCCCGGCCACGTCAGAAGACGGAAATCGCGGAGTTTGACCGTATATTCCTTCCATTCCGGACGGTGTTTGACCGAATAGTACCAGGTCTCCCTGTCCGAGTTGTCGGACAGGACGAACAGAACCTCCTTCTGCGTGCAGCCCGGAAGCATCCGGATCGCAAACGAGAGTCCGTCCAGCGATTCTCCTTTCGGAATCGGCAGTTTCAGGTCGATGTGACCGCTGGGTTCCGGCATGTCGAAGAGAAGCGCGGTTCGTCCCTTGTACTTCTCCTGAGCGGTGACGGCTTTCAGTTTTCCCCGCGGAAAGGAATACCACTGCGGCGCGAGTTTCTCCATGTCGCAGACTTTTTCCGAGGCTCCCGCGGCTAGAGCCGACAGGGCCAGGAGGCTGAAAAGAACTCTTCGGATTGTTCTTCGGTGCATTTGATTTCTCCTGTGATTGGAAGCGTTTGGATGATGAGAAGTTGTTACCAGGTCGGGGCGTACATGCCGATCTGCTGCCAGGGGGCCTTTTCCGTTGCGACCCGATAGGCGCTTGCATGGCCGTCCGCATGAACGACGTTGTTGAGACGGGTGTGACGGTTGAACTCTTCCGGATTTTTGAGTCCGGACCATGCGTAGTACTCGGTGCTGGCAGTCGTCGAGGACCACGTGTAGCAGTTGTAGGTGTAGGAGGAGCTGGGGCCCCTGCGCTGATCGGCAAACAGCATCGCCGAGGAGGGATATTTCAAGCGCGTGCTCTTGCCGCAGAGATTCAGAAGACCGTAGGTGTTGTACCCGTACTGGTTGATGCTCGAAAAGTCCGTCGAGGAGGGGCATTTGAACAGTTTCAGCTTCGGATGCAGGATGCCCGCTTCCCCCGGCTTGAAGTAGTCTTCCGTTTCCGGAATCCCGAAATACAGATGTCCCCAGATCCGCATGACCCCGTGCGTCAGCTGATTGAAATAGGTGGTTTCAAACATGCAGAAATAGTCGTTGTTCTCGTTCAGATAGGTGGCGTTGACGACCCCAAGCTGCTTTAAATTGGAGAGACAGCTCCCCGTCCGCGCCTTCTCCCGCGCACTGTTCAGCGCCGGAAGAAGAAGAGAAACAAGAATCGCAAGAATCGCAATTACGACAAGAAGCTCTATCAAAGTAAATTTTCGGAAACACTTCCGGGAAGCCGGAGGAATCGAAACGGGCGGGAAGACGGTCTGCATGGTTTTGGGATCTCCTTGGTTGGGTTCTGGGTCAGTGAAGGGTGAAGTGCGTCTGGAAATTGTCGCGGAAGTTGGAGAGCTTTCCCGCGGCGAGAAGATGGATCGCGGCAATCTGGGTTTCGTACAGGCGGTCCAGCTCCTCCTGCGTGACAAATTCCTGAAAAACGCCGGAGATCCGCGGAAGAACCTCCTTCGAATCCGAAAAAAGAATCTCGTGAAGCGATTCCCCGATGCGGATGCCGCTGCGCTGAAATTCGTCGATCCACTCTTCGCAGTGATTGCCGAAGCGGAAACAGAAGATTTCCCGTTCGGCGATCCCGTCGCGGAGAAGTTTCCGGAAAACGGCTTTCCGTTCGCGGTCCCGCGTTTCGCGGTCGGGGGCGTTCGGGGTGCGGACGGTTTGGATTCGGAGTTGTGTACGGGTCTCCCGGCAGAAGGCGTGAAGTTTTTCCGTCGGTTCCTTCAGGTAGGGAACATCGGAAAGATGATCGGGAAGAAGGACGGTCAGATTGTGAATCCCGGTCTGTTTCGCCCGCTCCATCAGCGGGGCATAGGTGTCGGAGGCAAAGCCCAGACGGTTATAAGTGAGATCATCGTAATCGCCCTCCCGGAAATCGCCCAGAAACAGGGTCGGGAAGGGGAGGGCGCCGCAGATGCGGATCTCTTCTTTCCGGAACTCCGTCCCGACGATGACCGCGCAATGGCAGTGCCACTGGCTGAGTTTGACAATTTCGTCTTTCAGGATCGTGCGCTTGAACTCCGCATCCGATTTCCGGGCGAGCGGGACATTGACGGAGCGAATCTGGAAATTCATCCGTCCGATTGCCAGCGGACTGTCGTAAAACGAGGTGACGCGCCGGACAAACGAATTGTTGTCGATGGTCCCGTCAAACGAGAAGATCAGCACCTCGATGATCTCCGGCATCGCCGCGGTCGCGCTGACAAACAGTCCCTTCCGTCCGCGGCTGACAATCAAACGCCGCTTCTCCAGCTCCCGGATCGACTTGATCACCAGCGGCTGGCTGACCGAAAAGCGTTCCGCAATCCACCGGGTCGTCGGCAGTTTGGAAAGCGCCGGAAGCCGTCCCGAGAGAATCTCCCGCTCCAGATATTTCACGATCGCCTCTGTCGTGCACTCTTTTCCCGTATGGATGGATGTCATCGGATCCGCCTGTCTTTTTCTAGTTTGATAACTTTTGATAAATAAATTATATCACAACCGTTCGAAAAGTCAAGGGGGCAGACTCTTTTTTCCCAAAAAAAACTCCAGTTGGACGGCGGAGCGCTTCCGGCGGAAAAGACGCGGGAAATCAGTCTGAAAAAAAAAGCCCGTGCTTGAAAAAAGTGAGATTGAAGATACATTTAAACAATCCGGATTTGCCGCGGATTGCCGATTGGCCGGAGGATCGGTCGCTTTTTCGATCCCCCCTTTGCAAAATGCCCGGAATCCGCCGGGCGCTTTTTCAGCAGCAGAGCGGAGTGCGGCGATCAGGCAGAGACGTGGAAACGGGAGGTTCCTCTTCCTGATTTCCGCATGCGGGGGCGCTTCGGGACTCCCGATCCGGGAGGGCTCCTCCATACAGGAAGGAGCCACGCAGAAAAATTTCCCCGGAAAACGGTGCCCGGCGGAGAGAAAACAGCAGGAGAGATTTGGGTGGAAATGAACAGCAATCGAATTCTTGTCACGGGCGGCGCGGGATTCATCGGATCCGCAGTGGTCCGGCATATTATCAAAAATACCGGAGATGCGGTCTGCACGGTGGATAAACTCACCTATGCAGGCAATCTGGAAAATCTGGCGGAGGTGGCGGAGGACCCCCGATTCCGTTTCGAAAAGGTCGATATCTGCGACAGGCAGGAGCTGGACCGCGTGTTCCGCTCCTTCCGTCCGACCCATGTGATGCACCTCGCGGCGGAATCCCATGTGGACCGTTCCATCGACGGCCCCGGAGAGTTCATCCGGACCAACATCTTCGGAACGTACACCCTTCTGGAGGCGGCCCGCAGCTACTGGAGCGCGCTGGAGAAAGAGGAGAAGGACTCCTTCCGCTTCCACCATATCTCCACGGACGAGGTGTTCGGCGATCTGAACGGCCCGGAGGATTTCTTCCGCGAAACAACCCCCTACGCTCCGAGCTCCCCTTACAGCGCCAGCAAGGCCTCCAGCGACCACCTGGTCCGCGCCTGGATGCGGACCTTCGGGCTCCCGACCATCGTGACCAACTGTTCCAACAATTACGGACCGTATCACTTCCCGGAAAAGCTGATTCCGCTGGTGATTCTTCATGCGCTCGACGGAAAGGAGCTCCCCATCTACGGAAAAGGGCTTCAGATCCGGGACTGGCTCTATGTGGAGGATCACGCAAGGGCACTCTATCTCGTTGCGACAAAAGGGGTTCCGGGAGAGACTTACAACATCGGCGGACATAATGAAAAGACCAATCTGGAAGTCGTCCGCACGATCTGTTCCCTGCTGGATGAGCTCCGTCCGCGTCCGGACGGGAAATCGTATGCGGAACAGATCGTCCATGTGAAGGATCGTCCGGGACACGACCTGCGCTATGCGATCGATCCGTCCAAAATCGCGCGGGAGCTCGGATGGACCCCGCAGGAATCCTTTGAGTCCGGAATCCGGAAAACCGTTCTCTGGTACTTGGAGCACCGGGACGACTGGTGCGCCCATGTGCTGAGCGGAGCCTATAAAATGGAACGTCTGGGAACAGGAGGAAACGCATGAAGGGAATCGTACTGGCCGGCGGAGCGGGAACCCGACTGCATCCGATCACAAAAGGAGTTTCCAAACAGCTCCTCGGAATTTACGACAAGCCGATGATCTATTATCCGATCAGCACGCTGATGCTGGCGGGAATCCGGGAGATCCTCGTGATCACCACGCCGGAGGATCAGCCCTCCTTTCAGCGGCTGCTGGGCGACGGATCCCGGTTCGGGGTTTTCTTCCACTACGCCGTGCAGCCGAAACCGGAAGGGTTGGCGCAGGCGTTCCTGATCGGGAAGGAGTTCATCGGAACGGACTCCGTCGCGCTGGTGCTGGGGGACAATATCTTTTACGGCGCCAATCTCAGCAGACTTCTGCGGAAGGCTACGGAACGGAAGACGGGGGCGACGATTTTCGGATACTATGTCCGGGATCCGGAGCGCTTCGGCGTCGTTGAATTCGACGCGGCGGGCAATGCGGTCTCCATCGAAGAGAAGCCGGAGCGTCCGAAGTCCAATTACGCGGTCACGGGGCTCTATTTCTATGACAACGAGGTTGTGCGGATCGCGGAAAAGATCCGTCCTTCCGCACGCGGCGAACTGGAGATCACCAGCGTCAACAACGCCTATCTCCAGGCAGGAAAGCTCCATGTGGAACTCTTCAAGCGCGGTTACGCCTGGCTCGATACCGGAACCCATGACAGCATGCTGGATGCCGCAAATTTCATCCGCACCGTCGAAACCCGTCAGGGACTCCAGATCGCGTGCCTCCAGGAGATCGCATACGAGAACGGCTGGATGACCGCGCAGGAGGTCCTCGACAGCGCAAAGGACATGATGAAAACCGAATATGGACAATATCTGAAACATCTGGTGGAAAAATGAATGTAATGGAAACGGAAATTCCGGATGTGAAAATCATCGAACCGAAAATCTTCGGGGATGCCCGCGGATATTTTTTTGAATCCTGGTCGGATCAGCGCTACCGCGACGCCGGAATCGACTGCAGCTGGGTGCAGGACAATGAATCGCGTTCCCGCTTCGGCGTTCTCCGCGGACTGCACTATCAGGCGGCGCCCTACACGCAGGCAAAGCTGGTCCGGGTGATCCTCGGCGCGGTGCTGGACGTGGCGGTCGACATCCGGAAAGGTTCGCCGACATTCGGAAAACATGTGGCCGTGGAGCTCTCCGGAGAAAACAAGCGGCAGCTGTTTGTGCCGCGCGGATTCGCCCACGGCTTTGTCGTGCTGACCGACGATGTCATTTTCCAGTACAAGTGCGACAATCTCTACGCTCCCTCCCATGAACGGGGAATCGCCTTCAACGATCCCGCCCTCGGCATCGACTGGAAAGTCCAGGTGGAGCACTTCATTCTTTCTCCCAAAGACACCGTCAACCCGCTTCTAAAGGATGCGGAGCTCTTCGAGATCAGCAACCCGGAGTACCTGAAATGAAAAAAGTTCTTCTGACCGGCGGAAAGGGGATGCTCGGCCGGACCATCTGCCGTATTCTTTCCGACCGTTTTTCCATTGTCCCGACCGATCTTCCGGAAGCGGACATCACTTCTCCGGAATCCATCGCATCCGTTCTTCGTCAGTATTCTCCCGATGCGGTGATCCACTGCGCGGCCATGACCGCGGTGGATCGCTGTGAGAGCGAGCGGGAGATGGCGGACCGGCTGAATCATCTCGGCAGCGCCCATGTGGCGTCCGCGTGCAGAGATGCGGGGATTCGTCTGATCGCCATCTCCACCGACTACGTGTTCGACGGGGCGGCGGATCATCCGTACAGCGAATCGGATGCGGCCAATGGCGGCGCAACCGTGTATGGTCAGACGAAATTTGCCGGAGAGCAGGCGGTTCAGCGGATCCTTCCCGACCGCTCCGTGATCTGCCGGATCTCCTGGCTCTACGGATTCGGCGGACCGAGTTTTGTTCATACGATGCTGAAGCTGGCGGACGGAAGCCGTCCGGCTCTGAAGGTCGTGAACGATCAGATCGGCAATCCGACCAGTGCGCTGGCGGTCGCCCGGAAGCTCGGCGAACTGCTGGAGCGTCCGGAGGTGACCGGGATCCTTCACATGACCTGCGAAGGAGAGGCCAGCTGGGCGGAGTTCGCAGAGGAGATTTTCCGTCAGAAGGGAATTCCCCAGAAGGTGATTCCGTGTTCGACGGAGGAGTTTCCGCGTCCGGCGCCGCGCCCGAAAAATTCCCGTCTGATCAAGCGCCGCCTGAAGGAGCTCGGGTTCACGCCGATGCCCGACTGGAAAGAGGCTCTGGCGGAATTTTTGAAGAGGGAGACCTTCGAATAAGAAATTCGTTGCTCAAGTCCGTTCTTTCCCGGTGCGTCTGGGGGAATGGATGAGGCGGAGAGGGAACTTTTTTTCATTTTTCCTGTTTTTTTCTCAGCAAAGAGCGCATGAGATCCGGGGCCGCAGCGGCTTCGGAGAGAAGAAAAACAGGAGGAAGGAGGTTCCCCATGAATATTTTTGCCGTGGATCCGTCGCCGGAGAAGGCGGCGGAATCGCTGTGCGATGCGCATGTGATCAAGATGATCGTGGAGTCGGCGCAGCTGCTCTCTGCGCAGGACAGACTCAGCGGACGGGATCACGGATATCGGNNGGCTGACGCATGCGGCGCATCCGTGCCGCCGCTGTCTGACCAATCCCCAGAACTACAACTGGCTCTGCGCGCATCTGGAGGCGCTGCTGAAGGAGTATGAATACCGTTTCGGAAAACGTCATCGCTCGGGAGAGCTGTTCCGGGAGTTCTGGAGCGGGTATGGATCGTTTGATCCCGCCGCCCTGACCCTGCCGAAGTGCATGCCGGAGGTGTTCAGGACGGGAGGGGATTCCATCGACGGGGTTGTCGCATCCTATCGGAATTTCTACCGGTTCAAGCGACTGGTGCTTCCCCGCTTCCGGTATACCGGAAGAGAGGCTCCCGAATGGCTTTCGACACCGGGAAAAACGGCGGAAACGTCAGACGGGAGACTTGGGGTCTTCACTGTTCGGGAGCGCAGGAGAGCGTAAAATCCCATTTCCAGACTGTTCCGGCGGGATAGGCGACAAGTTTGGAGCTCCATTCCTTTTTCGGATGGATGCGGAAAATGAAGTTCTTTCCGCCCCATGCACGCGGATCCATGTAGTCGATGAAGGCGTCCTTTCCGGCGGAGAGGGTCAGAAGAACCCCTTTCCCGGTGGAGAGGGTGATGCTCGTTCCCTGAAGACGGTATTTCGGATTGAAGGTGCCGGGAATGAGCGAGAGCGACTCCTGACCGTCGGCAGCGACCGCTTTTACTCCCCGTCCGAAGTAGGAGGGGAGCATCGCAATCTGCGCATCGAAGATGTCTTTCTGTGTGTGAAGAACGGTGTTCTGTCTGACCTCGAAACTTCCGGTGATCCGGTTCGGGGTGAGATCGTAGCGGATGGAGTAGGCAACACCGTTTTTCTTTCCGGCATTGCTGAGCGTCGAGTTCACTGTGACCGTCATCGCATCTCCGTTCTTCTGGAAGACGGCTTTTCCGGCATAGTCCCAGGTCTGGTAGAAATGCGAGTCGTATTTCGGCTCCTCCTTGGTCCGCTTGTACTCTCCGACCAGCGAGATCGAATTGGAAAGCGGAACTCCGGCGTAGCTCAAATTCCGGATGATGCCCGACGGCGAGAACTGAACCGAAAATCCTTTGCTCTCGTAATTCTCCGCCGCGGCAAGACACGCGGCCGCAAAGACAATTCCGGCAAGAATGCGTTTCCCTGAATTCATAATACGCTCCTTATCTGGTTTGAGATTTGTTGTATTTTTCTCCGGTGATTCCCGCAAGACCGATCACGGAATTTCCCGCAGTGAGCGTGATGCTTTCGACCGGATCCTCCGGACGGGGATTCTTCCATTCGAACAGGAAGAGACCGACCACTCCGCTCCGGTTGGAGGCGCTCCACGCGCAGTCCGCCCTGGAGACCGTGCTGGTCGGCGCGTTCCACCAGTCGGCGATATTTTCACCGGAGATCAGCGGAATGACGGTCTGCTGCCCCGAGCGNNAGCGGATCGTATAGGATCCGACCTTCTGCCGGATCTCCGGAAGATAGGCTCCCGCGTGCAGAAACAGAAGCCGTTTCACTTGCGCGCCGACGGGAATGGTTCCGCTTTTTTTCCGGATTTTGGATTCCTTCCGGTCCGCAACGACAAGACAGGAGCGTCCGCCGCTGGTCTGCGGATCGGCGATGGTGAACGGAATGCCGATGAAGATCTGCTGTCCGAGCGGGAAGGGGGAGAGATCGTTGGTCGGTCCCTGGTCGGTCCATCCGCCTTTGCCGTCGGCCGCCACGCTGTCGGCGAACGCCATGTTGGCGGCGCGGGTCAGCGGGATGCAGAGTGCGTTCTTCCGGGGGAGGGGAGAGGCTTTCAGGGCGGTCTTGCCGTGAAAGTTGACCGCCTTTTCGCGCGTCGCATCGTCCAGAATCACTGAGAGGGTGTTGCGGGTGAGGGCGGCGGCGCCGGAGTCGCCGGTCAGGGTTTTCGTGACCTCGGGCTGGACGAACAGAATGTCGCCTTTTCCGAGTTTGAGATGGGCCGCCGTCATGCCGAACGCCGTCGATCCCCAGACCGTCGTGTTCGCTCCGACCATCACCGCCGCTTCCGAAACCGGCATGATGAACGAGCGGTATACCGAGGCGTCCGCCTGTTTCCAGCAGTACAGCTCCTCCTGACGCATGCCGGCGACCAGCGGATGTTTCCGTTTCAGGATCTCCGTGAACTCCACCGGTCCCGCCGGCACATATTCCAGTTCGCTGAGGAACGGGATGCGGCCGACAAAGTTCTGATCGAACACCAGAAGCCGTCCGCCGTTTTCGACAAAGCTCCGGATCTTCTCCGCATTCTCCTGAAGATTCTGGTCAATGGAGTTGTTTCCGATGATCAGAACGTCGTACCTGCCGAGCGAGTCGAAATCCGAGATCGTCTCGTACGGCAGACGGAACATCTTCAGCACCTTCGCCGTGCTGTACGGCTTCATCCCTCCGAACAGCGACGACGCATCGTAAAGACCGATCTTCTTTTTTGTTTCAATCGGCGCAAAAACCGTTTTCCGATTCCGGACATTCACACCCATTTCGCGCTCCAGAACCATCTCTTTCCCCGAGCGGAGACGGTAAACCAGACGGAATGCTCCCTCCGTTTCCGGCGCGCGGATGGCAAACGGGAAGTTTTTCCGTTCCCCGGATGCAAAGTCGCCGGCCGGAATCCGGACCGAACGGAGAATTCGTCCTTTCGCATCCCGGATCTCCGCCTCGAACAGAAGGTTTTTCTTCGCCGTTTCCGCATTGTTGATGACGAACAGACTCGTCCGGAACTCTTCCCCGCAGAAGTTGTTCGGATGAATCCGGTCGAGAATCGGAATGACGGGCGCACAGCCGCGGGCAAGCGCATGCCATTCCGGAATCCGGGCGAACTCCACTTTCCGATTCGGATAGAGATCGGGAATTTCGATGAAGTCGCTCAGCGCTTCAAAGCCGTTGAGATCGGGCCAGTTTTTGCGCTGAAGTTCCAGAATCCGCTCCTGGGCAAGTGTGCGGGTCTCGCGATGGTGGAGCTGATAGGCGCGCGTCCCGAAGTTCCGGCACCAGTAGAAGGAGAGATTGCCCATCATGACGTCCTGTTTCCGGAGACCGCCGTTGAAGATGAATTTCGCGGCTTCCCAGTCGGGCTCGTCGGCGTCGTCCGATTTCCAGACGTTCCGGTAGGGTTTGTAATTGCCGTAGAAGTAGTAGAGGAATTCGCCGTTGACGATCGGCAGTTTCTTCCCGTAGTATTTCAGAACGTTTGCCAGATAGTTCCGGAAGACCTCTTCACCGTAGAAGAACGGTGTCTGACGCAGAGAGCCGGAGTAGTCGTGCATGTCAAGATAATCGGTTTTTTCGTATTTGCTGATCGTGGCGAGCTGCGTGGCCTCCGGAGCGGCGCGGCCGGAGGAGTTGGTGACCGGACGGCGCTGCTTGTCGGTTTTCGCATAGAGATCGTAAAGATTGTTCAGCATGTTGATCATGCGGGGATCGTCGTATCCCGAACAGAGTTCGTTGCCGAAACTGTAGGTGCAGATCACCGGATGGGAGTAGGTGGCGCGGATCCGGTATTTCACCCGGTCGACAAAACCGGGAAGAAGTTTGCCGCTGCGGTCGCAGGCTCCGTCGTATCCCTTGACCGAGATCAGGTCCACGCGGGCGGGATCCTGAATCATCGTCTCCGGATAGCTGAGCTCATAGGTCAGCAGGATCCCGAGCTCGTCGAGCATGTCGAGATTCGGACGGGAGAAGGTGCCGCCGTGGAAACGGAGGTGGTTGACATGCGCATCGCGGAAATATTTCCAGTATTTGTAGAACGTGCCGTCGCGGTTCGTGCGGAACGAGTAGAGATTGCCCGGTTTCCAGAATTGGAGGGAGGAGGGATCGTGTCCGCAGACTCCGCGCAGCATGATCGGCTGTCCGTTCAGAACGAAATGACCGTCCTTGATTCCGAAGGTCCGGATTCCGAAGCGCTGGATTCCGGTGAGCTCTCCGCGCGCGTTCCGGATCCGGATCCCGTACAGAAAGGGGTGTTCCGGACTCCAGAGTTTCGGATTCGAAAAGACATGTTTTGTCGAAACCGCGGTGGTCTCATGCGCCTTGTGCGGAGCGCCGAACCGGACGGTCGCAACGCTTTTCCGACTGTTCCATTCAAAGATTTCTCCGCTCCAGTTTTCAGTGTCCGCCGCCGCGGAGGAGCCGGAAAGGAGCGCTTCGAATTCCACGGTCCGGCAGTCCGGAGCGGTTGTGATCATCACGTTCTGCGTGTAGGCCGCCGGACGGATGTCCAGATAGACCAGATCGACAATGCCCGAAATCCCCGCCCAGCCCCAGCGGACCGGTGTGCCGTCGTGAAACAGACGGACGGCGATCCGATTGGTCTGCCCCGGTTTGAGAACGTCGGTGATATCGAAATCCCAGGCTCGCTCCGGTCCCTTGTAGGAGATCGGCGGGGTGTAGGGGATCTCTCCGGCGATCCGTTTCCCGTTGACATAGAGCGTGAAGGCTCCGGCAATCTCCTCGAAATGGAGAATGGCCCGTTCCCCGGGCTTGCGCTCGGGCGCCTGAAAACTCTTCAGCAGCCATGCGATGCCTCCCCATTCGCGGACACGACTCGGAACCTGAAAGAGCTTGTGCCAGTCCGGTTCCGGGATGTTGTAGGAGATCGGAAGGGTCAGACGGTTCGGAACAAGATCCTTTTCCCAGCCGGACGAGTCATAGTCCGCCGCATAGAAACGGAGACGGGTTCCCTCATCGTTCGGATCGTTCTTCCGGTCCGACGTCACCTTGCGGACATCCCACCATCCCCACAGCGGGGTCCGCTTCAGATACGGCAGATAGATGTCCGATTCCGAAAAATCCGGCTGATACGTTTCCGGTGTGACCGGAAGCGCTTTCTCCGCCGCCGCAAGTGCCGCGCCTGCAAGCAGAGCGCAGAGCAGAGTGTGCAGTTTCATGAAAAATCTCCTTTCTGATAAATCGTTAATCCATAAAATAGAGTCGCCGATTGGGTTTGGAGAGGGTGTCGAGCATTATCGACGCCCGGTTGGTCTCGATATGGCCGTCGTAATAGGCGTTGTTCGAGGCTCTCCTGCCGTCGTGCCGGTAGGCCAGGTAGTTGCCGCTGCCGGTTTCTCCATACTGAGCCCAGGTGGCAAAACTGGTCGCCGTCTCGCCGCTGATATTGTGTCCGTTCAATCCCTCCAGGAAGAGTATTTTGAACGAGGGGGAGCGGACTCGGGAAAGATTGACTCCTTCGGTTTCGACTTTTGCTTTTTCCTCCGCATAGTTCCAGTAGTCCCAGTGGAGAAGGGTCTGCATGCAGTAAACCTTGTCCCCGTGCGCCCAGTCTCCAGTCGTCGGCCATGATCCGGTTTTCTGCGCAACCTCCACTTTCGGACAGAGACTCTGCCGGTGCCACATGTGGGAGTAGTTTTCCGAGTGAAAGCGGATTCCCGCATTTCTCAGAAAACTCACATTGGTCGTCCAGCATTTGTAGCTCGGAAGTTCCAGCGCGCCAGCCCATTTGTCCGGAACCATGGTCCCGTCCGATTCGTTCGCATAGGAAAGTGCACCCTGAACCATTGCCTTCATCAGATACACGCAGGAGACGGTCTGTGCCTTGTCCCGCGCCTTGTTCAGCGCCGGAAGAAGAAGCCCGGCAAGGATCGCTATAATAGCGATAACGACAAGAAGTTCAATCAAAGTGAAAAATTTTTTCTGTTTCTTTTTCATGACGCGCCTCCCTCGCACCGTTTATTTTAAATCCCATTCAATATCCGTTGGAACAATCGGATTTTCAACAGGTTCCTTCTTCAGAATCTTCCCGAGGATTCCCGCCACGGCCTCCGCATGCTTCTCAAAAGGAAACCGGTAGACAAGACCATGAAAATCCTCAATGGCGCCGACATCCAGTTCACTGGCAATG
>DDJH01000118.1:4176-4298 GCA_002338895.1 Lentisphaeria bacterium UBA1829 | reverse complement strand
TCGAGAAGTGAAAATGCTCCAGGTTTGTGCCGTCGCGCTATCTGCGGAGGCATACGAAGCGTCCGCCGAAACCGGGGGATTTTATTTTTCTGTATCTGGAGAGTCTGGATTTTGCCCGCGGG
>DDJH01000118.1:0-4120 GCA_002338895.1 Lentisphaeria bacterium UBA1829 | reverse complement strand
AGTCTGGATTTTGCCCGCGGGTCCGCGATGTTCCGTCCGACTCTGTGACGGGAATCGGGAGGGAGGCTGTCGGCTGCGGCATTCCTCCCTCCGGAAAACGGCTTACCGGAAGTCGACCGAAAGGGTCCGGTCTCCGCTCAGATAGGTGACTGCGTCGGAAATCGGCAGAGGACCGCCTTTCCAGCACTGCACCTTACCGAGGTGATTCCGGATCTCCTTGAGATTTCCCCGGATGCGGAGCTGTTCCGGTCCGGTCCCGCGGATGCGCCAGAGGGCATAGCTTTTTCCGCCGTCGGGTCTGGTCCAGGAGGCGCGGTACAGGGTGCCTCGTTTTGTGAGGAGGGGACGGGTGGATTCCGCCGGACACATCTCCGTCAGAGTTTTATACGCATGATAGGCGGGTTTCGGCGTGAGATCCCGTTCGACGATCCCGAAATGGTGCTCCCGGGAGTTCGGACTGCTGCCCCTGGAACGGAAATTGTACCAGAAGACTTTTTCGACTCCGCAGCTCAGCGCGATCAGAAAGGTGCGCGGAAGCAGTTCCGCCTGCGTCTCCTTTGAGACCGAGTCCGCGTATTCCGTCCAGGTGTAGATGAGGAAGTTGCCTTTCAGATCGCTGTTGAATTGATAAATTCCCGCAACCGGAGCGGAATAGGTGCGGTCCTTGGAAGAGCCCGTGACGATCGGGATCAGCCGATCCCCCGGTTTCAGATTCCGATCGGAAAGGAAGCGTCCCGCCGATCCCGGATAGGAGAGTTTCCCGAATTCGGGCGCGGTTTCCTGAAGGCTCGTTCCCTTGGGGGCTTTCGGATTGACCCACCAGGCGTCCCAGGCGATGTGAAACTGTTTCAGAATGGAATCGGCTGCCGAATCGCGGAGAACGGCTCCGTTTTGTCTGCGGTAGTTGTAGNNGAAGACGGTTCCTCCGTTTTTGACATACCCGAGCAGCTCTTTGGCAAAGGCCATCGGAAATCCTTCGGTCACGGAGAGCATCAGAAGAGGAAAGGTTCCGGGATCGAGTTTCCCGAGCTCCTTCAGCGTGATCTCCCGGAACTTCCGGTTCGGGGAGAAAAAGGCCAGACGATGAATGTTCCGTCCTTCGGAATAGTAATGAAAGTCGTCGTCGCAGATCAGCACAACGGGAGTGGAATCCCGGTGCAGATTCAGTTTCCGAAGGGCCGCATGGGTGATTCCCGTCATATTTCTGCCCGAAGCGGTGGCGTATCCGGTCTCCGTGATCCAGACGGGTTTTTCCGAACCGTATTTTCTCATCTGTTTTCTGAGCTCCTGGAGCTCCCAGGCTAGCGAGCTTTCCGGAAGACCCTTCCAGTAGTAGGGATGCACGTTCATGATGTCGAAGGAGCCGGATGCTCCGGACTTCAGCATCCGTTCCAGATAGGGGAGGGGAATATCCCCCATGCCTCCGGTCGTGACGTTTGCTCCGGGATGAATGCGTTTGATGGTGCGATAGCTCTCCTTCAGAAGGGGGACATAGGCTTCCGCTCTGGAGAACTCATTGAGATTGGGTTCGTTTACCACCTCCCAACAGGGAAGGGCAGGATAGCGGGAAAGAACGGTTTCCAGATAGGTTTTCCAGTCGTCCATGTGTTTGACGAGGGGAGATCCCCAGCGCGGCTGGCTTCCGCCGAGGATCGGCAGCAGGGTGATGTCCCGTTTTTCCGCTTCTTTGACGAGAGCGTCCCAGCGCTCGAAGTTCCACTTTCCCTTTTCCGGTTCAATCTGGTTCCAGTCCAGATCGGTTCGGACATGGCGGATGCCCGCCTGGCGGATCAGCTCCAGTTCCTGCGGCATCCGGTCGTATTCCCATCGGTTCAGATGGGCGCAGATGCCGTAGGGCGAGCCGATGGTCGCGGAGGTTTCCGCCGCGATCGATGAAACAGGAAGCCCTGTCAGGAAAAACGCGGAAAGAAGGGAGAGAATCGAAGAGAAACGCATCATTGAATCCTTTCTGTTACCAGAGACAAAGTTGTTTTTTGAATTCCGTATAGGTGCATTTGATGGGAAGGGTGGTCTGATAGCGGAGCTGATAGGCGGTCATGCCCGCCGTATGACCGTCGGCGAAGGCGACGTTTGCCCGTCCTTTGTGAATGGTGTGGATGCCGCTGTTGTCGTCGAGGAACCAGGCGGGTATCCACTGCGGAATGGGATTGCCGGTGCTGACATTGATGGAGTCGGTGATCATGACAAGACCGGTGGCATTTTTCATCCGGCTGAGTTTGTAGCCGAGGAATTCGCTCTCTCCGGTGATGAGGATGACGAAATCGCCGTTTTTCGCCGTATTCTTCTGCCAGTCGGTGTCGCCGTATCCGCCGCTTTTTCCGGCACGGTACATTCCGTAGGTTTTCCAGCTGTCGAAATCCTGCGGGGAGTTCGGGTTCGACGGGCACGCGTAGAGCTTTCCGGCCGGAACGTATTTCAGACGTTTTTTCAGCATGTCCGGCCAGTACCAGATGACGCCGCTGATTTTTGAGACAAAATAGAGATGATCTTCAAAATCCGACGCATAAAGATGTTCTCCCTTCATCAGCTGGGAAAGATTGTTGACGCAGCGGATGCTGTTTGCCTTCTCCCTTGCCGATTGAAGCGCCGGAAGCAGAAGCGACGCCAGAATGGCGATGATCACAATTACGATAAGAAGCTCTGTCAGTGTGAAGTTTTTCCCCAGGATTTTCATTTTGCTCCTCCTGTGATATTTTTGACGGATTTTCGTTCGATCAATTTTGTGGGGACCGTGCGGATGCCGAAGGATCCGCCGGCGAAGAGATCCAGAATTCCCTCCAGGATGACGGCTGCCCGCAGGGAGGTGTCGTGCGCAATGGTGGTGAGGGGCGGATCGAAGAACGCGCCGCTCGGGATTCCGGCTTCGCCGATGATGCTGATGTCGTCCGGCACGCGGAGACCGTACTCCTTGATAGCGCTGATGACGCCGAGGGCGGAATAGTCGCTCATGGTGAAGCATCCGGTGAAGGTCGGCCCGTTGCGGCGGAGATGGGCGAGCATGCTGTCAAAGACTTTGCTGCAGGAGGCATCGCCGCCTTCCACGTGACAGTCGATGATTTCCGGCTCGATTCCCTGAAGTCTGGCATAATTGAGGAACCCGCTGTTGCGCCGGTCGTCGCCGATGCTCCAGGGTTCGGAGAGGATCAGGGCCAGTTTCCGGTGTCCGTTCCGGATCAGGCATTCCGCGGCGGTCATGCCCGAGAACTCCGGCTGGGAGTCGATGGCGTTGATGCCGTCGCAGAGAAGGTTGTTTTCCAGAAAGACGATGGGCGTTTTCACATTCAGAATGGCGGCGATTTCCTGCTGCGAGAAATGATGGATCGGAAAGGTGAACAGAATGACGTCGCAGTGAAGGGAATTCAGAAGTTTCAGATAATCCTGTCCCGAATTGGGTTCGAAGAACGCGCGGGTAAAATGAAAACCGGGATATTTCTGCAGCTCCGCTTCAATGGCGGAATCCAGATTCTGCCAGTATTCGGCCGGCCAGTCGCAGTGAACGCAGACGATGGTCCGGGTGGTTTTTTCGCGGTCGCCCCGGACAAAGATTCCTTCCGCCGGCTGGATGGCGATCTGTCCGTTCTCCTCCAGGCGCGCGAGGGTTTTTTCCACGACTCGGCGCGAGACGCGGTGCCGCCGGATCAGCTCCCGGATCGAGTGGAACTGTTCTCCCCTGTTGAAATGGTCCAGTTCCGCCACCAATGAGCCATAAAGAGCGTTGATGCTGTTCTGAATATCCTTGGGCATGATCGTTTTTCCTGTTTTTCCGGGCGTTCGCCTTCGTTCTGAAGAATATTATAACATAGTGACACACAAACGGCAATACTGTGTCATAATCTTTTTCGGAAAAGCGCTTTCGGACACGGTTCCCCCGGGTGCGCACTCGGGAATGCGGCGCTTTCCGAAGAGGGATAGAAGATGGGGGGGAGCTTTCGCAGCGAAGAGGGATTTTTCGGGAATTTCTTCCTTCCGCCCTCCGCCTGCTGCACCCTGTTTTTCCGATGGAACGTGTTGCTGTGCGGGAAATTTTGAAAATTGGCGCGAATATTTATTTGCAGAACTGAAAACATGATGCTATATTCTGTAAGCAAAAACTTTTGAA
>DDJH01000156.1:1139-7095 GCA_002338895.1 Lentisphaeria bacterium UBA1829 | reverse complement strand
TTCAGGGAGCGGGGATGGTAGCCGCGCGGAGTTTTGTAGTAGGCAAAATAGTCCTTCGCGAACTGGGGGGCGTCCTTGGGGAGAACGTCCGGAACGCCGCCGGCGGATTCGTATTTGCCGCTTCGGACATCTTTCAGACGCTGGGCATTGAGCTGACGGCGAAGTTCATAGCGGCCGTCGGCATCCATGGAGTCAAAGTAGCCGTTGGCGGTGACGCGGCTCATGTCGTACATGGTGACCGCCACGGTTCCCTTGATGCGGGGATCGTTTGCGGCGGCATTGAGAGCCAGTCCGCCCCATCCGCAGATTCCGAGAATCCCGATCCGTTCGGGATTCACGCCGGGGAGGAGGGAGAGACAGTCGACGGCGGCCGAAAAATCTTCCGTGTTGATGTCCGGCGATGCGACGGCGCGGGGCTCTCCCCCGCTCTCTCCGGTGAACGACGGATCAAATGCCAGAGTCACGAATCCTCTGGCAGCAAGCTCCTGCGCGTAAAGACCGGAGGACTGCTCCTTGACCGCTCCGAACGGTCCGCTGACCGCGATGGCGGTGTAACTGCCCGACTCGTTGAAATTTTTCGGAAGGTAGAGATGTCCGGCAAGTTCAATGCCGAAACGGTTTTTGAAACGGATGTCCCGGGCGGTGATCTCCGGATTGATCCGGAAAATACGGGTGTCGTTTGCAATGGTGTTCATCGTGACTCCTTTCTTTGGAAGCGGATCCGCTGCGGCACTTCCGGCAAGGGTGAACAGGGCAAGAGCTGTCACAGTTAGAATTTTCATAGGATTCCATCTCCCTGGTATGTTGTTTGTTGTCAATTAGCCGCGACTTCAGACGGCGCGGCCCGTTTCGTATGCTTCGCGAAAGACCGGAAGGTGGCGGACATCGCCCTTTTCCATCGCGCCGACTCCGTAGAGGACGCCTTTTTCGCGGCTTCCCTCCAGACAGTCCTCCGTGAATGCGCGCAGACTCTCCAGAGTCCGGTCCATGGCCCGGACGTCCGGATCGGCCGCGGTGAGGATGAAGTAGAACTCCTTGTTCGAGATCGCCGTGTAGCGCGGACAGCTCCGGTCGATCAGCGTCTTGAGCTGCGCGCACATCGTGTAGAAGTAGACCGGCGTTGCCAGGACCAGCACATCGGCGGCGACCATCTTCTCCAGAATATCGGCGACATCGTCTTTCTGGACACACGGCCTTGTCGCATTCGCGCACGCCCCGCATCCGGTGCAGTAGTGAATGGTCTTGTCCGCAAGGAAGATCTTTTCCGCCGAATGCCCGGCGTCGCGCGCTCCCCTGAGGAACTCGTCACACAGCAGATCGGAGTTGCCCCCGCGCCGCGGACTGGATGAGATCAGAAGGATTTGTTTCATCATTTCAAGTCTCCGAAAGCGTTTTTATTTGACCGTGTAGCCGCCGTCGACCGCGATTCCCTGTCCGACAATGAAGCTGGCCGCCGGACTGCAGAGCCAGAGGACCGTGGAAGCGACCTCTTCCGGATGTCCGAACCGTCCGATCGGCTCGGCCACTTCGCGGATTGCGCCAGTTGCCAGCATCTTTTCGACCATCGGGGTTTCAATGGTCGCCGGACAGATGGCATTGATCCGGATTCCGCGGGCCGCATATTCCAGCGCCGCGCATTTGGTCATCCCGAGAACGGCGTGCTTGGAGGCGTGATACGCCACGCGTCCCGGAAGACCGATCAGACCGCCGATCGAGGAGCAGTTGACGATCGCGTACCCTTCTCCGCCCTGACGGAGCATCTGGCGCAGTTCATATTTCATGCAGAGAAACATGCTGCGGAGATTGATGTTGATGACACGGTCGAATTCTGCGGAATCCAGTTCGGCGGTTTCCACATCGTCGCTCATGATGCCCGCGTTGTTGTAGGCGCAGTCGAGACGGCCGAAGGTCCGGACGGTGAAGTCGATCATCGCCTTCACCTGTTCCTCGTCGGTGACATCGCAGACCGTCCATGCCGCCTTGAGTCCCTCTCCGGTCAGTTCCCCGGTGATTTCCCGCAGCAACTTTTCGCGCCGTCCCGCCAGCACCACCGAGGCGCCCGAGCGGGCGAACAGAATCGCTGTCGCTTTTCCGATTCCGCTGGTGGCGCCGGCAACCAGCACAACTTTTCCTGTCATTCCCAGTTCCATTTTCATTGTTTCATCTCCTTGTTCTGTATGGTTGATGTTCTGTGAGCACAGGTTGTTTATTCCGCCCGTTCGATGCGGACATCATAGCTGCCGCGAAGCGAGGCGATCCGGGAAAGTTCGCAGGCAATGGCTCCGATGTTGATCTGGTGGCCGTACTGCCCGGAATTTTTTTCGTCTTCAAAGAGGATGGTGAAGTAGTTGCCGTCGCGGGCGAAATCGATGTCGCCGTTCAGCCATCCGTAGTGGACCTCGTCCTCCCGGTAGGGGAGGGGGGATTCCATCACGCCGCAGAAGTCGTGGGAGTAGCGGGTCATCCGCTGCGTGAGCGGCAGACGGGCAAGAAGGGCCCTGGCGGTCTCGCTGTCGTTCAGAATCGCGGGAATGACGGTTTTGCCGAAGTGCAGATTGATCCGGGTGCCTTTCTTCAGAACCCGTGTCGGCATGGCGGGATTTTCCCGCTGGATCACGGCTCCGTCGGAAGCGGTGCGCCGGAGGTTCTTCTTCCGGGGAACGGAGGAGAATCGAACGGTCGGATTCCCCTGTCCCAGAGCTTCCCTGAGTCCGGCGGGATCGGTGACTCTTCCCAGACGGGTGTAGCGGTACTGCGTCGGAAAGCTGTCGTAGAACAGAACCAGAGTGGAGGAGCCGTACAGCATCAGATCTCCGTTCCGGATTCTGCCGGGCGCAACGGCGCGTTCCGGAAGTCTTTCCGGAAGATCAACATATTTTTCATTTCCGTTGAATTCCCGCATCGTGACATCCAGTGGAAGTTGTTTGCGCAATGCGTCCGCCGCGGCGTTGTCCTCCAGTTCGGCGGTGAATTCTCTGGATCCGATCGTGATGAGAATGGTGGATTGCTTCATGCCGGAATCTCCTTTTGTTTCCGCTTGTTTTGCGTAGGCGGCAAAGAACACGAACGCCGCAGCTGGAATGAGGATGGACAGCAGGATCCGTCGATGTGTCACTGTCCGGAAAATCGTCCGGAATGTTTTCTCTTCCGGGGGCGTTCCAGAACCATCCGCCGACCGAAGGGGGGTGACGCCGGCAGGATGCTTCGGATTCTGATCTGAAACGGTGGATCGCCTTTTTTGTGAATTCATGGTCAACACCTCCTTTTTTTCTCTGAGAAAGGAATGTAATTGTTTTTTATGAAATAGCAAATACTTATTTCTTATATCATGTTATGCTTGAAAATTATATCACAGGGAGATATGGTACCTTCCATTGAAAAAAACGAGGAGGAAGGAAGCATGGAACTGAGAGTATTACGATATTTTCTGGGAGTCGCGCGGGAGGAAAGCATGACCGGAGCCGCGCGGAGACTGCATGTGACACAGCCGACTCTCTCCCGTCAGCTGCAGGATCTGGAGGAGGAACTCGGTCAGAAACTCTTTCTCCGGGGAAGCCATTCCGTGACACTGACCCGGGAGGGGATGCTGCTTCGGAAGCGGGCGGAAGAGATTCTGGAGATGGTGCAGAAGACGAAATCGGAATTTGATTCGATGGGCGAGACGGTCGCCGGAGATGTCCATGTCGGGGGCGGGGAGACGGAAGCCATGCGCCGGATCGCCCGCGTGATCCGTGAAATTCAGAGCGAATACCCGGGAATCCGTTTTCATCTTTACAGCGGCAATGCGGAGGATGTCATGGAGCGTCTGGACAAGGGAATGCTGGATTTCGGTGTTCTGATTCAGCCGGTGAAGATTGAGAAATATGATTTTGTCAATCTTCCGGACAAGGACGTCTGGGGCATTGTGATGCGGAAGGATTTTCCGCTCTCCCGGAAGAAGACGATCCGGAAAGAGGATCTTTCCGGGGTTCCGCTGATCTGTTCCAGACAGGTCGTACAGCGTTTTTCCCAGAAGAACGCCTGGTCCGACTGGTTCGGCGGGGTGGAATCTCACTGGAATTTTGTTGCCACCTACAATCTGATTTACAATGCGGCTCTGATGGTGGAGGAAGGGGTCGGCTGCGCGGTGACGCTGGACAAGCTGCTGCATTTTACCGGATCTTCCGAGCTTTGTTTTCGTCCTCTTTCGCCGCGTCTGGAGTCCGGATTGAATCTGGTCTGGAAGAAGAATCAGCTTTTTTCCCCGGCGGCGGAACTGTTTCTGGACCGCATCCGGAAAAGAGTTCAGCAGGAAAATCCTCCGCGATGCTGAAGGATCCCTTTCGAATTCCGCGGAGGGACATCTGAACCGTCGCTCCGGTTCGGTCAGCAGTTCAGGTGAATCGGAGTTTCTCTTTCTTTCCGGCGGGGAGAGCCGAACCAGAAGTAGAGGAGAAGTCCCATCAGAAGAAGGCGGGATACCGGCATCGCCAGCCAGACCCCGTTCATCCCCAGCCACAGCGGCAGACTGAAAATACAGATCGGCAGCGCAAGAAAAGAATCCCCGTAAATCAGCCAGGACGACTTCACAATGTTCCCCGTCGACTGATAATAAAAGGCCGCCACCCGAATCACTCCCAGAAGCAGAAATGCCGGCGCCGAAAGCAGAATCCCGTGTTTCGCCAGTTCCTGCGCATTGCCCGCGGAAAGTCCCATCCACCCCGGAATGACATTGTACATCGCAAAGGAAAACAGCATCAGAACCACACCCGAAGCAAAGGCAAAATAGTAGCCGTAATTTCCGAACCGGTTCTGCCGCAGACGCTTGCCTGCTCCGTACATCGACGCGGACAGAGGTTGTACTCCTCCCGCAATTCCTGTCATGAACATCGACCCGAGCGCCTCCAGCGACGAGATCACCGTATAGGCCGCCAGTCCGTCAATTGCTCCATAGCGCAGCGCCTGCGTGTTGTGCATATAGAGCATGGCGATGATGGAGAGCATGTTGCCGAAGATCGGTAGTCCGGTCATCGTGATTTGGCCGATCTCCTTCCAGTTCGGATGGAAGATCCCGGAGGAAAAACGCAGACGGGTCAGCGGCGAACAGAAGTAGATTGTGCCGAGCACACAGGCCGCCGCCTGACTGACCACCGTCGCAATCGCCGCTCCGACCGCGCCGAAACCCAGATAAAAGACAAACACCCAGTCCAGCACAATGTTCGAAAGAAGTCCGGTGACCATCAGAAGCATCGAGAGCGTCGGATGCCCGTCGTTCCGGATCACTTCCAGGCACATCGACATGTAGATCGAAAAAAAGACTCCTCCCGTCAGAATCTGCGAATACCGCAGAGAGACCGGCATCAGCTCCTCCGTCGCCCCCAGTACCGTTAAAATTTCCGGAAGAAACGGAAAGGTCCCCGCCGTCAGAATCGCACTCCACGCGATGGAGAGAAGGACCGTCTGCGAAAAGAATCTCTTCTCTTTCTCCTCTTCCTTCGCTCCGCGGCTCTGCGCAATCAGCACCGCTCCGCCCGATCCGGTCAGAAATCCGAACGCCTGCAGCAGCATCACCAGCGGCCAGGTCAGCGCCGTCGCCGCCAGACCATTCTTCCCGCCCGAAAGACCGATGAAGATCGCGTCCACGATCGCAAACGACCCTCCGATCACCGCTCCGAATACGGACGGCGCAACATATTTCCAGAACAGAAGAGAATCATTCTTCATCGGTCTCTTCTCCCAGATTCAATGCCGAGTGAAATTTCTTTGCATAGAAGTCCAGCGCTTCCACAAACTCCGGAGAGAAGCGGGCGACGGTTTCCCGCATCGCCTTCTCTTCCGCCGTATGGATTTCCGCCAGAATCAGATCCGCAAATTCCTTCCCGCGCTTCGTCAGATGCAGAAAACATTCCCGTCGTTTCCCCGGAATCGGTTCCAGGGTGAGATATCCGCTGTTTCTGCATTCCGTAACAATCGTGTT
>DDJH01000156.1:0-1123 GCA_002338895.1 Lentisphaeria bacterium UBA1829 | reverse complement strand
AAGCCACTCATTGCGCAATTTGCTCTGGGAAAGATTCTCATCGTTGACCAGCGCATACATCAGAAGCACAATATTCGGCTTGACCGCCATCGAACGCCCCTTCACAAGATAGGCATGGTCGATCACATTGGTGGCGTGAATCATTTTCCGAATCGCTGTCCGCATACAATAAAAACTCCTTATACTACGAATTCGGATTTTTAATATACTACGAATNNTTCGTATTTTTTCAAGTCTGCGGACAGAACCCTGCAAAGAAAGTCCGTTCGGATGAGGGGGTGGAGAGAGGGGCAGTCGTTGCGGATGAATTCTTTTTCAGACCGGAAGTGAGAAGGGGAAAAGGAATTCCCGCAGAAGGGAGGGAGCCCTTTCTGGGGGAATTCCTTCGGATATCACGATGTTTTCTCCCGATCCGGTTATTTTTGATCGACCGCGTTTCGGGTCTGCCGTGCCGCGGAGGGATCAGTGGAAGGAGGCAAGTTTGATCCATGCTTCAAAATTGCTTTTATGGATTCGGCCGACAAGAAGGAGTTCGGCGGAGGACTGGAGATCCAGAAGATCAAAACAGCCGCGATCGGCTTCGAGTCTGCCATCCAGAATCTGTTCATAGATGTCGGCACAGGGAATGACCTCTCCGTTTCGGTAAATGAAGTTTGGCTTTTTGTTGTCCTGAAAAGCCTGGTAAATTCGAGAATCCGAAGGATAGGTCCGAGCGATTTCCAAAGCACGTTTCCCATGGAGTTTTTCTTCATGGCTCCAGTCGCAACGACCGTCCTGAAGCAGGGCTTCGACTGCGCAGGAGTTGTGATCGGTGACGGCCCGGATCAGCATGTCGTATCCTTTCTCGTCCTGCTCATTGAGAGTTTCGATGGGAACAAATGCCAAGGCTGCAAATGCTCCTGCGGAATCGTCTTTTTGGATACAGTCAAAAAATTTTTTAAGAGCATCGTTTTTATTCATAGCAAAACTCCTATCTTGATTCAGCTGTTTTGTTGAGAGCGCTCTTTTCTGTTATAATATAGCGGATTATGTCTGACATTTTTTGTCATAGTTACAAAAAAAAAGAATTTTTTGTAATAATTTGCTATATAAAATTGAGAATTCTGTTTTATCAAAGAAGATA